>PACG01000205.1 GCA_002699335.1 Candidatus Poribacteria bacterium
CAGATTGGCCGGCTTGAGAATGTAGAGAGGCGGATACAATCATTGGATAGCACTAGCGTTCCACCTTTGGAGTTGACCCTGATTGGGAGGGCGAATTGCCTGCTGAGCCCCATGGCTTCTGCAAAGACCATCGACCAGGTCTCAAGCCGGCCAATCTGGTGCCTATTGAAGTGTTTCGCGGTGATTCCAGGGCCCAAAATATGCTCCAGAGGTATGTTTGCGAAAAACTGTGCGGTCAGCGTCAATGGCCGATTTGAACAGCCGAGCCCATTCAGGATCATGGCCTTGAGGGCCATCCCCGTCGAGACCTTTTCTTGGAAGTCGAGGCTAACTAGCCCATCTACAATCTGCACCATCGTCAAGTCATCAATGACTGCAGCCACAATTGCGTGCTGATCGAGCCGTTTGATATTTAATTTCTGCATGAGCACCTCCAACAGTGAATGAGAGGATTACATGCCAGGGATCGTCAGGCCAGGTGTGGAGGTGGATTCACCGGAAATATGGGCGCAAATGATGTGTGGCGGTTAAATCGAAATTATTGCGTTTGTGCTGATCAATGTGAGTTTACAATAAATCAGGATATAAGGGGCAAGGAAGAGCTACAGTTGTTTGTCCGTAGAGAGGTTTGTGCTGAATTGAGATAAAACAGATAGTAGTGGGACAATCATTTTTGATACTTTCCCCGCGCAGTAGCCCACCGTGTCCCCCCGGTGGGACCGACTAGCCGGGTAAGAATTAGGTTGGTCGCCAGCCTCAGCTTGCAACCGGTCCAACTTCGCCGTCAATTCGGCTTGAATTTGGGCATAAGGGGGATCGTCGTAGATACTGCGGTGAGCCGGGTGTATCCAGTAGCGGTAATACATTGAGGTGCGCCAACTCCACCTGCATTAGGGAACGGAAACTGCTGCCTGGTCTCTCGTCATGCGTATTGACCCCCGGCGTAATCGAGAAACGTCGGCGCGAAGTCGAAGTTGAGAATCATCCCGTCGTTGACCGTGCCCGCCTTGATCTCGCACGGATAGCGCATAATAAACGGCATACGTGGCGACTCTTCATAGATAAATCGCTTGTCATACCGGCCGTGATCGCCCAGGAAAAAGCCTTCTTCTCGTATCAAGACTTTGCTAATCCTGGTTGAGTTTTGCCTGATCGAATTTATTCTCCAAATAGCCCTGTCTCATTTCTGCCTCTAATTTTACCCTCTCTAATTGCTTTACTTTTTCCCGCGGTCCATCATTAACAAATTTCAGAGATGGAGTAAGCGTAGGTATTAATCGCTCGTTTTGATAAATCTTACGGATTGTCTCTGATCTGTGATATTTGCCGATCTCCCTCCAGGCCTCGGTTGGTGTAAGTGGATTGGCGACGCGTTTAGAGGTGGGTAGGGATAGCAAATAATTCGGTTAAGTTCTGTAATGCTAGACAGAGTGAAATTTCACCTGTATGTCTTGCGTTGCATTATACCTAAGAGCTGAATGACCCTGAAGGAGAGAGCTCACGGTTAGTTGACACCTTTGCAGGTGCGATGCTATAATCACCGCGCTCTTGCAAAGGATAAATCGGCCTGTCGAAATAATGGAAAATCGAAGCACTGGACTGATGACGTTGGGCCAAATTGGGCTGGGTAGTATAGCCGGAGTTATACTTGTTTCGGTGGGTTATCTATTCACCAACAACCTATTTCTACAAGTTATTATCGCCGACCGAATTCACCACGGGTTCTGGATTGGCCTTTTTACTTTGGCCGCTTTTTTGCTAACTTATGGTCTTGGTGTTGTAGGCGTTGCTTATGGTGTGAAATGGGTTGCGCAACAATTTGGCCAAGACTGTAATCTGCGACACGTGTGGCAGGGGGCGTTTCTGGGGCCGCCGACTTTGGCCGTATTGATAATGATTACCAAACTTGACTGGCAAACACTGATTGAATCCATGTCAGGTGTTGGTAGCCTGCAGTATCAATCTAAGTTTGGTTTTCACACCCTTTTTCATCTGTTAATTCTGGTGATTCGCCCGATTGCATCCCTCCTCTCTCTACCGGTTCACCTCCTCTTAAAAATTGGCCTTCCGCCTGAGCTGTTATACACAGTATCTGCTCCAGTCGGTGGAATTCTCGGTTACCGATTCGATTGGCACCGGGCCGATGAGAAGTCTACCGAATCAGAACTAATCTCCTGACTTTGTACAGGCTCAGAAAATCAAGCCCAGGCTCTGACTAAACTGTCTTAATGCAACTTAATTCCATCTTTGACGACGACAAACCAAAGGACGAATGCGGTGTCTTTGGCATCTTCGGACATCGTAGAGCCTCCGAGTTGACCTATTTGGGACTACGTGCCCTTCAGCACCGGGGTCAGGAAAGCGCTGGTATTGTTGCATCTCAAGGACAAACCTTTTCCTACCACCGGGGAATGGGGTTAGTCACGGAAGTTTTTGATGATATGGATGTATTGGCTCAGTTGGAGGGGCATCTCGCTATTGGGCACAATCGTTATTCCACAGCCGGTAGTAGTAATCTCGAAAATGCGCAGCCCCTCGTTCGTCAATACTCACGAGGTCCGTTAGGCATTGCCCATAACGGTAATCTGGTCAACGCCTATCAGGTTCGGACAGATCTGGAAAAGACCGGATCTATTTTCAACGGAACCTCCGATACAGAGGTAATCGCCCATCTGATTGCCCGGTCGCAGCAACTGTTGCTAGAGGATCGGATTATTGATGCCTTACAAAAAGTACAAGGGGCTTATTCACTGGTATTTCTCGGTAAGTCAATCATGATCGGTGCCAGAGATCCTAATGGATTTCGTCCGCTTTGGCTCGGAAGGCTCGAGGATGCCTACGTTTTGGCTTCGGAGACTTGTGCTTTCGATGTAACTCAAGCTACACCCGTCAGAGAGATTGAACCAGGTGAAATGGTGGTTATTACCAGCACGAGTGAGCCTCCTAAGTCATTTCGAGTCGGGGTTCAACCCGACAACCTGTCGCAGTGCATTTTCGAGTATATTTATCTCGCCCGGCCTGATAGCACCGTTTTTAATGGCCTGGCAAATCAACCCAGACGGGAGTTTGGTCGTCAACTGGCAAGGGAGCATCCGGTAGAGGCGGATATTGTAATTCCCGTACCTGATTCGGCCACTATCGCTGCTTTAGGCTTTTCAGAAGAGTCGGAAACCTCATTTGAATTTGGATTGTATCGTAACCCATACGTTGGTCGAACCTTCATGCACCCGTCGCAAGAGGTACGGGATTTGATGGTCCGTGTCAAGCTCAATCCAATCGAAAATGTACTAAAGGGGAAACGAGTGATCGTTGTCGATGACTCGATTATGCGTGGAACCAACTCGCGAAAAATTGTGTCCCTGGTTCGACAGGGTGGAGCCACAGAAGTTCACTTTCGAGTCTCATCACCACCCAATCGTTTCCCTTGCTTTTATGGAGTTGACACTCCGACTCGAAAAGAACTAGTTGCGAGTTCTTGGACCATCGATGAAATCTGTAAGTATATTGGTGCCGATTCTTTGGGATATTTGAGTATTGAGGGGATGTTGAACTGCGTTGAATCCCCGAAAGATTTTTGTACTGCTTGCTTTGATGGAAAATATCCGGTGGAGTTTAGTGACCAACCAACCAAACAGTTGCCGATCGAGTTTGACGTGAAATTGCTGTAGAGTTTTAACCGATAGACTTTGGTAACGACGCAACTTAGACGGAGTTCAATAAACATGAGCGCCTTAGAAACGATTCAAAAATCGGCTCAATCTATCGTAACGATCTGCGAGAAAGATCGCTTAACTAAGGCTGATAAAGATAGCCTGCTCAAGTTACAGGGGGAGATTTTTACCCAGATCGACAGTCTAACTGGGTGTGAGGTCTGTGGCGGCATTTCAGATCTAATTGTTTCGATTACTATTGATACAGCGACGGCGGATCTTTGTCGTGAATGTGGTATCCAAGCTCTTAACGCGGGTGAAATCAGAAAAAGCGGACAACGCCGACGCTCATCGCGGAAATCTCAAAGCCCTAAACGGTCGACGAAAACCACAATTCAGGAACCAAAAACCACCGTCTCATCCCCTGTGGATTTGAGGGCTCAGATTGGAACTGAAACGGGACTCAACAAAGCAACGGTTCGTCGGATTGAAAAGATTATAGAGGAAATTGCGACCCCGATGAACGTGGAAAACACGATTCAATACGTCGTCAGTGAGGCTAAAATCGCTAAAATAAAAGTCGAGGATGGACAGTTGGAACAAGCAGTTAAACTGTTTATGGGGAGCAATTCCAATGGTTAAGATTGGCGATGTTGAAGTTGGAGAGTTCCCACTGTTGCTCGCTCCGATGGAAGATGTAAGCGATCCACCGTTCCGAGCAGTTTGTAAAGAGAACGGCGCAGATGTGATGTACACGGAATTTATCTCTTCTGAGGGACTAATTCGCAATGCAGCCAAAAGCGTGGCTAAGCTCGATATTTTCGAGTATGAGCGCCCGATCGGCATTCAGATCTTCGGACACGATATTGAGACGATGAGAGCGGCAACTGAAATCTCTGAAACGGCGGCCCCCGATATTATCGATATCAACTACGGTTGTCCTGTTAAACGGGTTGCCGGTAGAGGCGCTGGGGCCGGTATTCTACAAGACATCCCGAAGATGGTTGAGATGACGGCTGAAATCGTCAAATCGACCAATTTACCGGTGACAGTTAAGACCCGGCTTGGTTGGGACGAAAAAACACTTTATGTGATCGAAGTCGCCGAACGGTTACAGGACGTGGGGATTCAGGCTATTTCTGTTCACGGTAGAACTCGCAAGCAGATGTATAAAGGTGCTGCTGATTGGACGCTGATCGGGAGAATAAAAGACAATCCACGAATGCGAATTCCCGTCTTTGGCAATGGTGATATCGATAGCCCGGAAAAAGCGCAACAGATGAAGCAGAAGTACGGTCTAGATGGGATTATGATTGGCCGAGCAAGTATTGGTTATCCCTGGATCTTTAACCAGATTAAATGCTTTTTGAAGACCGGGCAACATTTGCCAGATCCAGCTATCGATCAGCGTATCTTGACCTTGAAAAGGCATCTCGAGTTTTCACTTCGATGGAAAGGGTCGCGAGTTGGTCTCTACGAGATGCGCCGCCACTATAAAAACTACTTTAAAGATTTACCGGGAATCAAACCCTATCGCCAACAACTCTGTACCTGTGAGGATGTCCACCAAATCCCGGAGATTCTGGAAGAGATCCGAAATCATGCAGAGAAAATCTCAAATCGGAGACTTCAAGGCATGAGACAACCCCCGGTTGGTAGGGTTAAGTTGGCTAGTTAATACCACCTTCATCGCAAAGGCAGAGGTTTCAACGGATACATTTACGCTTCATCACTAAAGTTTAGAGAGGACTAATATATATGCCAGACCTAAATCGCCAGATTATCCTAGCCAATCGACCTGACGGTTATCCGGTCGAATCCGATTTTGAATTAGTCGAAAGTTCAATTCCAGACCCAGTGGAAGGGGAAATTTTGGTTCGAACCATCTACCTGTCGGTAGACCCATACATGCGAGGTCGAATGAATGTCAGTCAGAAATCGTACGCCTCGCCGGTTGGCGATCGAGAAGTCATTACCGGTGGTGTTGTTGGTGAGGTCGTAAAATCGAAGCACGATCAATTCCAAGTTGGCGATATCGCTCAGTGCCAACTCGGTTGGCAGGCCTATGGAACCATGGCCGGTGAAGATGCCCGCAAAATTGATCCAGATTTAGCGCCGATTTCGACCTCGCTCGGTATCCTGGGAATGCCGGGGTTGACCGCCTACTTTGGACTGCTCGAGGTCTGTGAGCCTCAAGCAGGAGAAACGGTTTTCATTTCTGGCGCGGCCGGAGCAGTAGGATCAATAGTAGGACAGATTGCCAAGATCAAAGGTTGTCAAGCCATCGGTTCAGCAGGAACAGATCAGAAGGTTGAACACATAGTTTCGGGCCTTGGCTTCGACGCTGCCTACAACTATAAGACAACTGGCGATTACGTGGCCAAAATCGCTGAGTTGTGTCCAGATGGAGTCGATGTCTATTTTGATAATGTTGGAGGGACACAAACTGATGCAGTTTTCCCCAACTTTAATATCGGTGCTCGTATTTCGATTTGTGGACAGATTTCACAATACAACCTCAAGCAACCTGAACTGGGGCCTCGGTTATTCTTTCACTTTATTGTCAAGCGCCTTCGAATGCGGGGTTTTTTGGTGTTCGACTTTGTAGAACGGCATGAGCAAGCGCTGACTGAGATGGCAAACTGGCTAAAGACGAATAAATTGCAGTACCGTGAAACTATCACTGACGGTCTTGAAAATGCCCCGACCGCCTTCATCAGCATGCTAAAAGGGGGGAATTTGGGTAAGCAGCTAGTAAAGGTGTCCAACGAAAGCTAATTCGGCGAATACTTTTGATTACAATAGGTTTTGCTGCAGCCTGAGGACAGCGATAATACCGCCGACTACATCGTGTTGCTACCGAGACAATGAAGATGAAAATTCATCTGCATCAGAGCTTTTTACATGTGCTGGATATGGGAAGCCAACATTTTCATCAGCCGATTACTTTATCTCAGAAGAAAACTACTGCGCAAACCTGTTGTGCTGGCCGTGGTAGGTATTAGCCAACATAAACTCCAGTCCATAAAGACCATCTTAGCTAAAGTTGGGATATCTGCTGAGTCGAAGGTGATTTTTTTTACGGCATTCATTATTATTACTACACTATCTGGATGCGTTGGTAAAACGCCCGACAGCCTTCGAGCATACGATCCCTATGCGGTACTGACGTCAAAGTCGGGGGTTGGCACTAGAAGCCTATCTCCAGGAACACAAGGTTCATTTTCGGATTGCGACTGGTTACAGGCGAATACCGGTTTCACCAGATCCTGCGGCTACCGATCGCAAATTGTATCTGCCTGTTTTTACCATTCCCTCCTGCTGAAGTACAGGTCTTGCTCACTTTTTACCCTGAGCTTTACCTGGTCATAAATTCAATGTCACATCCACTATAGATCTAAAATACCGCACCAATTACTGGAATCGCAACTTTGGTGAGATACGCCACCGTAAGCTTCATTTGGGGCTTGCGGTGCCAGGTGTAATGACTGCGGTTGCTTGTAAGTACAAGCGTCATCGTATTACTTGTCGTGCATGACCTGCAAAAACTAAGCAGATCCTATGGGACCAAAGGCAAGTCGTTCAAAAGCGTACCGAAGAACTTGAGGATCAGATGCGTAAAATCAGTAAAGGGTTGGGGTTTAACATTTTGATTTTGTCGAGAGATCAAAACCTGAGCGAACTTTATTCCAACAATTATGCTTCAAAGTTTATGCCAGAGTCGTATACCTCAAAGTTAGCTGAGAGCGAAATTGTGACCATTAACTATTTGTTGCCGACGGTTGAACAGCGAATCTGTTGGCCTGAACACAACAGCCGGACGTATGCATCGGCAACCACAAAAACCGATTGCGCAGAAAGTACCGCTGGGACAAATCGTACTCGGTAGTGAAATTGCCATAGTCGAGAGCCTCGAAGTTGGTGATAGGGTTACTCTGAAGGGCGAGAAATTTACCGTCTCACAGGTACATGATCCGCGTGGAAACAAAGATGACGTTACAATCTGGATCCACTTGGAAACCGCACAGCAGATGCTAAAAAAGGAAGGTTTGATCAACGCTATATGGGCGATTGAATGTGGATGCGCGCTGGGCGGATTTACCCAAAGTCACTCAGGAAATTTCGGCGTATTTACCTGATACTCAGGTGATTGAAAAGATCACCAAGGCGCAAGCTCGAGCAAACATGCGAATGGAAGCGGCCAAATTAGCTGAGCAAACCCTTAACAAGAAAAGATACATCAGCAACATCTGGGAAACAGGTGTCGAACTCTAGCCGCGAGTATCATCTCTGCTTCAATTGTCGCGGGTGGTATCTGGATGGCATTTCTGTCACTGATCAATGTTCGTAATCGGAGATTGGTATCTTGTCTGCAGTTGGGGTTGGATCCGGTCAGATTATTAAATTGTTTCTCTTCAAATCGATCATCGTTGGACTTTTAGGGGCGGTGCTCGGTTGTTTTATCGGTTTATTAGCTGTCATGAAGATTAATGACCCTGCCATCAAATCGAGTTCGCTATCATTTGCGCAGATCTTTTCTTGGAGGTTAGGGCTCCTCATGGTAATCTGTGTAACAGTATTAGCGGCAGTTGCGGGTTGGTTGCTAGCCTTCATGGCAGCAGAGCAAGATCCAGCTGAAACCTTACGTCAGGACTAAGAAATGCTTCAATTGGATCGGGTTCAGAAAACTTACACTTACAAGAAACAACAGATCTATGCCTTACGTCAGGTTACGTTGCAGCTAGATCGTGGGAGTTTCGTTGCGGTATGTGGGCCAAGCGGATGCGGAAAATCCACCATGTTATTTGCGGCTGGAGGGTTACTCCGGCCTGATGATGGTGTTGTTAAGATTGATGAGACGAATCTATACGCAATCTCTGCTGAGAAGCGTGCACAGTATCGTGCTGCAGAAATCGGTTTTGTTTTCCAAGAATTTCACTTAGTGCCGTATCTAAATGTACTTGATAATGTTCTGGCCGCTTCATTGGCACTTGAAGGTATTCATCGACAAATAAAAATAGATCTACGTGACCGTGCACAGGAATTAATTGAACGGTTTAAGTTAACAGACCGGTTATCACATGTCCCTTCAAAACTGTCTACAGGGGAGCAGCAACGTACTGCCCTGGCACGGGCGTTACTTAACCAGCCGCGTCTGCTGCTAGCTGATGAACCGACTGGGAACCTAGATGACAAAAATACGGAAGTGGTATGTCAGCATCTTGCTGAGTATGCTGCCAATGGTGGAATGGTGCTACTGGTAACGCACGATCTGCGTGTTGCATCTTATGCTAATGATATCGTCCAGATGAGCGATGGAACTATTCTTGCTGATATATAGAGTACTGCTGTAGACGGTTAAAAAAATATGGGAAGTTACCAAAAAAGCCAGATTTTGATCTTTGCTGCGTGTGTACTATTAACCATTTTTTGGCCTGCTCTAAAGACACAAATAAGGACAGTGTTGACTGGCCGCAGTGGCGTTATAGCCCGGGGAGACTAACGTCTTCTCCCAGCAAACTACCGTCCAAGCTGCACTTAAAATAGGTGCGTCAACTCGATTTACCTCAACCCGATTGGCCTAAAAGGACAAACGAAACTACTGTTTGATCTCTCGTACGAGTCCGTGGTTATGGGTAAACAAATCTTTGTGCCATCGATGGTAAACGATAGCGTCACCGCTTACCACACAGAAACAGGCCGAGAACATTGGAGATTCTTTGCCGACGCACCAGCTCGCTTGGCCTCAATCGCTCGAAACGGCAAAGTCTATTTTGTCAATGATGATGGATATCTTTATTGTTTGAGTGCTGTCGATGGGAACCTGTTATGAAAATTTCGAGGAGGACTTTCGGGCAAGAAGGTTTTAGGAAATGGTCGTTTAGTCAATGAGAATCCAGCCCGAGGCGGTCCTGTTTTCTACGATGGTAAGATCTATCTTGCGGCTGGTATTTACCCGTTTGTTGGTACCTACTTACACGCGCTTGAAGCTGAGACCGGCAAAGTCGTCTGGACAAACAGCGGAAGTAATTCTGTATTATATCAGATGAATTGAAATAAATTACCAGTGTGCCCAGGATAGGAGATAGCGGTAGATTGTGGTAAATTCTTTGTTAAAACAGATATGGGGTTGAAGCAACCGATCTTTTTTCAGATGATGAACTGGTGGTGTTTCAACAGTCAATGACAAGCACTATATGATTTAGATCTTAGAACTAATTCTAATGCCACTATTCCATTAGGATGTGATAGAATGAAGTTTAATAAAAGGGGCATCAGCTGAAGTGAAAGATTTTGGAGGCCAATTTTCTTCTGGTGGCCACGTTGCAGATTTGGGGAAATATGGGATCAGCTAAAATTGAAAATCACCAATATTGAACCGATTATTGTTAGCGTCCCCTATAAACATCGGGAAACCAGTACCCGAGTGCAACGGGATGGTGTTACGGCTGTACTGGTCAAAATTACCACCGATGCTGGGATTGTCGGTTGGGGGGAGAGTTGCCCTGGTCCAAATGTGGAGAGCATCTACCAGATTATCGTATCCATTATACCGGTTTTTACCGGACGGAATCCGGTCGACCGTGAAGCGATAGCACAGGATTTTTTCTCTACCGCTCACTGGTTTCACCGGGAAATGTCGGGAAATTTTGCTTTTGCTGGCATCGATATGGCCCTCTGGGACATCTTTGGTAAGGCCTGCGGTCAGCCAGTCTACAACCTTTTTGGTGGACTCTATCGTCAATCGGTAAATTACTTCTACTACCTGGCTTATGGTGATGCCGATTCGGTTACCTCTCAGGCTAAGCGTGGTCTGGAAATGGGTTATACCGTTTTCTATATCAAGGTGGGTCTTAATTTGGAAGCGGAACTCTCGATGATTGCCGCCTTGCGGGAAACCATTGGCCCAAGCTGCAAAATTCGGATTGATGCCAATGGCGTTTGGTCTGTTAATCAGGCAGTCCGCTACCTGAACCAATTTGATCGTTATCAGATAGATTTTGCCGAACAGCCGGTTTGGCCGGATCCAATTCGCAATATGNTCGAGGTNCGAAACCGAACACCCGTTGCCCTNGCCGCCAACGAAGGGTTATGGCGAGTGAGTGATGTCTATGAAGTTGTTCGCCAACGCGCGGCTGATGTTCTGTGTTTTAGTAGCAACTGGGTTGGGACACTGACCCAGTTTCATCGCTTAAGTTATCTGGCACATTTGGAAGGATTGCATGTTTGTCGTCATACGCACGGTGAGTTGGGATTGATGGCCGCTGCTTCCCATCAAGTTTGCCTTTCCCTGCCAAATCTAGTGGATGGGAATCAACAAACCGCTGGAATGATGCAGGATGATATCCTGACTGAGCCCCTTCCTATAGCCAATAGCCCTGACTGGGAGACACCGCAAGGTGTTGGCCTGTGTGTCTCCGTCGATGAGGAAAAAGTAAAGAAATACCATCGCCTGTATGAAAAACAGGGGCAGTTTTTACCGTATCAACCCTCTATGTTTGTTACCGAACCCCAGTTCTGAGGTCAATAATTATTTTTTACCTGCTTCTAATTGAATGCAGAATCAAAACCGAAAACATCAAATCAACTCAAGAAATTAAGAGGGTATCATGGCTCCGATGAGCTTGCCACCGCATGCTGGCATCACAGATGTGAAGGTCGTCTCGATGACGATACCGACGGGCTAGAGAGATTGGTAAGTTGAAGATGCCAGGGAGTTCCTGAAGACGCACAATATCCGGTTAGGAGAGTTCAATGGATTCCATTCAGNATTGGGGCCGATGTTGCGGAGGAACATCAAGCGACAGTAGAATACTACACCCGTTAATTATGGCATGCAGAAACGGCAGTGAAGCAGAGAACTGCTCCCACTCTTTGACAGATTTTCCATTCTATTTTCTCGACACTTCACATCTATTCTAACTTAATGACATTGAGTAGCTACTAATTTGGTATGTTTGCTTATTTATACAATTACCAATAACAATAAGGAGTAAAAGCGGATGGAGTTTCCTAAGATCTCAACGACCACTTTGTTGGACCAACTTACGCCACCCACAGGAAAGGTCCATATGGTACTCGATACCGATACTTTTAACGAGATTGATGATCAGTTTGCAGTTGTTCAGGCGATTTTGTCGCCAGACAGTCTGGACCTGAAAGCAATTTATGCGACCCCCTTTCACAACAAGAATTCCGATAGTGCTGGGGATGGGATGGAGAAAAGCTATGGTGAGATTCTGCGACTGCTGGAACGCCTGAATGTATCACCAGAGGGATTCGTTTTTAAGGGGGCGACTCAATTTCTATCTAGTTGGCAACAACCGGAAGCGAGTCCAGCGACCGACCACCTGATCGACCTGGCTCTGAAGATAGATGGGGTTCTTTATGTCGTGGCTGTGGGCGCTATTACCAATGTGGCCTCTGCTATTCTACTAGAACCTCAGATCATTGAAAAGATTGTGGTTATCTGGCTGGGTGGACAACCTCCGNACNATCGTAACAGCAGAGAGTTTAATTTGGGGCAAGATCTTTTATCTTCACAANTCNCCTTTGATTGTGGTGTTCCATTAGTGCAGATTCCGTGTCAGGGGGTGGCATCACATTTGCAAACGACGGTGGCTGAAATCGAACGCTATGTGGAAGGCCAGGGAGATATCGGCGATTATCTAGCGCAGATCTTCAAAGCTTATCATGCCGACCATTTCGGCTGGTCAAAGGTCATTTGGGATATTTCTGCCGTAGCCTATCTGATCAACCCATCCTGGATCGAAACAGAATTGGTCCACAGCCCGATTTTAACCGATCAGATCACGTGGAGTTTCGACAATAATCGTCATTTTATGCGTTTGGCGACCTACGTCCACCGCGACCCGATTTTTCGTGACCTTTTCCGCAAGTTAGATTCAATCTAGAGTAGCGCCATGAGAATTCTGATTACAGGTATTACAGGACGCATTGGTGTCCACTTAGCTGAAGCGTTAGTCGCTGATGGTCATCAGGTGCGTGGATTAGTTTGGACTGCTGATCCCGGCGTCGCCAAACTGGAAGGCCTGCCAATCAATCTGGTGGAAGGAAGCCTTACGGTGGCTGAGGATGTGCACCAGGCCATGAAAGGGATCGAGGCTGTCTGTCATCTAGGGGCNGCTTTTCAAGCCGGTGGTCCTTTTTCTAACCACGACTATTTTCAGATCAATGTGGTTGGCACCTTCAATATGCTGGAAGCAGCCAGCCAGCAACGGGTTGAACACTTTTTCTTCGCCAGTACCGATGCGGTTTACAGCAAATATCCAGCAGGTGGATTAACTGAACCGATTTGTGAAGACGTAATGCCGAAAACACCGGGTGGCTGGTACGCCCTATCCAAAGTTCTGGGTGAAGAGATGTGCCTNGGTTATCTTCGCAGCCAACGGTTACCAGCTACTATCTTTCGTTTTGCACTGGTTGTTGCCACAGATGAAATTCTGAATTTCCGGCAGTTCTATCTCAGCCATTGGCAAGAGACCTATGAAAACCGGACGACAGGAGTTGCCGTAGAGACCCGGCAGCAACTATTCGCCCATCAAGCGGAAAAACTGGTCATTGCTAGGGATGAAAATGGCAGATCTTACCAAAAACACATCCTGGATGTCCGGGACATAGTGCAGGCTTTTCGCTTGGCAATTAGCAACCCACGAACNATAGGGGAGGTTATTCAGTTAGCNGCACCAGAACCGTTNGTTTGGGAAACGACCATTCCTTATTTGGCACGAGCTTTAGAGATGGAGTATATAGATCTACGATTGCAAGGACAGTCACCAACCTTTTATCAGTTTGANCTCAGCAAGTGTCGGGAGAGAATCGGTTACCAACCTCAGTTTGATATTTTCAATACAATTGATTACGCTCTGGATTATCGGTCAAGAGTGTAGATTGGAAGTTCTGAGTTGGTCTAGCTTACGATGGCTAAACCGGATTAAATCTGGAAAAAAAGCGGAGAAATCTTGAGCATAAGCAGGATAATCTAACTTCAAGTCGCAGATAGCCTGTTCCATATGGGAGACGAATCGGGTTCGACTGGCTAATCCGGATAAGGCTCGACCGAGGCCGTCAAAAGTGGCATAGCCGACTAACCAATTGCTTCGTTGCATATAATATAAGGTTCTTTGGCTCCTCTCTGGCATTAATGAAGCATAGGTCTGTAAGGTCTGGTAAGTTTCACTAACGAAAGTTTCCAGTAGAACGTTCGTGTAATCTGACCAATTAGTGGCTAAAAAGTGGTCGTAGTACATATCGACAACCACCCCGGCATATTTCCGATACTTTTGGCGTAAGCGCTGCTTACTTCGCGCAACGACAGGATGTCTATCCGTAAAAACGTCAATAGATCGGTGGAGTAGAATACCGTTGGCAATTGACCGTTGGTAGTCTAGAAAATGATTCCCTTTGACCGCATCAGCGATGAAATTACCAACCATGACTGGTGCGTCGTTGTCAGATAAAAAAAGATGTGCCAGGAAGTTCATAAATCGGCAATAATTGTAGCATATCAAAGGTGATCCAGATTTCGAAATAGGTGTCTATAACCACCTACCTTCTGCTCACAAAACAATAGTCGCTCCATAGAAAAGTATGTTACACTTTCGTTATTCTTGAAACTAGGCCAAGATTATGGAAACGTTAGTTAATCTGAACCGTGAAACTCGCGAGTTGTTGAGTCTTCCCGCCCGCCAAGCCGAGGCTCTGTTTCAGAGTTACACGATGGACCACCAATTGGTGCTAATTTCCAACACGCCCAACCCTCGCCAAAAAGAGACCCTTTACGAACTTGTTCCTGACTGCACAGAACTGATCCAATCCAGCGTGACAGAAGACGTTTTACAGGTCTTGGACCTACACCTGGGAACAGGCTTATCCTCAGTGATGATCTCGTGTCTTTCCGCTGACCAATTTGAAGAGATTATGGACATCGTGCTTTGGCGAGATGGAAAATTAGACGAAGAGGCTCTTGACGTTTGGCTTTTTGAATTGATAAATATTGAGCTAGAAGAATTATCTGATTTCCTTTACCAGATCGATGTTACAGTGCTGGCCGAAATGCTAAGAGGTCGGATTGAGATCGCAGGCCAGTTCCGCGCTATGCAGATCGAAGCCGGCTTGATAGATCCAACATCTGAGCTTATCACCTATGCGGAGGATCGGATACGTGACATCTGTGTAGCCGTTTGGGAGGCTGATGAAGAACTGTTTATCCGTTTGCTGCACGAAATTTTCGATCTCAANGAGGCTGATCCATTAAACGAGCAACAGCGGATGATACAACTTCAGTCAGAACGAGAGGTGCGCGTCGAAGAAAGGGATCAGTTGGCTGGCATCCAGGTAACTGAAGAACAGTTACGTGAAAAAGTAGATTTAAGTCAGCTCGATTTGCAAGATGATGATTCATCAACGGAATGAACCAACCTTCTGCAAATCGCTAATTGAATCTAACGATCGACCCTTTCTTCAAAGAACGATCCAGCACGGGGTTGCATCAGGTCAGATCTCTCGCGACCTAGCAGATCAAATCCAAGATCAGGCAGTTCAGATCTCACACAAACTGATTACCATGCAAGCGACAGACTTTGGTGCTGTTGGCATGCAAAAGGAGATCGAACACGGGGTTCGATCCCTGAGCGTCGGTCTGGAATATGCTGCCAATCAAGATCTGCATAAAGCAACTCGATTACTCATCAAAAACCCGCTGGTAAAGTTTTTCCAAATCGGTAATACCTTAATCAGTCAGTTACGAGATTTAGCAACAAAAACAGTTAAGTCATGCCGGTTAACATCTCCAGCCAAGGAGGTGGAAACGGAGCCGATCTGCGTCTATAACACCTATGAAAGTGAATTTCTGGAAGTCCTAGCAACTGGTAGAATGACAATTGAGAGGGCTGATTCTGCGCTGACTACGGTTTCTCCTCGCCCCTGGATTATCTCTTGTTTGGTAGATATTGAAATTGCCAACCAGCAGATCGACAACCTCAACCTACGATTCGCCTATTTACGTGCACTTCCTCAATCGCAGATCTTCTCTATTGAACAAGAACTGGATACTAAGGTCGATCCGGCTAGGCAGATCACCTCTGCCTTAATTTCGAATTTGATTTTATTTCAGGCGGTTGATTTTGACAATACCGCTTTGGAGGCGTTACGTACGATAGAGCAAAATACCGAGGCATCTCTCCTGGAAGAGGGTGAGGACATATCTGACGAAATCCGGGCGCAACTATCGGAGTGGATTGAAACGCTTTTCGCCAACCAATCTGAAGCAGTAAGGGATTATATTAGGCGATATTGGCAGTTTTGTTGGAAACAGATCTGCTTGGAATAGATTTACTGGCCTTGATAGACCATCACNACTNACCCATCCGCTAAAAAAGCTGAACTCGATTTTTGCGACAAATTCCCTCGAATTCCTGTCATNACTGAACCCTATCGTCAGAATACTCTGCAGAACAGATTTTTTCTTCACCAAATAACTTTTGGATTCCGGGCGATGCCCCTCTTAGGTGGTGGCTTTCGACATTGATCTGAAGGATATTTATGATCGGGAGATAACGATTTATGTTTGAATGGATGTCCTTGCCCTTGAATTTTTATCCCCTTCTTTTCACAAATTAAAGATAAACAAGTAGACTGTTACTGCTTTTGGGATTTACAGTCGGAGCCTTCGATTCGGTTGCTATCACTACTCGATTCGCCACCATTCGATGACGTTTAGCCAGCGACACTAATGGCTAAGCCTTCTAAAAGTTCAGTGTAGCCAAACCATAGATTGGCCCTAGTGTATCGGTCCCCTTTTTCGAATGGGCTCCTATATGCCATTCTACTATTCGACGGNGGTCNCTCTCCAAGGCTAACCACAACCACGGCTTGTTGTTCTGGTAGCTAACCAAAGTCCACCTTTCACTGCATTCGACTGTTAGGCACGGTGTTTTTTGACCTTTACCTTGCTGGAAGTTGAGTTGTATTTTGGGTTTGACATAGACCTGAATCCGTGGCTTTATTGTGATTGGTGGNGAAAAATCACACAACAGACCGATTCCTAGGCCTTTTTTAAATTAAGCCTATCAGAATCACCTCGCAGGTGAAATATATGCGCCACTTCCAGATTGAACAATCCGCCACCGAATTCTACACCTCCCACTCTGGCCTGGCAATTAACCGCCAGGCCTCGTTGAAAAAGAGTCTGCGTAGCGTTGTNAAGCGTCATGGTATTCCCAACATTGAATTGATCCACACCTATATCGGTCAACTCTCTCTGACTAAGAGCGACTTTGATGCCGTTGATTGGTAATGCATGTGTCGATCAAAACACCAAGGCCTTTGTTACACCACTCTCAATAGGATATGTCGGCCTATATGGACGATTATCTAATTTTGAAATAGGTTGAATGTAAGCTTAAACTCAAAAGCATAATGGGAACAATTTGCGAGGAGAGTGAGCTCTGAAAAAGGTGTGTGATTGTATATTAACCGCTTTAGCCAAGAGAAAAACGGGACTTAAAAAAATCATGTCAAAGGTATTGCCACGGTAGTACCAGTAATACTATTCTACCAACGTGGCATCGTATCTTGAGGTGGCACCTCAGATTTGTTGTTCTCCTATACCACTACCCCAAATTCAAGTTGGTTAATGAAGAAATCCGTGACGATATCATGCTTTTGAGGCTGATCCATGGTGGAAATACCCAAACTCGACGATGCTAATACCCTTGGTGCAAGTGCATTGAGACCTTACGCGAACAACCTTAGTAAGGCGTTGTCCAAGATGAGAACGGCTCCAGCCTATAGCAATGGCATTGCCTATGGAGCGCGACCAGTACTACTAGCAAGAGCGAGCAACCATCCATGAAAATACGAGGCTTAGCGGTATTGCAAATTATTGGCATACCTTATGGTACAATGGAATGGCCTACTTTGGCAGCAAGCGAAAGTTCCATGATTTAGCGAATAAAAACAAAAATCTAAAATAATAGGGAGCGAAAATGAGCAATCCTATAGGCATCGGCTTTTTGACTCAGGTCACTCCAGAACGTATGCGCTACATGGCCCAGATGGGAGCCGAGCATGTGGTTACCTCTTTACCGTCCAACCCATCTCGCAATCGTAGAGGAGCGGTGTGGACATATGAAGGCATGCAGGCCCAACGCGAAGAGGTGGAAAACTACGGACTCAAGTTATCTGTGTACGAGGGTATCCCTATACCTGATCGGGTCAAATTGGGTTTAGACGGTCGCGATCAGGATATTGAGGATTATTGCGAGGGGATTCGAAATATGGGTGAAGCCGGAATCCCCATTCTGTGTTATAATTGGATGGCCGGTTTTGGCTGGTTACGAACTGAATTCGCCACTCCTGGACGCGGGGGGGCCGTGGTTACAACCTATGTACATGAAGACTACGAGAAGGCTGGTTTGACCGAATACGGCGTAGTACCGGAGCAGACGCTGTGGGATAGTCTGGAATACTTCCTGAAGGCGGTGGTGCCTGTAGCGGAGGAAGCCAAAGTTAAACTGGCGATGCATCCCGATGATCCACCACGTTCGCCCATTCGCAGTATGGGCCGCATCATGACGAACCCAGAAAACTTTCAACGTATGCTCGATCTGGTCCCCAGTCCTAATAATGGCCTCACTTTCTGTCAGGGATGTTTCACAGAGATGAACATCGACGTGCCCAAGTGGATCCGCCATTTTGGCAAACAGGGAAAAATACATTTTGCCCATTTTCGCAATATCAATAGAGGGGGCACCGCAGATAACTTTTCAGAGGTTTTCCACGATGAAGAAGGTGAAGCCGATATGTACGAGACGATGAAAGCCTACATCGAATTCGGATTTGATGGCCCCATGCGGCCCGACCATGCCCCGACTATGGAAGGAGAGAACAACGATCACCCGGGATATGCCTTACAGGGGCGGCTGATGGGCGTAGGATATATGAAAGGATTGATGGAGGCAATAGTAAAGTCATCTAAAGCTTAGAAGCTGTTTTCAAAATACCACAACTCCCTCGCTCATATTTTAGCTACAAGTCGAATTTTAAGACGCCTTCTTAGATACGCTAAAAGCCCGTAGCTAAAGTAGGGATAATGGTGCTTTCATGTGAGTAATCGAAACCCTTTGCTGGTCAATTCGCTATAATGAAATGAATCCTGCTCGTCTTCTTGAGTTGTATTTAGGGTGATTCATGGAGACTTCCTTGATCGTTTTGAGGCTCCTACCAAGGCAAAGACAAGCATCATCATACAATTACAGCGCTACCCATCTTCGTTCCCTCTCTGATCCGTTTCCGGAATCTTTGTCACTAAGTAGATCTGATTACAGATGAGACAGATTTCCCTAGCTAAGAAGGTGAACTTTGGCGACACACGACGCAGCATTCACCCTATCTTCCAAATTCTGAGCATCGTTATGTTGTGCTAACTGATCCGGCGACTGGGCTTTGTCTGCTATTTCTGTTCGTTGGTTCATAGCTTTACCCTGGGCTTACTTCGGACCTTACCTTACAATTTTGCCCTTGCCTTCGACTAGTACTTTTGTTAATGTATTCAATGCCTGAATGGGATTTACATANAGGGACTAGCACTCCATAAGTTCACACCCCTGCGGGTGTACACAAAGCACAGCAGTGGACTGGCTAATCCTTTCGAAATATTGGAACTCTGTTAGTATACGAGAACAACACGCATTTCGGTACCGGTAGCAAGTCGCCGCCGGCCGCTGCACGCCGGNCTGTTATATAACTATTATGCAGGAGTAAAAGAGATGAAATTTGGAAACCAATGCTGGGTAGATGTTGAAGCCGCCAACAAAGATAAAGTCGTGGTATTACCGTTAGGGTCGTTTGAGCAACACGGACATCATTCTCCCCTGCTGACNGATACCTACCTGGTAACAGCAGTGGCTGAACAGGTGGAAGCCGAACTCTCAGACCAGATCTACCTTTTACCAACGCTGTGGTTAGGAGCTTCGGACCATCATCTGGACTTACCGGGCACAGTTAGTGTTCCCAATAGCCTGTATACCCAGATGATTAAAAATATGGTTAGATCTATCGCCAAGGCAGGTTTTCAACGTGTGCTTCTGTTGAACGGGCACGGTGGNAATGTGACGCCAGGCACACAGGCCATTACTGAACTGACNAACGAATCCGATCGCTACAANGAGATGTGGTTAGCTTTATCTTCTTACTGGACACTGGCCTCACCGGTGATGACGGCTGAGCAGCACGACATGGAGAGTCAACAGTTATCACATGCCTGTGAGTATGAAACTTCAATGATGCTCTATTTACAGGGCGAATTGGTGCGGATGGATCGGGTAACCGCCAGCCCGCCGTTGGTTGATTCCGAGTACTATCACAGTGAGCATCTGGGTCGGGTTAACGTGGCCAAACGGATAACCACGTCGACGCCAACTGGCGCAATGGGTAACCCNGAAGCGGCAACTGCTGCCAAAGGTGAATCGCTGTTGGAAGCCATTACCCAAGAGGTGGTTGCTTTTTTGCAAGAGTTTGCTACCTGGTAACTTGAATATGTTGGTTATCACCNGTTCGCCCAAAATAATAANTTATGCCAATACCAGACTNCCAGACAGNAATGNGGCCTCTCCTTGAATCGCATGGGGACGGCAAAGAACATGTAANCCGCGATCTCATCAATTCATTGGCGGNTCAGTTTAACCTATCAGAGGAANAGCGNAGGGAGATGTACNAAGCGNCGGTTCNCGACTTTTCGACAATAGAGTCGGNTGGTCAAAGACACAGNACACAAGCTGGTCTTCTNACATCCCCACNCNGCGCAATCTCGGTGATCACCCAACGCGGCGTCGAAGCGCTTCAGNCTCACCCCNAGTGTGTAGACATGAANGTCTTGAACACATTCGAGGAGTNCCGNAATTTTCNNCCCCCGGNNAAACCGAACAACACATCAGACCAAGACGATGAGANCACCGATTTTCNTACANCGGAGGAGGNATTAGAGAATGNCTGCCAAAAAGTCAGAAGCGAAGTCGAATCCGAGCTTTTATCGCTTCTCACGGATAGCCCTTTCGACTTTCTTGAACGCGTAGTTGTAGATTTAATTGTGCATACAGGATATGGAGGTGGCCGTAAGGACGCTGGTGAAACTTTAGGCCGTTCTGGCGACGCAGGGATAGAAGGCATCATCAAGGAAGACTCTTTGGGATTAGACATCATTTATCTTCAAACTATACACGGTGGGAGGGAACTGTAGGGCGCCCTGAAATTCAGAAGTTCGCAGGGGCGCTACAAGGGTAGAGAGCCCGCAAGGGAATTTTTATCACGACTTCTCGATTCTCTTTGATTACGTTTCACTGATCGATTCAACGATTATTCTTATTGGCAGACCACGACTAACGCCACTTNTNTTCGACAATNGCATTGGCGTATCACCTGCTTCAAAGTATGAGAAGTCAAATGGATCGATTCNGACTACTTCAATGACACGTGATACNCGNACAAAGGCGNACAAGTCGCTGCAGCCAACCGGATNCCTTCCGTTCCTCCAGGAAATCCGGTAGNTGAGCTAGGACGTTATGNCACTCTACAAAACATGACGACGTGTTNATCCTCTATGATGAAAAGANCACTTANAAATTGAAAAGNTTGTCTCCCGAGCCTTTATTCGGTCGAAGCCTTNNTGGAAGAATCTAAGATTGTGGGCNAGGTTATCAACTCGCNATATGTTCGAAACTGTGCCGAACTTACCCCNGAATNTCGTTGACCTNCTGATNCTAGANCNACCANACAACCTCTCTAAAAACTACAATGAGTATCCTTTCAAAGAGAAAGAAAAAGAAAAGGATACATATCAAAGTTGGTTCCGAACTTNCCATTGAAGTTTTACACCCCACNTTGGAGTCGTCATTCNCGACAAGAATGGCCTTNATATTCTGTAGTCGAAGAACCTACGAATCGTTGTACAGGAGTTGGTTTGTCGTTTAGTTTTTCGGCGCCTACCTACATTAACCTGCTCACCCGGTAAATCTTACATGGGCATAAGACAAAAAATGATAACCGAGAAGAATAGTGACGTTTCACCAAAGGAAGTCGCTAATCTGAGAGAATCTGTTGTGTGGNATCGAAATGAAGAGATCTATCCCGAGGTGTTGATGCGGCATTCTGCTTATTTCACTTCCAGGAATAGTGCAGGCAAATTGATTGGTTATGTGTCGGTCTTGAGCGATGAGGTAGCCGATGCGTTTATTCTGGATTTGATGGTTGNTCCGGAGTACCAAAGAGAAGGAATTGGGCTCAGCTTAGTAGAAAGTGTATTGGACTACGTCGAATCTCTTGGGATTCAATGCCTCCATGTGACCTTTCAAGACCATCTGGAAGAATTCTACGGGAAGTGCNGTTTTCATATTTTCAAAGCAGGAATATTCGACTTTAAACACATGAGACGAAACGNCAATAAGTNCAGTATACTCAACCTCACTAATGCACCGTGATTGNCTACGATGCTATTCTCAAATGGGTCAACTAGACTACCACTGAAAAATCCGACAAAAATTTGGGGTGAAATAATACAGTCAACCCTGTCTTTAGGGGAAGAGATGATGAGTAGAAAGCAACGGCCCCAGCGCCAGTTCAAGATCGAAGTTTGTCTAGAATGGGTCAGGAAGGTTGCTTAGACTCCATTGCGGAGATGGGAGTATAATTTCTCAGAAAACTGTTATGAAAGCTAGTAGCAGTATAACTTCGACTTAGTCAAAGATTCGATTCGTCGATCCAATTAGGAGTTACGAAATGGGACAACTTCAGGCAGGCGCAGCTAGAATAGATATCACTCCCCATCTTGGGTGTGATATGGCTGGTTATGCCGGGCGAACAGAAGGTAGCCGGTCGATAGCAGATCCGCTATATGCCAAAGCGATCGTGCTAACTGATGATCAGCAAAAAATCGCGTTGGTTACTACCGACCTGATAGGAGTCAAGTCCGATCTAGTTGAACAGGTTAGATCTAAAGTGGCCTCCGAAACAGATCTATCTGCCGGCAACATTATGATCTCCTGTTCACACACCCACTTCGGCCCTGCAACCTACAACTCTGAGACTAATCTAACCTACATTGATCACCTGGCTCTCAAGTTAGAAACGGTCATTCGGTTAGCCAACCAAAACCTTCAACCGGCCAGGATTGGTGTTGGCGAGGGCATAATAGATACCATTAGTTATAATCGACACACTATTCTGCCAGATGGGAAAGCAGAAACCAATTTTCGACTGCCGCCCAAAACAGCGGACGTAACCTTTGGCCCGTGCGACCCGGTGATCAAAGTCTTAAGAATCGATAATCTGGAGCAGGAACGGATTGCTACGCTCATCAACTTTGCCTGTCATCCTGTAACCAGCACAGATCAGATGCATACCATCTCAGCCGATTACCCGGGTTATGCCATGCAAGTTGTTGAGCAGATCGAAGGTGGCCTCTGCTTGTTTGGACTTGGTTGCGCCGGCAATATCGTACCGATTCAGAGAGAGGGTTCATACCCCAAAATGATTGGCCGGTCCCTAGGCGGTGAAGTCGTTAAGGTTGCCCAATGGATCCAGACTGTAGACCAAGGCGAGTTGAATGTTGTCCACGATACAGTAACACTGCCCTTGAAAGATACTGAAAGTAGCGAGGACATTCCAATTCACTGCATGTCCATCAACCAAATCTGTTTTGTAGGCTTGCCCGGAGAGATATTTGTGGAAATTGGTCTGGCAATTCGCCAACGGGTCAAGTCGGATGAGGCTGACAAAGTGAACGATCTCCTTTTAATGAGCCTGACTAATGGGAGTGTGGGCTATATTCCGGTGTGCGTCGCTTTTGAACAGGGTGGCTACGAATCTGGCGTTTCACGCTTTCGGCCGGGTTGCGGAGAAAAACTAACGGAGCAGGTGGTTTCATTGATTGAGAGATTGAATAGCTAAGCAGTGCGAAAGAAAGCTCTATTCGTTTTAAATTATTCTGGCCCTTTCCGGCTGGAGTAGGAATTGAATATGACAGGCAGCAGTTAAAACNATACCTTTATGGTTCGCTGGCACCTACTTTTACNCCTTCTCACCGGTGGGCTTGAGGAATGATGGTATAGCCNGGGTAGAATGNCCGGAGAGCAAACANNCTGGTAATTACATAAACTCGAATTACCANTATTTGCAAGACTGGTAGTTTTCCCAATGGTGTAGGTAAGAAATAGTGAAGATATCAATGCAGGATGTGACTTTGCATCAGTATAGAAAAAGTTATGTAGGGGCTATGATGTCGGCCCCTGTTTATAATGCCAGAAGTAACGGACACCGTCCCGTTGCTTCTGGCAGCATTGGCTTGATTTATGGGTTGGTGGAAAAGGCGGAAATACCGACGACATGTTTTGGNATGATATCAAGATCACGGTGCACTCAGTCATAGACTAGACTAAAGAGATCTGTTTTCAAGCCATCAGAATTTGCCGTTTATTCCCCGAAAATTCTGCGGCATCGGTCCCGCACGGCCCCTAGAACCTATTGGGCTGGCAAAACGAATTGGCCGTGAAGTGCATCCTTAGGGATCTCACCTTAGCGTAAGATCATCATTTTTCTCATCCCATCGTAACGGTCTGAAATGAATCGATAGTAGTAAATGCCACTCGGCATCCCTTCTCCCAAATAATTCCGACCGTCCCAATAGATGGCGTCCGTTTGGCTGGTGTAAAAGCCGACCTGTCGGTGGCCAACCTTCAAGGATCGAACTTTCTGCCCTGACACATCGTAGATCTCTACTACAATCGCTGAAGGCTCCGCCAGTTGAAATGGGATCCAGGTCTCTGGATTAAACGGATTAGGGTAGTTAGGAAAGCTCTGCGTTTGCTCAGGTCGAGTCAAAAACTGCCCTTGCTTGATCTCAGCCAGAGTAGACATCCGGTTTTTGGAACCGGGATCAACCGAAAGTTGTGGGTCAAAAACCAGACCAGCATCGGAGTAGTTGTAGATATAGGCGGCACCGGCATCGTTACCGGCGCTATCATCTCCCCGCACCCCAACAATGATGGTTTCGTCACTCAGTCCGATGTCACTACCAAACTGGTCGTAAGCACCAGCATCACCAGACATCCTTTTACCTCGCGCTGTCCAAAAGAGACCCACCCGTGTATAGGTGTAAACCGCACCGACATCGAAGGTCGGCCCCTCATCGCCAGGGCCAGGATCTGGAGGGATATCATCCCCTGGGGCACCTAGAATAACTGTATTTCCAACAACGGCGACCGTTTGGCCCAGATGGTCGCCAATAGCCGCATCAACGGCAACAATCTTTGCCTGTTTGGACCAGTTCCCACCGGTCCGAATAAAAATATAGGCCGACCCTGTATCGGGTACTGCATTGTCGTCCAACCAGGCGCCAGCCACAATCGTCTCCTCATCGACGCTTACCGACACCCCAAACTGGTCACCAATGGTTGCGTCGTCAGCCAGCAGTTTAGCTTGTTGAATCCATCTGTCTCCCTGTCGAACAAACACATAGGCAGCACCGGTATTGGTACCACTAGCATCGTGTTCCCGGGCGCCAACTACAATCGTATCGTTATAAATGGATACCGCTCCCCCAAATTTATCGCCAAGTGCGGCATCCGGTGGTTGCAATTTAGCCTGTTGGAGCCAGGAGCCACCACTCTGGACAAAGACATAAGCAGCTCCTTGCTGCGAGTTGACACCATAAGCTCCAACGATGGCCGTCTGACCATGAATGGCAACAATACTACCAAATAGGTCTCCAGCTTTAGCGTCCTTAGCAACTAACCTGGCCTGTTGGTCCCACTGAGCACCGCGTCGTTCAAAAATATAAGCGGTTCCAGAATCGCTCCCGGCCACATCGGCTCCGTATGCACCGACAATAATTGTGTCTTGATCGATATCCACCGCGTGTCCAAATTGAGCGCCAATCGCCGGATCCTCGGCTGTTAGGACAGCAGTCTGTTTCCACCATTCTTCCAAAGTTTTAGCCGTTGGGGCTTGTCGCATAAAAACGTAGACGGTTCCGGAATTAAGTCCCCGTTTGTCGTCTTGTCTGGCACCGACTACAGCAGTCTCATCACTGACGGCCACAGAATAACCAAATTCGTCCTCTAAGGCTGAGATCGGATCGACCAGTTTAGACTGCTGCACCCAATTAGTGCCTCTTGGTTGAAAGACATAGGCAGCGCCAGATCCATCTCCACCGGCCGCGCTGTGTCGCGGTGCACCAACTAACACCGTTTTTCCACTCAGTGCGACGGAAGCTCCAAAATTGTCACCGTTTTTCCCATCGTTGGCAGTTAGTCGTTGTCTAAAGATCCATGTATCCATTCGCTTCATATAAAGATCGGTGGCGCCGATGGTATTATCACCAGCTTTAAATCCTGTCGCCCCAATGGCGATATAGTTACCGTCCATAGAGAGTGCCGATCCAAAATTGCTTACGTTTTTAAGATCTTTTGGCTTCAGGTGGAAGTGGCGGAAATTACCGGTCTGTTTCCAACCTTCTTCCAACTTTTCAAAGAAGTAAACGCCGCCACTATTGCCGCTGGACGGCACACCAATGACAACATCCTTTCCGTTAGTTACAATCACACTGCCAAAGTTGTCTTTAGCTTTGGTATTGTGACCAATAATCTTTGCCTCTTCAATCCAGATTCCTTCGGTATAGCGAAAAATATAGGCGGCACCAGCATCGCTACTGACTAGGCGACCATCCTCACGGATTGCTCCAACAACGGCCAGGTTTTCTTTAAGGGCAACCGTTAAACCGAACCAATCGAACCCGGCGATATCGCTGGAGGATAGTTTAGCCATCTGTGTCCAAGTTTGACCTTTCCGCTCGAAAATATAGGCAGCACCACCATCCGGAAATGGGATGTTGCAAAGAGGCGTTCCCACAATCACACGGTTCCCATCAATGGCCACGTCGCGACCAAACTGGTCTTTGGCTTCGGTATCATTGCCGGTTAGTTTAGCCTGTTGGTGCCACTCTTCACCTTTGCGCACAAAAATATAGGTTGCTCCTGCTTTCTCACCCACACTGTTGTGCTTGGGAACCCCGACCACTAAAGTGTTCCCACTCATGGCCAGCGTTGATCCAAACTCGTCGCCTGAATTGATATCTTTGGGTACAATCTTGGCCTGCTGAATCCAACCCGTCTGTCGATGAACAAAGATCAAAATCGCGCCGGCATCTTGCCCTTGCTGGTTATCATCACTAGGAATTCCGACCGCCGCCGTTTTTCCGTTCAGGACTACATCTTGCCCCATAGCGTCTGAAACAACAGCTTCTTCTGAGGTCAGCTTAATTTCCCTGGCTTCTGATTGACAGAAGATGCACAAAAAACAAAATATAAAAAAGACGATCTGCATTTATTTACCTTTAGAATCTGTTTAGTATAAAGAAGAGGTTAGAATCGTAAAGAGCGCCAGGTGGCACTGATGGGTGGATGAAAAAAGCTCCGTCAAACATGGAACAGGAGAATTATAACACTGATTTGACAGATCAACAATGACAATACCTACAGCCCCATCCACCAAGTTATTAATTTCTTTCAAATGGGTTCTAAGAATTCCTACAGATGGGGTAATTGAAAAGGTAGCACTTAATCTTTAGCTCTCCCCATGTTACTTTATCTGCAATTACCCCAGGGTTTATTCTCGTGTTCATTAAAATATACCGGTTGGGGAAGAGCAACACCTCTTGGTAGAATCGAGCATGCATTTCAATTTCTCGACCCATCATCCCTTCTCATGTTGCCCATGAAGATACTCCGCCGATTGGAGTTGGTCGTTTGCCTGGGAAAACCTTATAAGGGGCTTTTTTCAGACAAAGCATACGGGTTCCTCAATTGAATACATTGTTCTCCAACNCTAACATTAACGGTAAACCAAACTCATCGATGTTGCATGGCCCCTACATTTTGCTATATTTCCCCCCATCACCAGAAAAACAGTCATAATAATCATGGTTCGGATGACTAGCGCTACATTTGCGTACTAAAATGGATTCTCAGTATCGTTGAGGGTGACATCCCGGGCGAATCATGCTAAGATTAGCAACTGCATACCAAGACCCTATTTTTTNAAGAAAGATTAGAGATAAAAAATGTCACACATCATTGAAACGCCTCGTCCTGANTACCCACGNCCTGATTTTCAGCGCGGATCGAGTGAGGGNCTGGACTGGATCAACCTGAACGGTGTTTGGGATTTTCGGTTCGATCCACAAGACGTGGGCGAATCAGAGAGCTGGTACAGTAGCGACGCAGATGTCTACGATGATCAGATTATCGTACCTTATCCATGGGAGAGCCTGGCCGCTTGGGGCCAAGCCGATGAAGCCACTAGTGCTAACTACCTGANCCCCAAAGCCTATCTGNAACCGGAGGCTGTCACCTGCGGCGGTTTAGACCGCGAGGGCAACTATCGCGACGCCGACCGACATACGATAGGTTGGTATAAGCGAACCGTCTCCGTACCGGAAGGATGGTTGAAGCAACGGGTGATCCTCAAATTTGGTGCAGTTGACTGGCAGGCTAAAGTCTGGGTCAACGGCCATTTGGCTGGCCAGAACGAAAACGGCTACTTGCCCTTCGAAATCGATATCACCGACTTTTTAGCGGCAGGTCAAGCGGCTATGCTGNTAGTTCGTGCCTATGATGCGCAAGATCACTCAGCCCAACCTGCCGGTAAGCAGATCGGGTGGTATACGCGCTGTAGCGGTATCTGGCAAACCGTCTACCTGGAGCCCAGGTCGGAGATCTACATTCAAACTTTCAAGGTCTACACCGATATTGACGCAGCAGAGGTCAAAATNAAGCTGGAAATTGGCGGAGGAGAGTTAGATGGCCTAGCCCCAGTAGTTGAAACCGATGCCCCTGTCAGTCAAACTGAGATTGATGTTACCAGGAACACTGCTACTATATTGTTGAAATTGGACCGGGAACAGGTGCAACTCTGGGACGTCGATTCGCCACACCTTTACGACCTGGCCCTCAATTTGCGTCAAGGCGGGCAGGTGATCGACCGGGTATCAAGCTATTTCGGTATGCGAAAAGTCTCCCGTCAACTGCTACCCGGCACCGATTATGAGTATGTCTTTATCAACGACCGACCCACCTATCTATTGGGCGCGTTGAACCAATCCTTCAATCCGCAGGGAGTCTACACCTTCTTCGACGACGAACAGATCAAGACCGATATCGTGCGGGCCAAAGAATTNGGCTTCAATTTCCTGCGNCTGCATATCAAGGTCGACGAACCCCGCCTCTACTATTGGGCCGACAAACTGGGTATGCTGTTTATGTGTGACATACCCAACTTCGGCAACGATGGATATGGTGAAACGGCACAAGNCCGATGGGAACAGACGCTCAGGGGCACCATCGACCGNGATTTCAATCACCCTTCCATTATCGCCTGGTGCGACTTTAATGAAACTTGGGGGCTAGGTGGTAGGGAATATGCCAATTTGAAAGATCGACAGGAATGGGTGCGGCAGATGTATCACCTGACGCGGNAACTCGATCCTACCCGGCTAGCGGAAGAGAATTCCCCCTGCCTCTATGATCACGTTGAGACCGACATTAACTCCTGGCACTTTTATATCAATGACTACCAACAGGCCAAGGAACATATTGCCAATGTAGTGGAACAGACCTATCCCGGTTCTGAGTTTAACTATGTTGGTGGCAACAAACAGACCAATGCACCGCTGATTAACAGCGAGTATGGTGGCATTTCGGCCGGATCCGGCGACAAAGACATTTCGTGGTGTTTCAAGTTTTTGACCAACGAAATGCGCCTCTACCAGAAAATCGGTGGTTATGTCTATACCGAACTACAGGATATCGAATGGGAACACAACGGGTTTATGAACTACGATCGGAGCGTCAAGCAGTTTGGCTACGATTATAACGACATCAATACGCTGGATTTTATCGCCATCGATCACCATCCGGGCCTGACCTTTGCCCCCAATCAGATNTTTGAAGCCGACATCTACTCCAGCCACTTCTCGCACCGCCCGATTTCGCGAGCCAATTTGCACTGGCGACTGGACGGGCTAGATCACCACGGTGAGTCACTGGTCGATCTAGTCTCCGGTACAGCACCGATTCCTTTCAACCCTTACCGGGTGGAGAAGGTGCATCGACTATCGCTACACCTACCGGATCTCCGATTGGTTGGAACCCTACACCTCTGGGTAACAGATCAGAGTGGTACAACTGTCGCCCGCAACTCCGTCAACCTAGAAATTTTGAAAGAGATTCCAGCCGTTGAACAGGATAGTAACCAGTGGATTCTGAATCATAATTTAGAGGGTGAACTGGTNGAGGCTAACGATCTATCNCAATCCTTTGACTTGCCAGTAGAGCCAGAAACCATTCAGTCGATGGAACTCCGGTTTGAAGCCTCCTCCACCATAGACGGCGCCCCGCAGACGGATCATGAACGCTCACCGAGCGATGCCACCATTGCCATCAACGGTACCACCATAGAGACNGTGACATTCCCGAATGCGCCGGCGGATGCTCGCGGGGCACTCTCCTATATCAATGGGATTCCGGGGAAGTACGGTCACCTGGTTAGATTGCCAATCGATCCGGGTTCGCTAGACCTGAGTAGTGGCAAGCTCAACATCGAATACCGGGTTCAAGCAGAAGCTGAGAGTGTCGGGGGTATCACCTTCTATTCGCAACGGGCGGGACGGTATCCCCTTTGTTCGCAGGTGCGGATTAAGGTGGTCAATTAACCCTGTACAGTGATTAACACTTGTTGGCAGTAAAAGTCTTACATACGGTGGATTGGCATATCGTCAACCGGTTGTCTTAATACGACCGGGCTGAAGAATATCGCCAGTTTCTGGATTGGTTACTGGATACAATCGCTGCCTACCAGGTTGATGTTCTGCTGGTTGCTAGCGATATGTTCGATACCGCCCGGCCCTCTTCGCAGTCAATACAGTTGTACTACGACTTCTGCATCGGCTTCACACTGAAACCGCAACTTAAGCAGTAATTATGGCCGGCAACCATGACGCCACTGTTCGTCTGGCGGCCGGCCGTAATTTCTTGGGAATAGGCCGGGGTCACGTCTTTGGTCTACTCCAACAGGATCTAAAACAGCAGATCGTCCACCCAGCCTGAGCGAAAATATTCTGGTCGGTGGGCTAAATTCGGTGAGAGCAGGCGATTCCCAAGAACTTACGTCGATTATGCAGCATTTGGACACTTGTACTGCTATCGAGAACTATCCGGCCAATCTCGCTCTATCTATTCTCCGACACACTGTTACCGATGACCTTAAGGAGGCCACCGCCCCGAAGTCAGGGGCTACCGGATCGATTTCCAACAGGAAATCCACTACCAGGAGATTACCGTATCTGCCTTTCCCAACTATGTACCTTACGGGGAAAACCGTGCCAGATCCTTCATCAAGCCCTATCCACAGAACAAGATTGGCGGGAGAAATACATCGAAGTTCAACTGATACTGGATCAACCCGAAGTCGGTATCGCTAACGAGATCCGGGAGGTCTTCCTGGACAGGGACAGCGAGATTTTGGTGGTCGAAGCCGTGGTCAGCGATAGTATTGTGCTGGATGCATCGACTAACAACGTGGTTTCACAATCGCCACTGGAAGTCTTCGATCAGTTCCGCCGAACCAAAATACTCCGACTTAGACCGAGATCTTTTAGCTGACGAGTAGCAACCTGCCGAATTGCAACAACCTGTCACCCGATTGCTGGAAATGATTGAAAACAAGGGCCATCAGTTGAGGCCAAGCTAATCGATAATTGATAACCGGGCTACTCCTTCAACCAACCGATAAAATCGATTGGTGACCAAATGGGTGAAGGTCTGTTTAGTTCCGCTGGGCCAGCGCACTTCGATCTGATCGACCTGCTGTTGTTGACCCAGCCCGAAAAAGAGACGCAGATCGTTCTGAGACAGATAACCCGACCCACTACGGACAATTCGCATCATCTGCTGGTCACCTGCCTTCAGAGTCACCTTGGCACCGATAGCATCGGTATTGGAGTCGGTTCCGACAAGTTGGAAGACAATCCAGTGATTGGCGTTGCCGTAATCGTTTCTCAGTAGTCTGGCCGGTTGGCTGGAGTTGTTGAAGAAAAGGTCCAGATCCCCGTCATTATCGTAATCCCCCAACGTTACACCTCGACTGACCTGTGGAATGGAGGCATCCGCTTGATCAATTTCTATCAGTTGGAAGCGACCATTCTGCCGATTGAGAAACAGATGATCAATTTGAGCGTAGACCTCATCGGAAATAAGAGCGATATTTTCTTGCAGATGACCGTTGGCGGCATAAATGTCCAACCAACCGTCGTTATCAGCATCGAAAAAATCAACCCCCCAGGTAAAGGAGGTCAACGTTGGTGCTCCAATATCAGCACTATAAGAGACATCGGTAAAAAGGCCCGAGTCGTTGCGGTACAACAAGACCGGCAAGGCTGAGGCGTTACTAACCACCAGGTCTAGATCACCGTCGTTGTCGTAGTCGCCAAATCCCGATCCCATCCCGCTACCGGGCATACCGTTTTCATCATAGCCTACTCCAACCAAACTGGCGACTTCCACGAAAGTACCATCACCGCTATTTTGATAGAGAAAATCACGTTCCATATCATTGGCTACTTGAATGTCAGGATCACCGTCGTTATCGTAGTCGCCAACAGCCACTGACAGTCCTAACCCCTCTTCGACAATGCCCACTTCCAAACTAATATCGGTGAAGGTCCCATCACCGTGGTTACGATAAAGCGTATCCCGTTGACTAACAAAAGCGGTGCCAGCAATCTGGTCAGCTGGACTTCGATAGGTTCGCAGACCATCGGTTTCCCACCATCTATGATCCTCGAAGGAGAACTGCATATAGTTGACGACAAATAGATCCAGGTCGCCGTCGTTGTCTACATCCAGAAACGCACAACTGGTACTCCAACGCGGATCGCCGATACCGGCCGTCTGGGTGACGTCGGTAAAGGTTCCGTCGCCATTGTTTCGGTAGAGTTTGTTCGGTCCGAAGTTGGTGACATATAGATCCGGATCACCGTCGCTATCATAGTCACCAGCGGCCACCCCGAAGCTGTAAGAGGTATCTCCGAGGCCAGCCTCAACCGTCACATCGGTGAAGGTGCTATCCCCATTGTTACGGTAGAGGGTGTTGGTCGGTGGTGGAGATAGCCTGCTACCCGGCAGATTGGCGCCGTTAGCCACATAAAGGTCTGGCGGTCCATCGTTATTGTAGTCGAAAAACACCGCCCCGGCTCCAAGCGTCTCCAGCAGGTATTTCTCTCCACTCCGCCCATCGAAATGCCGTGAATCAATTCTAGATTGGACCGTGACATCGACCAGTTGCCCCCAACTGAAGCCTGTAATCGTCAGGTAGAAGATCCAGATCAGACAGATCCTGGGAATCAGTGGCCTTTTCTGATACTGGACCACAGGGTTGTCAATTTACCTTTGGGACCAACCGCTAACCCACCAACATCACTGCCTTCGATATCCCGTTTGATTTCAGCTTCACTCAAAATCCCTTTATAGATCACTAGATCATCGATGAGGCCAGTAAATTTCTGTTCTCCGGCTGGACAGCCACCACCGGTGGCGATCGACCCAATTTGGTAGCACTGCTGAATCGGAATGGTTTCGTTTGGTTTGGAACCGCTTTCGGCTTTGACTTGCCCATTGAATCGGATCTTGACGGCATCTTTAGTATCGAAAGTAACAGCGATATGCGTCCACTCTTTGGGAAGTGGTTCCTTAGTTTTGGCTTGCATCGACCAACCCGGATTAGAGGCCCAGACGTACACACTCTGGTCGGAATTGTAGATTACGGCCCAACGAACCCGGTCCGCCGCTACCATGTAATTCCAGGTACCAGCCTGTTTGTCTGACTTTTTGACCCAGAACTCAACCGTAAAGTCTTTATTCAGAGATTCGAGGGCTTTGGTTAAGGGAATTTGCACATGGCTAGCCCCGTCAAATTCGAGCGCTTTGCCAAACTTGCCGTCAGCCCACTTCGGTTTCCCCTCGAACTTCCCTACATGCTTGTGGTCGGAAAGACCCTTGACCGAGTTTCCTTTACCTTCATCCAGAGGGAAATAAAGAACCAGTTCGCTTTCGGCTGACCAGCAGATCGGTGTAAGAAAGCCGGCGGACACAATACAAGCAGCGACTATTACTATTGTCGTTTTGAAGTAATTTTTCATCTGTAAAGTTCCTTTCAATTTTCGATACTGTTTTACAATAGATCTTTCCATTTGTCAAACTTTAATCAGCAGATCGTTGGGGTTTAACTTGACGCCGACACTATCCGGCAGTAGAATTAGATTGTATCCGGGGCCGAGATTTGAAACACAGTAACTTTGGTAATTTTCCGGTCTACCTTCTGGTAATATTCACTATTCTATTGGCGACCAGTTGTGGAACGACACCGACCAATCGCTTTGCTATTAAAGTGGCCAAAGCCAAACTGTGGAACGAAGCGGCTTTCCGCTGGCAACAGGTTATCGATCAGGAACCGGAAGCTGCCTTTGCCTATAACAATCTAGGCGTTGCGTACGAAGCCGGAGGGAAGATCGAGCAAGCCCTGACAGCCTATCAGCAAGCCGTGGAAATAGAGCCAGAAAATAAGCACTATCGATACAATTATAGGCGGTGTCGATCAATCCAAAAGAATCGTAGTAATCAGGCGTTAGAGGATCTAGACCAGACCCAGGCAGAGGAAACCGACTCGATCGGGGAAACACAAGAATGAGAGCAGCGATCTTTTTGTATTTGCTGGTGTTGGCTGGATGCGGTCAACGAGTAATGGAAATTGAGGTGCCGGTCAAGGTCGATTCCGAAATAGATATCGATCGGTATCAACGGTTAGCTGTATTACCTTTTACCAACCAGGCAGCAGACTCAGACAAATATGAGGGCAGTTTTCTGGATAACTCATCTGCTTTAGAAAACATGGGGCATGAAATTGCGCTGATGCTCCGCTATCGACTGAACCGTCGAGAGGCATTTAAAGTGGTCGACAGTAAAGAGACGGCCAAAATGCTGGCGGGTGAGGTCTTGGAAGGCAGTATTTTTGAGGCGCAGATCCTAGGGCAGGTTGCACTGATCGGAGAGTATCTGGAAGCCGATGCGGTAATAACGGGCAACTTTCGTTTCTTTACTGCCAATGAACCTCGTCGTCACTATACCGAACGTTACTCGCCAGGTTTGCAACGTTACATCACCGATTATCAGGATTATTTGCAGAAAAATTATATTCTGACTTTGCGGGCGGCTATTGTGGATGTTGAAAGCCAGAAAATTATCTGGGACGATGTTTACCGAACAGCTGCATCCGAAGCCCATTCGTTGGGAACGCTCATCATATCGCAAATTGCCTCCTCCGATTCTACATTCAAGCGTTTAGCTAAGCAAGCCGTCGCTCAATTTATTGCCAAGATCGCCCCTCACTACGAAAAAGAGGACCGTTACATCGCGCTCAGCCCACACTAATCGGCACGATCAAATCTGCAACTGATGAGCGGTGTTAAAACAGAGGCGACGAATGATGTAAACCACGATCACACAACCGATAGCGACAGAGGCCACGATCATCAACATCACAATGATCTGGTAGCGAATGGCTTCTGTCGGTGGTTGACCGGCTAAGATCTGTCCCGTCATCATCCCCGGCAGAGAAACTAATCCCACTGTCATTAACGCATTAATGGAGGGGATCATCCCTGCTTGAATCGCATCTCGCAGTAGATTTTGAGTTGCTTCCTGATAGGTTGCGCCCAAAGAGAGTGCCAGTTCGATCTGTTGTCGTTGCTGACGAATATCGGACAGCAGACGACCGACGGCAATAGAGATGGCTGTCATAGAGTTGCCAATAATCATTCCACCTAACGTTAGGAAGTATTGTGGTTGATACCATGGCTCAACCTGGACAATCACCCGTGTAACCATGATCGTAATCACCATATAGCTGGCAATCATGGAGATAAAGGTGGGGGTAAAAATCCGCACTTCCTGTTCCTGCGTTCGGGATCGAACCGCTCGCGCCGCCCAGAAAATCATCCAGCCGTAGTATGCCAGTACCGGCACCGGATGGTTCAATCGAAAGATGTAACCCAGGATGTAGCCGACGAGTAGTAGTTGAGCGAATGTACGGATGGTGCCTAAAAGCAGATCTTTTTCCAAATTCAATTTCAGCAAGATCGAAACGAGCCCCGCAGCCATGACTAGAATCAGACAAATCAGTAGTTGGTCGATTCCAATTTCAACCGGATGAATCAAGGTATTCATACGTCGACCTCCGTCAGGATAGCGTTCTGGAGATGGAACCGTCTGGACTGGACACGGCCAGTGGGCTGAAAATCGGTGTGTGTAACCAGAAAGACAGTTACCTGTTGTTCTTGATTCAGGTGTTGGATTTGGTCTTCGACTACCGCCTTAGAGGCCTGGTCTAAAGCAGAGGTCGGTTCGTCACACAACAGAACTTTGGGCTTCATTAGCAAGATTCGGATCAAGGCTAATCGCTGTTTTTGTCCTACTGATAGAGTTTCAGCACCATCGCTTAGACTGACCTGATCCAGTAGAAAGTCAGACAACAGTTGTTTTAACTGGTCAGTAGTTGGTTGCGATTGCACCCGCGAGATGCGAAATTGATAGGACAACAGAAGGTTGTCTGTGACAGATCCGGGGACCATAATCGGTGTTTGTTGTAGATAGGCAACCTGTCGACGCAGCACTGGAACTTCAAAATGATCAATCGGTTTCTCATCCAGATAAATCCGCCCACTAGTCGGCGTCTGAAGTCGGTTCAACAGGCGTAGCAAACTCGATTTACCGCTACCGGATTGCCCTGAAATCTGGACAAATTCGCCTGGTTGAACCTGAAAGGATAGGTCTTCAAAGAGTGGTGGTTTCTCACTGTAACGCAGCGCGAGTTGTTGAGCTTCGATTTTCATAGATAAACTGCTGATGCTCGGTTGTCATCTTAGTGAAATGATTGACCTGTAGGGTGCTGTACGGTATTATTACTAACATCTGCCTAACAACAATTTGTCATTTGTCGTAAGGCTGGATGATGCCGTTTCGAGCACATTCGTCCAAACCATATATACCCTACTTTAGAAAATTTAACTTGACAAGGAGAAAATGATATGGCTGGTAATACCGTTGAAATCACCGACACAAATTTTGAGGAAGAGGTGTTACAATCGGATCTACCGATTGTGGTCGACTTTTGGGCTGAATGGTGTGGCCCTTGTATGCAAATCGCACCCGCGTTAGAGGAACTGGCAACAGAAAATGTGGACACTTATAAGATCGGCAAACTCAATATCGACGAAAACCAAAAATACGCTACGGATTTTGGGGTGCGGAGTATCCCGACCTTACTAATTTTCAAAGATGGTCAGGTGGTCGAACAGCTGGTTGGGTCAATGCCGAAAGCCGTTCTGGGCGAGAAAATAAGTACCGCTATCTAAAGTCTCAACACCCAACCGTCGGCCCAATGCAAACCGCTTGGAAAGCCTTCTACAACACGGTTGCCGTTCCGACTCTCTACACCGGCTTTCAAGCTCTGGCGTTCTTTAACCCTAAAGTACGTCAGGGTTTGTTAGGCCGCCAATCCGTTTTTGAATCGTTAACCGAACAACTCGTTACTGCTCGATCTTTCGATCGTACCGCTTGGTTTCATTTTACCTCTGTTGGTGAATTTGAACAAGCCAAGCCGCTAATCGACCATCTCTATCCGCAAGCCCGAATTATTCTAACCTACTTTTCCCCCTCTGTCGCAGCCAACGCCCGCCGATACCCACTGGCTGATGCCGCTATTTACCTACCTTTAGACAGCCGACAAAACGCGCAGCGACTCTTCGACCTGATTCAGCCTTCTACTTTGATTTTTTCCAAGTTCGACATCTGGCCCAATCTGGTTTGGGAGGCCAAGCGTCGACAAATCCCGGTCGCCTTAATCGCTGGTACTTTGCAACCTCACTCCAAGCGACTCCAACCTGTAGCTAGCGCTTTTTTTCGATCTGTTCATCAGGAGATTGATCTGCACTGTGTTATTTCTGAACAAGACGCCGTTCGTTTTAGCCAACTTTGCCCACCTACTGCCAGGATCGAAGTTACTGGTGATACCCGGTTTGACCGTGTCTATAACCGGGCTTTGGTAGTGCCTGATGATGAAGCTTTTTTACCGGGGCAATCAACGCTATCTGCTCCGGTGGTTGTAGCTGGAAGCACCTACACCGAAGAAGAGGAGATTCTGATCGAGAGCCTGAGTCAAATGACCACGGTCGCCCCCCACTTGATCATCGTGCCACACGAACCGACACCGGTTCATGTACAGCAATTGACGGAACGGCTGAGGAAGAGCCGGTTAACCTACGTCAAATACTCAGAACTGGTCGAGGAGAGTAACCTGTCTCAGGTTAGGGTGATCATCATCGATACCATTGGTATCTTAGCCAAATTATATCGAATGGCTGATGTGACGTTTGTCGGGGGGAGTTTTCACGGCAGTGTTCATAACGTAATGGAACCGGCTGCCATGGAAAAGCCAATCCTGTTTGGACCAACTATCGACAACTCCCACGAAGCCCACCTGTTAGTCCAGTGCGGCGGCGCAGAGATCGTCGATAGTGCTAATCAACTAGCCGATGTCCTCAGCCGTTGGTTAATCTTACCCCAGCAATGTCAACAGGTCGGTCGTTCCGCCCAGCAGGTGATCCAGGATAATCTGGGTGCGACCGAACGCACCCTGGATCATCTGCAACCCTACTTTTCGATTTGACCTACCGGATTCTGTTTAGCGATCTCCTTGACGTGTGTGTAGTGAGCAGAAGCCATCAACTCCTGAGTTTCCGGCCGCAATCTCGATTTCAACGCCTCTGGCACACTACTGCTGCCGCAATGTTGCGGCGCGTATCGTAAGACCAGAATCCGTCTGCTCCGGTCGGTTGGTTGCCAGGGTAAAATTCCGTGGGTCAATAACTCCGAAATAATTAGAATATCGCCCGCTTTCGGTGTCGGATTGACAATACCTTGGGGTAGATTGTCCAGGTCTGTTGGATTTCCGTTTTGGAACAGGTGGCGTGGACGGGAAAAGGCGGATTTATGAGATCCCGGAACAACCAGTAATCCACCATCGCCCGGCAGAACATCGTCGAAATAGGGGAAAATCACAAAGTTATCGCAGTAGATCTGGCCTTCTCGCACCTCATAACGGCAACTCTCCCAACCGTAATCGTCCCGGGCACAATGCAAGGCTCCCCCTCCGGCTCCCGGTAGATCCACCTGCAAAGTGCCGCTGATCAATCGAGGTTTACCATTGGTCAGTTCCATGATAATTGGCCAGATCGAAGGGTGAAAGACCAGACGTTCCAGCGACCCATCGAAGGCAAAACCGTTCAGGTGGCGTTTTCCGTCTTTACCAAATCCCTCCGGCAGTTGGTCTGTAGGAGTCTCTATATATCGCAGACTGGCTTCCTGCCCAGCTGCGAGTTCCTCAGCAGTGATCGCATTCTTTAAGTGTAAGTAACCAGTGACGTCGAAAAAGTATCGCTGCTCAGATGTCATCATCGATTGAAATTCTCCTTCCGTTTCTCTATATATTAACCCAGGCTGTAAGGAAAGATCCTACAGACAATTGATGCTAGAAAGAATTATCGCAACCTGTTGTTTGGTTGAGGATCTGTTAATCACCCTTAATAATAGTCACGATCAACGGTGCCAAATGAGTGAGGCTAAATAATAACGACGGTAACGTAGCTGCAATGGGAATTCAGAGGAAACTACCAATTATCCAGGTCTTTCCTCCAACAGCATGGCTAATACCACAAGGCTAAGCCAAAGTGGGTTCCGTGGCCGCTGGCATCGAGTCAAGGGTTGAGTCAGGGGTTTCCGGACTAAAACTATTTTACCATTAAGTACTTCGGTTTAAAGAACTTAATGGTGAATCTTTTTTTGAAGGTGTGGATTGCTCTTTCTAGATCACCCCTCGCTCGGCATGAATTGAATACTGGGCAAACAAGGCCAATCCGGCGCGGCCGGCTATACGTTTATCGGAGGGCTCAATAGCATGAATACCCTGCTTGTTTT
>PACG01000206.1 GCA_002699335.1 Candidatus Poribacteria bacterium
ATCTTATCTTACCCGCCAATCGCAAACTGAGCTGGTTTTTGTGCATCCCTAGTTTCTGCCCTACCTTTGGCCCCCAGCCCCATTCTATCAGTCCTTTTAAGCGACTGTGATGAAAATGCAATACCTTCATATCCGTCCTTTCATTAAAATAGGATTATACCACATCAAACCCAAATAAACACGCTTTTTTGTGATAATATCACGCATTTCAATTGACAAATATCAGACAAAAGGCTATAATTACGTCAATAATCAAGTTAGGAGGTAGATCTCACGCCAGACGCCAAGAGAGCTTGGACGAATTGAACAGTTAGACTAGATATAAGCAAAAAAATAGGCTGAGCTACGAACTCAGCCTATTAAAAACATTACCCCAAGTCCAATCAAGGAGTAACTACATTATGGTACCCCAACCCCAATTTGGTTCTCAACCCCAGGTCTGGGTTGTCTTCAGCCAAACGATTAATCAGGATCAAGACCGAGGTGCCAAATGAACGATCGCACCTTAGCCCAGCAGATTGCTGCCTTTGTCAGGATAATGGACGCCCGCATCGACAAAATGGTCGACCTCTCTCCTAATGCTAGGAGTGGTTACCTGGTGGCCAGAAACCTGATGGATAAAGCGCGTGTTGAGGTCCAGTATGCCAACCGTCGGGCCATGAAAGAAGTCAAGGCGGTGTCCAGATGAAGATCAGAAAATCGGGCACAAGCACTGCTCCCATGGCCAAGTTTCAACAAGCCGACGAACGCGACGCCCGGTCAATCCGGGCTTTTGTCAACGATCCCAAGTCTTGGAATCCNCTTTATCTCTACCANGCCCCNGGTGTTCCAACCTTNGCNGGGGCNGTTCTNTCAGCCCAACAGGCCAAGCTNAGNACCTTCGACCAGTCCCAGGCGGTTATTAAACAGTGCCTGGATGGCCATTTCACTGTGCATGTCACTGTCACCAACGGCTCCAGCAGTCGAGGNGGGGCTGGTTCTCACCCTGAATNCATCGNGGCACGTGGATTCGCCTATNGCAATGCCGTGCGGCAGATGATCCTTAGTGGGAGCTAGTGGAGCAGCAGTGAAACTTGGCTCCAGTGATCANCTCCGAGCTAATCCGGCCACNGCGGGACCGACAACGCGCGGTCAGTGACACCGATTCCTGGGTGACATATGCTGTCATTTTCCCCTCCAGCGGACATGGTGCGGTGGGGAAAGAAAACGGTAAAACGAATCGCATTGAGCGCTTCAATGGTACTATGCGGCAGCGATTTCCCGCCTGGTTGGAAAACGCTTTCTGTTTTTAACAAGGCGGAAAACGATCTTGNAGCACTCTGGTATTTTATCTATCACTACAACATTCTCCTGGCATAGCAGGTTGCTCACTACATGTTCAGGCCTACCGTGAGTATTAATATTCCTTAGCATTCGCGTAGGAGCAATTAACCTGTGCTTATCTGAGTTGCCCGCCCTTGGCATCTGCGAAGCGGATCGAAAATTTTTGCGAATAGAAGTTCACTACGGGTAATAGGCTGGATTTTCTTTGCTGGTATGAAGGATATGAATTAGGGTTGTTACGATCTCCGCCATTGGAGGAGATGAATTCGCAACCGCTTAAACATAATGACGGGAATGTATTCCCGATCAGGCCGCGAACAAGAGTAAGGGAAGGGCGCAAAAACTAATTGCCCGTAAAGCCGACAGTGTTGACTACAACTCGGCTCTAACCTCCATTTCCGCCCGATGCTCCGGCTTCTGTAATTCCGTAGACAGCAAACGGTAATTGAATCGCAGATGTAAGTCAGTAAACTTTTCCAGTCGGTAGTCGGTTGAAATGCTCGCTTTGTGGCTGAGGCCCTGGTAAAAATTGTAGCGAATAAACGGTGTTCCACCAGAGCTTTTACCATAAGCTAACCGATACGAGAAGTTGAACTTTCCTTTCCCAACCAACGAGTAGGTGATCTGATTTTCTAAGGCTAGGGTTTGCGTTTGAGCAGGTGGGTCTTTTGTTGTACTATCAGTGTCCCTAGTGAATTCTTGCATCCCGATCCAGTTGACCCGAAAGTTCTGGTTTAACTCGTATCGTAGATCTAGTTCATTACTCTGTTCAAATTGATCTAAATTTGAAAGCTGCCTCGATTCAGAAGCTCGCAGCCCAAATTGGGTAAACTGTTCCAGGTCTTGTCGCCGCTCCGACCGCCAACCAACAGAAAATCTAGGGCTGGGATTAATTGTAGCTCGTAGATTCCAATTCTGGCCCCGATGATTGCGTTCCCGGTTATTGACCCGACGATTGAGGCTATCATTTCGCACATAGTTGAGATCCACGCTAAATTGTGGTGAAGGTGAAAAGGTCGCCTGATACCGTTGGTTGTGTCGGCCATAGACAGTTTGTGCTTGCTGNCGCTGCTGCAACAGATAAAAGGCCAATTGATCCGCTCCCTCCTGTTCCTCGGTTAAACTGTGTCGCACAGAAAAGCTAAAAGATTTAAGCCAACGATTCCACCGCTGACTCATCTGAGTCTGTATTTCCTTCGGTAATTTCGCTTCGTTAGAAAGTAACGGATTGGCAGATGTCATTGGCCGTCGTAATTGCGCCGGGGGGTTGATCTGTCTCATNGGTCTAAAAGCGCGGGGCCGAACCCTCAACTGGACTTTGGCATCGACGGTAGAAACTGGCTTATCTTCCAAATTCTGTATAATTTTGATAAATTGACCTTTTTCGTAGTCCTCTACATAGTGTAGTTCATCAATCTTGACATAGTGACCTTCGCCTACTTGAATCTGACGCCCGGTATAAGGATTAATATCAGTATAGACCTCACGTCGATTAGTCGCCAGCTTTTTATCCAGTTCGTAGANCAATTGAAAATTGACAGCACCACTAAAAGGGGTCAGTCGGAGATTGATATCTGCCAGTTGGGTCGTGGTATCCGGCGGTAGCGAGAGCGTCTGCCGACTTGCAGTCGGCGATCGCTCTTGTCCGATCGCCGGTTGGCGTGCATAACTGTTGAAACGCCGACGAGAAACATTGCTGGAAAAATTNACCCAACGACGAACCTGCGAGAATGCGCCTACCGACCACGTCTTGGCTTTAGAAATTGGCTGCCAATCGGAAAAGGTAAGTGGCCGATCATCAATTGTCAGCAAAGGCCGTTTGCTTGATGCCACTTCGTAAGCGTATTTGGAGTTGAGGGTTNCCCATTCGGCATGACGAAGATCGGTTCTCACACTGTTGATCTGTCGCTTGCGGGATGCNTGCTCAATCGCAGTTGCCCCATATAGATTCTGTTTGGCCGACCCATCCGAGTCAGCTGGATCATTGGCTAATAAACGTTCAATTCCACCGTTGACACTCAACTGTCCAATCAACTTAACCGGGTAGCGATAGGATAAATTCAGCTGCTGCCGACGTTTTCGATACGTTGNCCTCATCGAGTTAGGCGAGTCAGACGTTTGATCCAGAGTGGCAACCTGATTCCGATTCGTATGCAAGCTAGCGTAGAGNTGTGGCCACTTTTGCGGTATCAGGTTCAAACCGAGATTGTGGAATGATGATACCGTCCTCGGTTCAGTTGTCCTTCCTAAACCGCCGTCCAAGCGAATCCACTGGAAAGGAGAAAATTGTAGATTGGTCGATAGCACTCGTTCATCGATACCAGATGGTGTGAATAGGCTCGACTCTGTCGATTGTAAGTCTGCATTGGTTTCAGATAACGGCGTATCCGTTAGATATTGATCGTCGAACCGTTGATTTTCGTACTGGTCACTATACTGGTATCGGTTGCGGTTTTGACTGGATGCGCCAACCGGTCGGTAGTTAGCGTCCAGATCTCGAAAGTCGAGGTTAAAAGCCAGTTTCGGTTTTTCCGCTGACGGATACTGTGTTGAGGATCGGAGCCCCCAAGAATGGCCATTNATCTTAGCGTCTCGAGCTGAGAACGTATTGGTATCNGTGGTGCTGAAAGCAATTTGACCATCTAGNGTTAAATTCATGATCTCAAGTTGAGTTTCGACGCCCCAAACTGTATGGCGACGAGGTGCAATTAGACCTACATATCGATTTTGACGTAGATCCTGTAGATCTTGCTCTGATAACAGGATAAAGGCGCTGTCTGGATCATCGTGATCGGCCTCGATAGCGTAAGANACACCGATTTTGGCCCTTTCGTCAGGTGTTTTGAAAATCCCACGAAAGCCTTGAATACTCCTTTGGTAGGCTAAATCTTCCGGAATGTACTCGAAATCAANACGAATCAGGTCATTACTAGTGATAATATGCTGACTGGTAAATTCGATAATTGGGTCACCGTAATCGCGGATCACGTAGTCATTATTTCGCCCACGCCGCATCTGCTGGCCGTTGAGCCAAACAATTTCGCTATCTGCCTTGACCACCACAAATTGACCGTCTACATCAATTCGGTATTGACTGCGCCCTTCTTGCCCACGCATAGTTTTGCCGGCCGATCGACCTTTTGGAACAGCACTCGGAATCAGCCGAAAAGATCCATATCGNAAATCTCCTTCGACAAAAACCCCTTCTAATGCCATCGGAAACTGTATCTCTGCGTTGCCGATGTCACCTGTCAAATCACCCAGTGTGGCGTTGACGTTGGGNCTAGTGATACGNATTAGTTTCTGATCCAGATCTTGAATGCTCTCAGTTGTTCCTTCAGGCTGAATCGGTAGGTCTCGGTCAGATAGCATGGCCGTCACACNAATGTTCTCAGAAACGTTTCCGAAGATATTCACACGGAGTTCCTGATTCGGTGTTAACGATTGTCCGGTACCGATCGAGACACCGAAGGTTTGCGAACCAGCTACNCGTAGTGTTGGTTGATCATCAGGGGGAGATGGGATGCCAGGCTTACGGCCAAAGGGTAGGATTTTCTGATCCTGAGGAGTCGCCGTCGACTCACCAACAGACGACTGAAAGTCGGCATCTGGNTTGGTCGATGATGCTGACTCGCCGGAGTCANCGTCTTCCTGCCCAAGGGATTGGTCCTTCGGTAGCGAAAAGTCTCTTTTGTAGACAGGCNGAATTGGAAAAGGCAGAGTCTGATAAGCGATACGAATCTCCTGGTTGGGTAGTAGATCCAGGTTGAATTGGATGTGACCTCGATCGTAGTCGATTTGGTAATCCTGGTCAGATCGCAGTTGTTTGCCATCAATCCAAACCTGCTCTGTCTTTCGAATAATCGGTGTAAACTTTAGCTTCAGTTCTCTTTGCGAAACTGTAGGTTGGAAATGCTCGTATCGATGTGTCAGAGAAAACAGACGAACCGCCTGATGATTCTGCTGAGAAAGTGGATTGATTGACAGGTCGTCCGCAAGCCAAAGCAGTGTCAACAGAAAAAGGGCTGACATAGCGAATTAACGCTGTTCAGCCTTCGCCTGTCTAACCTCGAAGACGGAGATCGTATTCTGCAGCAGATCGCTGACATAGAGGTATCGATCATCNAGTGTGGCGATGCCAGATGGAGACTCAAAATGGCCGAAAGAGGTTAGGTATTGCCCTTCAATGGTAAAGACTTTGACCGATCTACTATCGGTAACATAAACCCGGCCGTGGGCGGCAATTCGGTTGGGTTGTTGCAAGTGATGATCCCACTCCAGGATAAAATTACCACTGAAGTCGTACTTTTTGATCTTGCTATTTCCTGCATCGACCACATAGTAGTTACCCTGTCGATCAACTGCCAAATCAATGGGTTGGCGAAACCGGTCGACTCCGTCTCCATAACGACCATGAGCGAATAGCAACTGGCCATTCGGATCGAACTTCAGAATACGGTGGTGACCCTGATCTACCAAGTAGACCTCACCACCAGTAGAAAGATCTATACCTGTTGGCCGATCTAGCCAACTAAAGGCTGATTGGCTCTGCCTTTGTGAACTTGCCTGACCAAACGGGGTTAACAGGTGATCGATCATCTGGCAGATTTGCACTCGATCATTCCCAGTGTCCGCCAGAAAAAAGGTCGATTGGCCTATCACGACATCATTTGGTCCATCAAACTCCCCAATTTGCCAACCGTGATGACCAAACTCTGCCTGGAAATCACCACCTGACGTCAAGACTTGAATCCGATTGTTGCCCGTATCCGCCACATAGATGAGTCCGGACAAATCAACATCCAAATCCGTAGGATATAGGAATTCTCCTGCGCCCTGGCCTGTTGTCCCAATTTCGGCGATTAAGTGAAACGACAATGGTCGGTGGTTGGTTGNGGCCTTAAGGCTTGGTTGNGCGGAAACTGTTTGGTCCGGGGGAATAACCGCCGACTGAAAGTCGGAGTGTGATCTAACGATTAGAGGTAAGGNGCGACAAGCCGATAAGCCTATCAGTAAGGTCAACAGAAAATAGTNGCCGACTAAAAATCGGNGTCTACTGAGTNGGCAGGTGAAGCCTGAAAGTAGTGGCCCACTGAAAGTTGGCGACCTTCCACGGTTGCGGATAGTCGCAGCAAGCAAAGCACTACCCCTTGCTTACCCGAAACTTAAAGACGAAGGTGGTTTCACTCTGGTCGTATTCGCTGTAGATCTTGGGCACGACCACCCGCAGGTTAGAAGATTTGATACTGCGTGTCCGAAAATAGAGGAAAAATTGGGATTTTTGCTTGGGCATAATCCGTGTCTTCTCGATATCTTCTGTGGGTAGAGCCGCAGTATCACCGTAAATGTGGATCGAACGATTCCAGCGAAAGACCTCGGATTTGAATTCGGGAGGTAGGGTCGGTTTGTAATTTTTGCCCAAAGTTGCGGTGTACATCGAACGGTGGATCGGCTTGGTCTGTCCGCCAGTGCCATCCAGCATCCAGCAATCTTTCTGTCTCAAGGAGATAAAGTGATCGGTANCGTTATAAATAATGATGGCGAAAGCGTCTGCCGCCTTAACATCATTCAACGGCACGGCCAATGCAACGATGCCGTTTTTAACATAGGCAATTGTACTAGAACGGGGAAGGAGCGAGGCTTCAGGATCGAAGACAGGTTCAATCCGTGTTGTTTCAAAGGCGGAACAACCACACAAGTAGGCTACAATCAAAGTGAGTGAGTGTCGGTACAACAATTTCATAGGNCGGAAATTATAACGTATGGGGGGTGGAGTTGCCAACTGGCAGCAGTCAACTACGAAAAGATTGGTCTCGGGTCGGTTGATTGTAATTTTGCAGCGGTCGGCCAGATAGGTGGACAGGGGGCTTGAAACCAAATAGCGTCCGGATGGTAATACTAATACCGAGGGCACTGGCGAGAACAAACGTGATTTGGCGCAGGATCTGCCACGACATCGCCAGCCGATAGATAGCATAGCCGAGAATCACCGCCGGGAGGATCGATTGTCGGTTTGGTANAATACTACCTCCAATGGAGGCAAAGAGGGAAGTTTTGCCGTAAATCGCCATTGGTAAAAGAATAGCAAAAAGTAACAATAAAACCGGAATTCCGACGATAGAAAAAACAGCAAACCAGATCAAACAAGGAACTAAGAGAAAAACAAGTAGCCCGATAATCGCATTGCCAATGGGACGCCGTACCAAGGCTACTTCCATATTTCCGACTTGAGTTGGAAATATGCCGGCAATTAAAAGGTGCAGAAGTAACATGGTAGTAAAAGAAACAATATGCCAAATAACAGGAGTTTTGGTGTGGTGATACCAGACCCGCTCTGGACGCTGAATATAGTCGACGGCCCTNCTGATGAGTTGAATCCCGTTAACCTCGTTAAAGGTATCTGGCAACAGGTATTCGGTACCCCCGATTTGTCCCAGATAAACGTTGGTTTGACCATCAATTCGAGCCGACTCAGTAACGGTGATNTTACCACCAAAGACAAATACGTCGCCTTGCACATGACCGTTAATTGTAACATCGCCGAGCAGAAGTTGGACCTGATCTACTATTTGTGAGATTCCCAGTTCAAGGTCTCGGCCCAGATGAAATCCACTGAAAAAGCCAACAGAATGCTGACTTAATTGGTCAGCTGCTTCCTGTTGAGGGAGGGGAAGTGGGGTGTCGGGTGAAATCGTCATTTTCTCAATCGGTCTGGTATTTTGAGCGCAAACGACGGTTTGGGGAAACCTCGCCAGAGACAGGACAATCCAGCAGATCGATAATAGGAGTATCTGCATGACTGAGCCTCGCCAGTTACTATAACTTAACAGTTTAAACGTATTTCTTACAATCATGGGATTAAACTATAAATCATTTGGCAAAATTTGTCAAGTGACACCTCTCCTGAAGAAATAACCGATCTGTACTCCTGTTCTACAGAGTAGATCTACATCAATCTATCGTTCCAGCGTTAATAGAGATAATAAAGTGGGTGCATTTGACTCNACTTTATCGTACAATACCTTATGTTGGGAATGCTGTATCTACCCGTTCCAAATTGTCCTTGTTCTTACTCTTTTTCGCACTATCTCTACCATTCCAAATTTCAGCCTTTGCAGGAGAGGTCAATACCATGAGTCAATCTATTCGGATCTATGTTGGCACTTATAGTCAAGAGATTTACGTCTATCGCATGAACTTAGAAACAGGTCAACTGACCTCGGAGAGCCAGATTGAGGAGGTTGAAAACCCCTCTTTTCTATCTCTTGATCCTCAGCATCGTTTTCTCTATGCAGTCAATGAGATTGGAAACTATCAAGGCCAAGAGAGTGGTTCTGTTAGCGCATTTGCCATCGATTCCCAATCAGGTAGGTTGACTTTTCTAAATCGTCAACCTACCCATGGAACTTCGCCCTGTCACCTCAGTGTCGATGCCACAGGGCAGTATGTATTGGTAGCTAATTATGGTACTGGTAGCGTAGCCGCTTATCCCACTCAATCCGATGGCCGTCTTGGTGAGGCCTCATCAGTAGTGCAACACCAAGGGTCCAGTGTCAATCCACAACGCCAAATCAGCCCACACGCCCACTCGATTATGATTTCACTTGATAATCGCCATGCGTTTGTCCCAGATCTTGGGATGGACAAAGTGATGATTTATCAATTAGATTTAGCAACTGGTCAATTAGTTGCTAACGACCAGCCCTCTGTTGCCGTCGAACCGGGGCAAGGACCGCGTCACTTCGACTTTCATCCCGGTCAAGAGTATGCCTANGTCATCAACGAAATTGGCTCGACAGTAACCACTTTTGAGTACAATCCAGAGACAGGTACATTGGATCCGGTGCAGACGATATCTACTCTACCTGATGATTTCGACGGTTCGAGNTCCTGTGCCGATATTCATGTCTCAGCAGACGGAAAGTTTGTTTATGGATCTAATCGTGGGCACGATAGCATTGTTATCTATGCGGTCGATCCAGGTTCGGGTCAACTGACCTATGTTGGACATGAATCAACTCGAGGACAATCACCGCGTAACTTCGGAATCGACCCAACAGGTACTTATCTTTTAGCCGCAAATCANGGTAGCGGCAACATTTTCGTTTTTAAGATCGATTCAGAAACAGGAACTCTAGACTATACCGGATACTCAGCTGAAGTACCGACGCCCGTCTGTCTGAAGATGGTGCAANTCGAAGATTAGTCGTAACGCTTAGCATTTCCCGCTTACTTAGAGATCGCACGGAGAAGACCGATGACAAACGTGAAAGAGATCTATCAATTCGATGAACTAACTTGGCCTGAAATCAATCAAGCGGTGGAAATGGGTAAGATCCCGATTATTCCAACCGGTTCGGTAGAGCAACACGGCCACCACCTCCCGTTGAAGGTTGATCATCTCTGCGCCTCTGCAGTTGCCACCGAAGCGGCGCGGAGACAACCTGAACTGAGCCTGGTACTTCCCGNCGTCAGTTACGGATACGTCCACCATGTGATGGATTTTCCCGGTTCCCTCAATATCGATTACCAGCACTTCATCGACTATGTTCTGGACATTTGCAAGAGTTTGGCCTACCACGGCTTTAAGAAAATGATCATTGTCAATGGTCACGGATCCAACCACAATTTGGTCGATATGGTGGCTCGTCGCACCATCATTGAGACTGATGCCAGTTGTGTTTTCTGTAGTTGGTGGAGCCTGCTCCGTGTCAACCCGGATTTTGAGGAACAGTGGCGGGAAAGCATCTTCCCTGGTGGATGCTCGCATGCCGGTGAGTTGGAGACGTCGATGCTGCTCTATTTATCACCGGAGAGTGTGCGACANGATAAGATCAAAAGCGAAATTGCCAAGACCAATAAACTCGGTTCTAAATTTGTCTGGACTGACCTGTTTGCCAAGGGGGCTATGGGCTTGATCGAATGGACCAGCCAGTATTCCGATACCGGCGTGATGGGAGAGGCGGAAAAAGCGACGGCTGAAAAGGGACAAATCGTTTTTGAAGAGGCTTCACAAAATCTAGCCGACTTTATTCAGGAATATCATCAGATGACCATCGAGGACCGAACGCGACATCAAACCAAATCAGCGATGTTTCCACTCTCNTTTTAGTGTTCAGAACACTGCCGGTCAGTGTAGCTAAGNGGTCCTGTTTTCTTTGATCGAACGATCTTGATGTTCCTGTACNGCAGGCGATTTCGCTAGAGATGTATCAACGCTATCAACCACCTTGATTAATAGAGAAGTTCTTCGACCTGGCGTTGGTTNCGTTTAATTTGGGGAGTGGAACATGTGCCCGATTGCGGAGACGAGATGGTTGTGAATGACAACAGTAAGGGCTGAAGTCCGGTCANCNAGAAAACTAAGTCAAATTAATGGTNCCCTTTCAACTCTCCAAGAATGGTGGTAGTAGACGTCTAACATCGAAAAGAGGAGTAATTTATGCCGCGTATCATGTTCTATCACGATGGGCGTCACCCGTTAATCTATATGTACGAACCTCCCATGCAGAAAAAGGAGTACGAGGCCGCCGTTGATGAACTCGTCGGAACGCCGGTGGAAGCCTTGATGTTCTGTCTGGGTGATGGGCGAACGGTTTNACACGACACCAAAGTGGGTGAACTGTGGGGCTAAAATGTCGATAAATGGCCACACCTGGTTTTTCAGCGGGCGCATCAGAACGCTAAACAGTTAATCCGACAAGGCCACGNCCCTTTACACCTCATTTGTAATCGGGCTCATGCCAAGGGGATACGGGTTTATCCTACTCTTTTGTTACAACAGGGACGTGGTGAGCGTGGACAAGATGTTCGTTGCTCTGACTTTCGATTTAATAATTCCCATCTAGAAATTGGGGGGCGTGGTGATCTGGAGGCCGAATTTCCTGGACTACGGTGTCTAGATTTCAAGCATCAGGTGGTACGCGAAGAACGGTTTGCGTTAATTGACGAAACATTGAGCTGTTATCCGGTTGACGGGTTTGAACTACAACTCAACTATTCGCCATACTATTTTCACCCGAATGAAGTCGAGTCTGGTCAGCAGATTATGACAGCTTGGATTCGGCAGGTCTACAATGCAGTCAAAAAGAGCGGTTCAGAACGCGAGTTGGCAGTTCGCATTCCGGCTAGTATCGAGGGTTGTCTNCAGGTTGGGCTTGACGTCTGTGCCTGGATGAAGCAAGGGATAGTAGATGTGGTGATTGGTCAGACGTTTTCGGGGCCAGAGTTGTTGGACTCAACAACCGATTTNTCTGCCCTGGTTGAGGCCGCAAAGGGAACTGATTGCAGGATTCACGCTACCCTCCAGAGCCATGTAGACTCCGACCGGTTGGGAGAAGGNACGATCGAGATGATTCGGGCCGCCGCTTGCAACTACTGGGCGCAAGGTGTCGATGGGCTCTACTTNGCGCACTGGTTCGGTAACTGGCCCTACCAGGCATCATTTTACGAAAAACTCCGTGAGTTGCCGCATCCCGACATTATGGCTACTAAGGACAAGTATTACTACGTGCCCACAGAAACCGGCCGGTATTCGAAACCGATGACAGAACCTGGACTTGCCATGAAACTACCCGCCGCTCTGGAACTTAACGAGCCGACCACCGTCCGGTTTAAAATCAGCGACGACCTACCCCACTGGCACCAGGTTGAGCGTGTACACCAGGTACTCCTGCGGGTACGGATTATGAACACCACCGAAACTGACCAGTTGCGCTTTCGGCTCAACGACGCAGAATTGCCAAACAACCTGCTACGCAAAATCAACCAGATGTACCGGATGCAAGCCCCACGTTACCGCACTGGGTCGGGATATTGGTGGATCTACCGTCTGAATCCCGACCACTGGCCGCGGCAAGGCGAAAACACACTTGAAATCACGCTACTCGCACGCAATTCCGACGTTACTCCACCAATCTATATCCGCGATGTTGAATTGGAAGTTAAGTATCTGATGGGGAAGCATTTCCATCGTGGCCAAGACCTGGATCTCGGGGCATATGAATCCTCGGGAATTTAGATCCATCACCCATGGAGATAGTTTTCCTCGCCCCTGATTGGGGGGAACAAGTGTACTGAACTCAACAGCCGTCGGCTCGAATCCTGGCTAGATCTTTGGAGATCTTTGGGTTTAAAGGCAAGACGGTTGGATCCATGAATTTTATACGAGGAGTGATAAGTGTGATCAATAAACCTCCTGGATAC
>PACG01000207.1 GCA_002699335.1 Candidatus Poribacteria bacterium
GAGAAAGAAGAAAAGAAAGTCAGTTTCTGGGGGCGTGTAATTAGTCGAGGGGCTTGAATTCAAACCCGATTTTGCTTGAAAACAAAAACTCTCCGGCTGACTAGCAAAAGGGCTGACTGTAGTTGAGATGTTTGGTATAGGCTTACTTCAGTATCACCATTTTCTGGTTTCTGCGTAATTCTGTTCTACCAGATAACTCCTGATCCGTATTTTCTCTAAGTTAATTACAGATTATCAACCAGCTCATCTGCTTCATAGAAGTCATTGTTTTATTTCTCATATTTTACTGCGCTAGAGATCCTTGCTTCTCTCCTTTGGTGAATGATATCATGTAAAAGTATTAGTGGAGATGTGCATGAAAATAATTTTCAGTTTAAATCTAGTCTTGGTGTTGATTCTAATGGTACCTTTGGCTGACGCTGCAGATCCTAAGGATCTAATCATACATCTACCTTTTGAAGGTAATGGAAAAGAGGTGAAAGATGTATCACCCAATAAATTCAAGGGTAAAGTAGTGGGCAAAGCCAAATCGGTAGAAGGTGTGGTCGGCAAAGCCTTAGAATTCGGAGGAGGGGCCGCAAAATTCGACCCCCTAAAATTCGATCTGCCCAAAGCTATGACCATTGAGTTTTGGTTTAAGCCCAGCGAGGCGGTTAAATGTGGTGGTAGAATGGATCTACTGTACCGGAAGAATGGCGGTGGAAGGCCGCATATAACCTTCTGTCGGGGCGGGGTCACATTCGGTCATTACTTTGCTACCAAGGGGGCAGAATTAGAAATCAAGAGTAAGGAACTCGTATTTGAAAACAGGTGGTACTACTACGTTGCTACTCAAACCAAGAAGGAGGCGGTGCTGTATATCGATGGGAAACTTGATGGCAAGACGGCCGCTGGTGGTGATGTCAGAATAGATTTCCCTGAGCACGGCATGTCAGTAGGAGAAAATTCCGGCGGTGGAACCTTCTTCAAAGGGGCGGTAGACGAACTCAAGATTTGGAGTGTGGCGTTCACTGCTGATGAGGTCACGAAAGCGATGGAGGCGGCATTGGCCGTGGAACCATATAACAGACTGGCTACTAAATGGGCAGACATCAAATTTGGTGGCTCAGGAATGGCGAATTAAATAATTGTCATAAAGTATCACCAGTGCTAGATTGACAATAATCTTGCATTTGTTTGGTGTATGGAGTCGAGACACTGAACATTAATTTTTTATAACTTATTTTTTCAATTTACGAGACAAACTACTAATGAAGCAGAAAGTAATTCTCAGTTGTGTCCTGATATTATCTTTAGCCATTGTATCGGCAGTGAATGCAGGCATAACCAAAGGAACCAAAAGTTTGCTTCTTCACTTGCCCTTTGAAGAAGCAGGGGGAAAAGTGGTGAAAGATGTTTCACCGAACAAATTTGTTGGGCAATTAACCAATGCCAAATCGGTAGACGGTGTTGTCGGCAACGCCTTGGAATTCAATAAAGGTTCAGCCAGGTTTGATAAACTAAACATTGATCCCCCCGAAGCTCTTACCATTGAGTTTTGGTTTAAGCCCAGCCAAAAAATTACTGGCGGTAGCAGAATGGATTTGATGTATCGGGCCAGCGGTGGTGGACGTCCACACATTACCTTTAATCGTGGCGGCGTTTTGCTGGGTCACTATTTTGCTACGGACAAAGCCGAATTAGAAATCAAGAGCCAGGCGAAAGAATTTGACACCAAATGGTACTATTATGTTGCCACTCAAACCGGGAGTGAAACCGTACTGTATATCGATGGTGAAGAAGATGGTAAAGCTGCTGCCGGCGGGAGTGTCAGAATAGACTTCATCGAGCACGGTATGTCAATTGCAGCAAATCACGAAGGAGGGAACAACTTTAACGGAGCAATGGACGAAGTTAAAATTTGGAATGTGGCGTTGACGGCCGATGAAGTAAAGAAATCTATGCAAGCCGCTTTAGCCCCCACCACAGCCGTTGATTCTAGAAACCGGCTGACCACTAAATGGGCAGATATCAAGTTTAATCGGTAGGTCATAATATTGAATCAATTGCGGCTGGTAGAGGCCTCACAGACACCGCCTACCGGCCGCAACCTAAACCTAATTTATTACATTGTCTCCCCAGGGTCATGGTTTCCCTGCTAAATCACCCTAGCCCCATACTCCCACTAGCTGGAGTAACTGTTGTGGGCTAAGAGTTTAATGAAAGTTTGATACTGAAANAGTTCCTTGGGCCGAAACGAGATTACAGCCTGCAGCCCGACCAACCGGCCGCCTCAGAAGCTGACTTTTTGATGTGCGTTCTCATCCAGTTTTAGCCCCTACCTGCTGTGTTAAAATCTCCCTTTGTTTCCCCGCAAAGGCTGGAATTATGAGCTCAAAAATGCAAAAAGAAGAATCTACTGAGCCATGAGTGAGAGGCAATAGATATCGCACTATTGGCTCTCACTCATGGTAGTGGCCAATATAAGGAGTTTTTAGCTACTACTGGGCAACCCGCTTTGCCAAATTAGGTGAGTCAAGTCTCGATGACATATAATCATCCAGTAAGTGGGCGTCAGTTGGTTTGATGCTGGAGCTGTCTGCCGAGTGGGTAGGCAAGCGTCACTTGGGGGGATAATATCAGCCACGACCGGGCTAATTACAGTGCTACTGGTGACAAAGATAACTGGGATTGTNGAACTGCGCCCATTAAGCAGTTCGAGCTTAATGGATGTGGACCATATGATGTGACAAGCAATGTTTATAAGTGGTGTTTGGATTGTTATGATACCAACTATTATCAATAGCCACCGACGGATAATTCAGCTGGACCTCTGTCTGGCGTGCAGCGAGTGTTGCGAGGAAGTGCGTGGCGCGACGGTACAGGATACCCTAGGGGTGCCGATTGGGCCACGGCTAAACCAGACCAGACCGATGCAGCCAGCGGATTTCGTCGTGTAGCAGATGTGAGGTAAATTACCCCTGAGCCACGCGAAGCGCGGGACTTGACAAGCGACGAAGACACGCCTTTACCACTGGTTAATCGGCGACGAAGACGACACGAAGCGGATCAGCGTGGTTAAGGATTAGCCACCAAAACCGCCTTTAGCCGTTGCCGCAACGAGCGAGCGCGAATCTCGGCTTATTCTGGTGTTCCGCTTGATGACGGCCCTCCGCTAACACCCAGGGTTGTTGACTCTGATTTCCTACCTTTACAAACGCTAAATTCTTGTTATATTTTGTCAATCTAAGCCGTTTTAGCGGCTTTTCGATGCTAATTTGGTAAAAGGGTTTTTAAATATTTACTAACCAAAACCCGACAAATCTCATGGGCTGCTTGAGCATTCTGAGGGCCCGTTAGATAAATCTAAACAGGAAACCTGGATTAAGTCTCCCTATAGAGACTCTGAGATGATAGAGTTTGAGCCCATGTCTAGCGAAGAACAACGAATTGCTAATGCGATAACTACAGACGATCTCTGGAAACTCATGAGACGACGGGTTCCCCCACTTGTTTCTGAATACTTCCGAGGGGGAGCAGATGCTGAGACAACGCTCCGCGCAAATGTCAGGGCTTTTCAACAGGCAATGACAACAGCACACGGAGCCTTGAAATTTGAGTCCCTGGATCTCAGCACGACCGTCGTTGGTCACAGCCTGGTTATTCCTTGGTTTATTGCCCCTGTGGGCAGTTTGCGAGCACTCTATCCCATGGCAGATGCAGTGGCTTCAAAAGTCGCCGGGGAGTTTGGAACGGTGATGGCCCAGTCCACTCTCTCAGGAACACCGATGGAAAAAGTGACCGAATCCTCAGATGGACAGTGCTGGTTTCAGCTCTACCTATGTGGCGGGCAAGAAACAGCGCTTAGAGGTATTGAGCGGGCAAAACGTGCAGGTTTTACTGCACTCATCCTCACCATTGACACGGGGGTATCTGGTCTTCGGGCCTTGCATGCCAAGATGAAGCCCATGCAAGTGGCAGGATCCTTTCAGGGCTTGAGTCTAGGAGAACGCATTACGCTCGCGTTCCGCAAGTTAGCAGTTGGCCCGCAGATGATCAACCACCTGCCATGGCTCTTGGACCATTGGCGGGATGGGGGGCTCATGGAGTTTGTGAATATCATCGACATGCAGGGGAATCCCATGCCTTATGCGGATATTGGCGAGCAACTCGCGGCTTCTGCGGTTACCTGGGATGATCTTAAATGGATTAAATCCGCTTGGGGAGATGACAACCCGCTTATCCTCAAAGGCGTACACTGTGCCTATGATGCCAAGAAAGCGGAGGATTTTGGTGCCTCTGGTGTTATTTGGTCCAATCACGGTGGTCGACAGCAGGACAGGGTTCCCCCTTCCCTGCATATTGTTGAGCAAGAGATGCCTTTAATGGGAAGCTCGAAGCTCGACTTTATGATGGATGGCGGCATCAGAAATGGGACGGATGTGCTAATTGCCCTCTCTTACGGCCTCAAGGCGGTTGGCATTGGTCGTGTTACAGCAGCAGGTATCGGGGCAGGTGGGCATCTTGGGTTAACACGTGCCTTCGAAATTATGGAATCTGAATTGAGACGAGCAATGAGTCTTGTCGGAGTGCAAAGTATCCGTGAGATCCACGAATGTGGCCCTGAGATTCGGCGCGAAAGTCTACTTAAGGGGGATGGTCATCTCCCGCCAATTGTATTCTAAGTTAAGCAAAAAAGATCATGCTTAGCGGCATCCCGTCACATAAAATCAGCTTACACACAAACTTAGATGCGTCCTCCTGGCATATGATTGAGGATGCGGAATTTAATTTGATGAAACCGACTGCCTATCTGGTCAATACCGCTCGTGGGCCTTTAATCGATCAAGTAGCCTTGACCAAAGCTCTTCAGTCAAATCAAATTTCTGGAGCAGCTTTAGATGTACTCGAAAAAGAACCGCCTGCGGAAGATGATCCCATTTTCACTTTGCTAAACATTATTTGTTTCTCTCACATCGGTACAGCAACCGAAGAGACACACCGTGCTATGCGAGAACCTGCGGTGCAGAATTTGATTGCGGTGATTACGGGTGAGAAACTGCCAGCTCCTGTTAATCTAGAAGTACTGGGATAAGAGCAGAAGGAGGAACTATATTATGACGATCCAAACAGATGCCTTTCCAAAGTTAAACCGCGTGAAAAAGTTTTTCCCGCTAGGCGTCGAAAATCCTCGATTGCTGACAAAACACAGATCGATCAGTACATTGTATCCCTGAAAGCGATAGCCAACACCATGCCCGGTGAAAATGTGTTTGCCGCAACAGCCGAGTTTGGCTCGCAGCCGGGCGATATGGGAGTCCATTATTCTGTCTTTGTCGGGTTCACTTACCCCCCAAATCTGTTCCATTAAACTACTGCTACTCGATGGGTGAAAGTGAGATTTCCTCGTCCGCGCAAAATACCTTTCCTCTATGATGCCTTCTCAATCCGTAGTAGGTCTACCTCCATCCGACCGTTTTTATCTTTAGCTTGGATGAAGTACGTCGCAAAACGATCTTCACCCACAGTAGTAGTTCTCGTGGGTTGAAGGGAATGGAAATGTAGTCCTCAGCCCCATCTCCAAAGCCACAATCCGATCGATATATTCGTTTTGAGTTGTTACCATAATAACTGCTGAACGGTTACTTTTGGTATTAACTGATAGAGAGCGCAAAACATCCAGACCGTCGATCAACGGTAAAACAAGGTCCGGCAAGAGTAAGTCGGGTGGTTGCTTAACCACAGTATTGATTGCCTCTAGGCCGGCAAAGACCGCATCTACCTCAAAATCGGTTGCTGCCAGGGAATTATGGATAGTTGCCGAGACCTCCGTATCAGCCTAAGCAATCAGTATTCTTGGTGTTATTTTATTATACGGCTTGTTTTTTCGTCTTCGTATGCCATAAATTGGGCACAGTATTTGTACTGTTTCTTCTCCTATTTCTTTTCTTTCCTATTTTTTAGCTAGATCAATTAGATCTGCACGTAATCGGCCAGTAGCTGTCGCAAGTTACGAAGAGCATTAAACAGATGGGATTTGATAGTCCCGATCTGTAATCCCATGACCTCCCCAATTTCACGTAGTGCTAAGTCTTGATAGTAACGGAGAATAAAAACCTGTTTCTGTTTAGGAGATAATTCAGCCACCGCCTGTTTAACATGGGCCATCGTTTCATCGGCCTCTGCCAGCCGGGTAGTCGTTGAATCTGTCACACGGGGATGGAGTAGCGATTCATCACTGGGAAATTCGTCCGAAAATAGGTAGACCGATCGCCTTTTATGTTCCTGGTATAGTCGATGCCTGTGTTATAGGTAATTCGATACAACCAGGTATGAAAAATGGACGAACTCTCAAAGTTTAGGTAGGGAACGGTAGGCCTTCAGAAAAATTTCTTGCGATAGATCGCGAGCTCCGTCTGCATTGTGGGTGAAATGATAGGCCATCTGATACACTTTATGCTGATACTTTTTGGCTAATAAACCAAATACATCTGAATAACCGGCTTGGATTTGTTCTACCAAGATTTGATCTGGTCTATCTGTCATAACTATTCCTCCGTCGCTTGAAGATCTCATTATCTCACTTACCCATTGACTATCAATATAGTCTTAATCTATTAGTACACGCTCGCTCAAAATCTCACCTGGTCTATTTCAATCACTAGTTTTCTCGCAAGTTTATTCGGTTTTAACGATGGCTCAAAGGTTCAACGCTATATGTCGGGCAGGGAGAGACTGGCAGGAGAAAAGCTGAAAATCAAAACTGGGCTGCCTACCCGGAGCGGGATGATTGGTCCGTTTGCGGATATTTTGTCTATCCATTATTAAGAACAGTAAGAAAACAGCCAAATAGCAGATGTTTTGGCATCATTATTTAAGTGACTTCTGTTTTGACAACACGTTTTTAGGCTCTGCCTTTACCATCTTTATCTTTTGGTTCCGCCCCCAATAGGTTCTCCTTATAGCCGATGAGCCTTTGCTCAGCCTGTTGTCGCGTAATTTCACCTCGCTCCTAGGCGTCAATAACCCTTACCTCGATCTCTTCAAACCGCCTTTCTCGCTTCAATTCTTGCATTCTCTTTTTCGCCTGCTGGTCGGTAATCAAACCTTTATCGTATCGGGCTTCTACGATTTCTACTGCCTTCTCATAACGAAGGCGGGGTAGCAATCGGGCAAACTCTTTTATTGCCCGCTGAGCATGTATTGGTGTGCAAATGAATCTGTCGTTTTTGAATTGTTCATGGCGCTCCCAAGCCTAAGATTCCCATAAGTATTCCAACCACGGTTCAACCTCAATAACGTATTCCATGATTTTTACGAAGGACGCACCTCGGTTCTTTAATCTTTGGCTGTGGATCAATTGTCTTTGTTTCTAAAGCAACCCTATACGTCCTCTTTGATGGTGATCTGTCTCTTCCAACCGATGATCCACATAAGCCTGATGAAGTTTGGCGTATTGTCGACGGTTTTGGGCTAAATTTGGCTGATAAGTTACAGGCAGTTGGTGTCCTGTTTCGATCCACCTCAAAAGATCAATTTTACCCTGATCAGGAAAATGGCGCAGAAGTTCAGCAATTTTAGTTCTGCCGGCTTCAACTTTTTCTCGATCCAATTGGTTTTGAAATAGTGGTCTAATAATTCTACTGTAGCTAATTCGTCAGGTAATAGACCAACTCTATCACGATAAATTATCACCCTATTAGTACGTTGGCCTTAATACTACTAAGGCCAACGTAAATGGAGGAGGTTTACCTGAACCATCAAAAGGCGACAAATGTGGATCAAATAATCATCACCCTTCTGAATTCGGCCCGCGGATCTCTGGGGGTTGTTAGATAGAAATTCTCCAACATTTCTAGCAAATTCTGCCAGCTTACCATCATGTTCTTCCGGGTCGAATTCTAGTGAGTTAAGGTCAAAATTACGCAGCCGTTTGTTCCAATATCTGACCATTAGTTTTCTATATTCAATAGACTCTTCAAGTAAGATGCAGACTAAAGGTAGGTCTGATGAATTAACCGAAAGCTTGGTCAAGTGGAAGAGTGTAAAGGGAATAGCGATAAGGAAAAAGGTACCAACCCAACTAGGGCAGCTGATACCTGCCCGATTACTCTGTACACGAGTTATCTATTGCGCGGGTATCAGTAGTTAGCCTGAAGTAAGATTACAATTCGTTTCTTAAAATGTTATTCTCAATAGATCGATGCTTATTCTCTCTTGGCTGGACAGTTTGCTTTCGTTTGCCTCCGATAGTCTTCTTGACCAGGCATCATCGCCGTTAGGAGAAAGGGAAAAAACAATCGTATTTTGATTTGCTTCCAGGTTTGCTGTCATCGCGATTATCTCTATAAAGCAGACCACCGATTAAAAGTCAGTGGTTAGGTGCTTCGTAAAACTCCGACTACTAAAGAGGTTAGCATCAGAATTGAGTTTAGTGAATAAACGTAGGGGGAATTTGCGTGTTGTCTAGGCGAAAAATGGGATTCCAACTGCTCCAATCACACGATTTCCCCTTTCGCATTTCGGCGGTTGATAAATTGGACTTCACGACCGGCGAGACAGATTTCGAGATCGGGAAGATCGAAACGCTGCAGAATTCCCCACGCCATCACGTCTAAATGAAAACGTTGTCCGTCGTAGTACTTTGTTTCGACCAGATCTTGATAGGAAATCAGCAAATCTTCAAATACCGCACTCGAGAAACCTTCCTCGATTACAGACGCAAAATACGCATAAAACGCAGATTTTCCGCCACCGTAAATAGAGATTTCTCGCTTTGCTTCGTAACAGGTCCGGTCGATATCAGACCGTGTCTGTAGATAGTCGTAACCGCGAAGTACATCGAAGGTCCGCAAACCGAGCGTCGAAATGCCGAGCATCATCGCATCACACGCCAGTTTATATTCTGCCGTGTGCGGGTAACCGCTCCGATTGAATTCGCGGCTTGATACACCACCGATCCCTCGCACATCGAACACAAACAGTCGCACACCGGAATTGAGCCGATCAATCAACCACTCTTTCCGATGCGGAATTTCGTTTGTGCCGTTCTCAAAAATAACGAGTTCCGTCCGCTCAACTCCTATTCCCTCTTTCGGATGAATCATCACGCCTGTTAGAACAATATCAGTCGATCCAATAAAGAAAATCTTTTCTGTTCGATAACCGTCAATCACTTGATCCGAAATGATTCGCGCATGAATTTCCGCTTTTCGATTACCCTCAACACCCAAAACCGAAATCACCCTTTCGCGTAGGTCTTCGATTTTCCTCTCCGATTCGTTAAAAGTCCTAAACCGTTCGAGATTGAGATCAAAAACCGTTCGGCTTTTTGGATAGTGTTCCAAGACCTGCCCGCTCGGCGTAACCCAAAGCGCTTGATCCGGGAGAATATTCGGATCAGACACTTGGAAATTCGGCAGTTCATTTCGGAAGTGCATTTTGAAAAAGTTGACGCATGCCTGACGAAGTTCGATCGAATACTCGTGCTGACACGGTGCTGTAACAATATCCACTTTGTCGTCGGCAGAGTAAAGAGCATAGATCTTTTTCGCCCGAGCGACCGCCTCAAAACTGCCCTCAATCGGGAAAAAATCGTAATTGACTGCACCGACGCGGACCGGTTTTGGAGCCATTGCCGTGATGTAATCGTCGTGGTCAGGACCGTGGGCGAAACAACCGGCAACGATCTGTTCGCTATCTTGCGGTTGCCCCGTTTTCATGTACGATTCGAGTGTCATAATGAACGTGCAGGGCATCGCCGCCGCGAACCGCGACTCCGACATCATCAAAAACGACGATTGCGTACCACCGCCAGAATTACCTGTTAGACCAATCCGATCTGGATCGACTTCCAATCGCGCCTCGAGATAATCCAAACCGCGAACCACATCCCAAATAAAATGCCGGGCGATCGATGCACCGCACAGCGTAAACCGCAAACCGGCGTGCGTGTGTTCGGTCGTGCAACCGCCGATCTTCCGCTCGCCATTTTCAAAATACTGAAAACGCTCGCCTTGACCGGGCGGATCAATCGCCATAACCACAAAACCGTTTTCCGCTAGATCAATACAAACCTTTTGATATTGCGGAAAAGCCTTCGCATTGTCGGCATGACCGTGAACAAAAACAATCGTTGGTTGCGGTTCGATTATACCCTTCGGCACGTAAAGTAACGAAGTGACAAAGAAGTTCGGTAGACTTTCGTAAAGAATCTTTTCGATTATGTAATTTCCGCGATCCAGCTTGCCGGTGCATTGGACATTGAGCGGTGTACGTTCGGTCGGAAGTTCACCGATCGCTTTGAGAAAATGATCACGAACCCGTTTTCGGTGTAATTCAAACGCCTTAATCGAATCGAACGCTGACTTTTCAAGTTCTTGTTGCCGGAAATTATCCGTCGCACGGTGATGCAGATCGGCGATCATCTGATTCGATACATCGTAATATCCATCGACACAGCTGCTAAAGGTTTGCATCTTTACCTCCATTTTTGGCTATTGGCCTTTGGTGATTGAATGAAACCGTGAATGAACGCTAATGAAAATGAGATTTCCTCCGGTAAACACCATTGATCTCCATAAACCGCGTCCGTTTAAATGGGAGGCTTATAGCCTGTAGGTGTGAGCCCCGTAGGAGTTGGGGCTCCAGAATCGTTCATCACATAAGTTAGTCCGTTGACGACCATGAAGACGCCAAACCTGAAACGATGCGTGGTCCCATTCGTCCAAACTGTTTCCCCATCTGGTTCAAGATGGACAAAATCTCGAAAAAACGGTGTGAGTTTTCTGCCAAGTCCTTGTCAGGATCGACAAACTGAAAAAGTTTACCATTTATATCCATTTTCTCAACCTTCAGCTATAATAATCAATTCGCCAATTATAGATTGTTGGCGACAAAAATTTAACCACCGCATAGTATGGCAGTTCGAGATACAATGCAGACGCAATAAACAGATATTTCAAATCGACCTAAAACTATCTGTGCGGCCGAAGCGAGAAAGCCATCAAACGATTTGTGAGTCATCACCAAATTTTGGAAATTGGTAACTGCCTTGTCCGGTACCAGGCTACACTTTATAATCAGCGGAACTGTGATGAAGGCTCGAATTTATTATCTGAATGCCGTAGATGCTCAGCTTTATCTTTCCATCTTAATCAGACAGATAACAATATACCAGATCTTGGCTGTTTTGAAAAGTGATATACAGTAGATATTTATCGAATGGTTAACCAGGGCAGAGCAAACTTTTGGTAGTGAGGCGGACAGATTCGATTACAGGTCTAACAAGCGATGATTGGATCTCCGCCAACATTCAGGGTTTTAAGACCTCGTATTCAATCCGGCTGATACCATCATCGCTTGACACAAATTTACGATAAATATGGCGCCGATGTGGCACAAACACGCAACAGATTTGTTATAATTCTATTATCATGCCTTTTCAGATCAATTACAGGTGTTTCAGCTGCGATGTATTTCAGGTACCGTCGCAAATACAGAATAGAGAGGAATCAACTTGGCCGTCCAGCAACAATCTTCCAGTTCTCACCATTACCACAGCGTCACTTCGAGTATTGCAACATATCCCAATCGTACGCACCGGTCCTGCCCGGTAAAAATCTTACTGTTGCTACTCTTTAGTTGGATTCACATTGATTCAGCTAAAGCTGTACAAGTGACCGAGATTATGTACAATCCGCCTAGCGAAGTTAAAACATCTAAAAAGGCGAAATCTTCGGTAGAAACTTCTACGAAGACCAACGACACAAGCTACGAGTTCATTGAATTCTACAACGAAAAAGCCGACCGGCTAGATCTGGGTCAGTGGCAGTTCACACAAGGCATCAAACTTCAATTTGCAGAAGGGACGATCATCGAACCGAGAACTTATTTTTTAGTTGCTAAAAATCCAGAGAAGTTGAAACAGTGGTATGCTAAATCTTACGATTGGATGATTGATGTCCCCGTGTTCGGTCCCTTCCAAGGATCGCTCAATAATCGAAAAGATCACTTGATACTGAGTGATCCAGCCGGTGGGTCAATCGTCGATTTCGCTTACAGTGACCGAGGGCAATGGCCGATGGCTGCAGATGGAACGGGACACACTCTAACCAAAATCTCACCCCGTTTGCATCCCAATCGAGCCGAGAATTGGCGATTAAGCACCAACATAGGTGGTACTCCGGGGAAAGTGGATAAACCTCCTCACCTTCATCAGAACAAACATAATTTGGCCTCTGTTATCATTAACGAAATTGCGATTCCTCCCAGTCACAAGAGCCGTCGCAAGTCATCGCCGATTTCGGTCGAAATCTATAATCCAACAGCAAATACCATTGACATCAGTGGATATTGGTTGAGCGACAACCCCACAAAATTAAAGCGGTATCAGGTTCCGGAGGGCACCCAAGTTTCTGCGGGCGGCCATGTTGTTTTCAACTCCGACCAGCTCAATTTCAAGCTCGATCTGAAAAACGAACGTTTGTTTTTTACCAATCCTTCGGTTTCACGAGTGCTTGATGTATGTCAATTCCAAAGGTCATCTACGGAATCCCATCTGAGTTGGGGCCGTTATCCTGACGGCATGAGCGAATGGTATGTTATGCCCACATCGCTCGAGAAGACCAACAAGGTTGAACTCAATACCAATATAGTCATCAACGAAATTATGTACCATCCTACTAACGGCCCAGTCAAAAATGAGTACGTCGAGCTCTACAATCGTGGTACGGAGGATGTTGACCTTTCAGGATGGTCGGTTACGGGCGGTATCTCTTTCAAATTCCCCAAAAGGACGGTTCTCGCTTCCGACGCCTACCTGGTGGTAGCCAAGGACGCGAGTTGGCTTTGTTCGCAGTACGACTTACCCACCAATCAGGTGGTCGGTAACTTCAAGCAGACACTTAGCAATAGCGAAGACAAAGTTCGTCTAGAAGATACGTTGGGTAATCAAGTGGATCAGGTGCACTACTATGACGGAGGCCATTGGCCCAAGTCGGCAGACGGTTATGGGTCAAGTTTGGAGTTAATAAACCCCTACCAAGATAACAACAATTATCAGGCATGGTCAGGCAGTGACGAAAGAGACAAGGCTAAGTGGCAGTATATCAGTTACACCCGCACCTGTACGCAATATAGAGGCGAAGAGGCGTGGCCCAAGTTTCACATGCACTTAAAGGGGGCTGGAGAGGTTTTAGTCGATGACATTCGCCTGACCTCGACTGACACACCCTTTTTCGCTCGCGCTACGCGTCGCCAAGGTGAGTTGATTTCCAACGGATCGTTTGAGTATGGAGTTGAAGATTGGTCGGTTGTTGGAACACACATCGACAGCCAAACGGAGGGGGATTCGCCTCAACACGGTCGGAAAAGTTTCAAACTGATTGCTACTAGCGCAGGAAATACCGGGCCAAACCATGTACAGATTCCGTTAGAATCGACCCTGGAAGTGGGAAAGACGTATACTATCTCATTTTGGGCCAAGTGGCAGAAGGGAAATAATCTGCTGTTAACCAGATGCTCTGGCAACCAAATAGCGGGAATGCATCGAATTCCAATGCCTAAATGGGCAGGGACGCCGGGCGGTCAGAACTCTGTCTATCAATTGCAAACAAGGCCTATTTTCAAAAATACGTTCCATGCCCCCGCCATCCCGACTGCGACAGATACGGTTACGATCGATGTTCAAGTCTCTGACCCAGACGATATTTCTTCGGTGACGCTATATTACAAGCCCGATCGGGCAACACGATCTTCATCGTTTGCTGAGACCAAATTCCCTTTCAGCGTTACTTCGTCGGCTTATCAAGAGATACAGATGGTACGAGATACCGAGAAGAAAGATGGCTACTACCACTATCAGGCCCGAATCTCGGCCCACTCGGCATATCAGACGGTCGCCTTCTACATCCAAGCGACTGACAAAACAGGAGCAACGGGTACCTGGCCCAAGGATATTCGGTTACCGGGGCTATATCGTATCGAGAGAAACCGAGATCAGGTTAAGCCGGAGCTGCCAAGTTACCGAATTATCATGCAAGAGGACGATGTGCGAGAGATCAACAGTCGTCCCTCTTTGAGTAATCAGATGATGAATGCCACCTTCATTTTTAACGAAACTGATATCTATTACCAGGTTGGTTGCCGGTGGACAGGTAGTCCATACCGACGAGGGAGAAGTGGATCTCCAAGTGGCTATAAGATTCGCTTCCATGCCGATCAAAAGTTGAACGGTGTCCAACAAATGGCACGATTCGATCGCAATGACAATTCACCCGGTGGCTATTACAACGAACGATTATCCTATTACCTATTGCGCAAGATGCGGTTGCCAACAAGCCAACAAGAGTGGATCACCGTCCGTTTCAACAGTGACCAAGGACATCCGGTTTGGGAAGACATTCTACCGCCCAACAGCCGTTTTTTATCGGTCTTCTACCCGCAGGATGCCGGAGAGCAGTTGTTTGAGGTGAGCTCCCATTTCGATTTTCGCGGTGATCTCGGCGACGCAAGTAACTTCGAGAGCAGGGGAGCTGATTTCCGCTGGTTAGGTAGTGATGACGCTAATCTGTATCGGTGGAATTACCAACCACGGTCACGTGAAAGTGAGGGAGATTTCGACAATCTATTTGATCTGCTAAAAGCGATGAATCATACACCTGATGATCAGTACGAAGCGATCATGGACAAGCATACCAACGTCGAACAGTGGATGCGGATGATAGCCGCTCGGGTTGTTGTNGGAGACTGGGATTTCATCGGTGNCNGGTCAGGTCAAAATGCTTATCTGTATCGNCCNGGTAAAAGCAAAAGATGGGAATTGCTTAGTTGGGACAACGAGTGGGGTTATGAGCGTGCCAATATGTCGGTTTGGGCCTCGAGCCCCANCATCCAGCGGTTCCAGAAAAGCCCCAAGCACCAGCACCTCTACTTCGGTTTTATGCGGGAAATGATGAACAAATACTTTAACGCAGCCTATCTAAAACCTTGGCTCCAACATTATCACCAGATAGTTGGAGGCACATCACCAGAAACACTGACCACGTTCATTCAAGATCGNACGGCCTACCTGAATCAGGTCATTCCGCAGGCCAAGCCGAAAATCACCCACATCCAGCGCAACGCAGACCAACTGCTCCTACAGGGTACAGCCCCCGTTGAAACCAAGTCAGTTCAGATTGNCCAAGCGGGTGCATCTAAGGTCGAACACGAACCACAGTGGACTGGAGCTACAGAGTGGAGACTAGTGTTACCTCATACGGCGGAGCCTACCTACCTCAGGTTCTTGGACTATGATGGCAAGCCAATCGGTGCTGAGCATAAACTGGATCAATAGGAGAAATCATGATGTTCAACATCCAATCCATTAGTATTCAATTCGTTAGACGACAAATCGCTCGGTTGTCAATCGGGAAGTTGTGTCGGCTCTTTCTGGTTGTCTGGTTAGTTCAATTTAGCAACATCGATTTGATTGAAGCTGGCACTTCAAACCTAACCGAAAATGTCAAACTGCAATATAGAGTAGAGCTTGATTGTCGATTCGTGGCCGAAAACCTGGCCTTGACCCTGACCTATGAAGTTGATTCATATTTACTGTCNGGCGAACGCTACGATGTCCTCCGATCGAAACTCAAATTGGCTGTCAGTGGCGATCGTGATGTAACCAAANCNTATCNNGNCAACTTCGGTTCNTCNGACTTGGAGGGGCAGTTTATGATTGCCTACCAATCTGCGGTTTCCGATGCAGTTCCCGATGATGNNANACCTGTTCTACTGAACGGGCCTGTTCAAGGTTTGTCAGNGTCNGAAGCNATTTGGGCTTTTTCGACCACATCAACGGCTTTCACGGTTCCGCTGAACTTCATTGTGGCTTCAGCTTTAACTAAAGTTGGAGACAAGCAACAGCATATAGGTACTGTTGCTCAGTTTGACCATCCCGCTATTGGTCAATGGGAGACAGTGATTGAAGACGTCATCGCTAATCAACAAAAAGGCTCGGTGACAGGTTGGTTGCGTGGACCTGACGGTACCACAATGACGATTACAGACAGCCATTATCAAACCACCAGAACCACCAATCATCCTAGCCGGATTTTAGAGGCATCGATATCGCTACATCTGGATGCCACTCTACCCAAACCCATCGACGAGGCCCCTTCTGACGATGTGACAGAGTTGATGGTCGATCTGTGGTTCGATGAATTAGATGACTCCAGTGATGTCGACGAAAGCACGATTTCGGACCAGGACTCATCTGAACCGTCAGAAGTTTACCAAATCGAGATCACTTACAACAGTGATTTGGTCGATCAGACTGCTCTAACTCAAGCAGAGGCGGATACTGCCCAGCAACTTTTACAGCGGGTTGAGCAAGCCAAACATACTTTGGTCGAGGCTTATTTAGAGGNCGATGACCGTTCCGTGGACACGCAACTTTCTGTTTCGTTGGGTGATTCGGCAAGGCCGTCGGTTCTGCCATCCTTGCTATCCGACTTAAGTTTAATACTAACACAATTGAAGCCAAGAGCCAAATCGCTGATACGACTGCCAGTGCCGGATATGAGTGCCGACGTACCAGGAGCGTCCACCGCCGCTCTCGATCAGCCTAGCGATCCTAATGCCCTACTGTTGCCCCTGACGGCCTTTGCCGCCTCGCCAATCGGGGGGGAAAATGATGTTGTTTTGAGTTGGCAACCACATCCTGATGCTAGAGTGCAAGGTTACGAGGTTTTGGCTAATGGGAAAATAATAGACCGTATTGGTGATCCGGATGAAGTAGAGTTCTACGATTATGATCTGACACCGAATGCTCAGATTACATATCAGGTACAGGCGACTGCTGAGGCTAGTGTGAGGGAGTTAGCTAAATTGGCCATCACTAACGAAATTACGGTCGTTGTTGGTACAGATACAATTCCACCGTCGCCACCAGAATCAATGGAGGAGGGGATTCCATTCAAGAAGGGGGAGCCTTCGGACAAAGTTGACAAGATGTCGGACAGACTGATAACCTGGGAACCGAGCCCATCTGGAGATACTGTTTCTTACCAAATCAGGCGAGGAAATATGCTCCTGGCGACCGTCTCGGCTAATGAAAACCAATACATTGACAGCCAAGGTGATTTTTCCCAAGAGTATGCCGTCTACGCAATTGATGACGGTGGTAACCAGTCAGATAAACCGGAAGATAATAGCGGTGGTTTTCGTGGTATGTTTGCGAGGTTTGATCGGTATTCACGTGAAGGCGAATTGGGAAAATTCATTGTCTGGTCAGAACGGGTCAAAGCTAATATTCCGTTTGGAGGAATTTCCAATTTTTTGCGAGGCAACCTGATCGACACCTTTTCTTCCCACCAGGAACTGCCCAAACTGGTTGCGGTCTATACTTCTGCAGTGGAAAGCGAGCAGGATGCAGGAATATTGAAGGATTATCAGTGGGTCCTTGCCGACGCTTGCCTGGCTGCCGGTCAACCAGAACAGGCAATAGAGACCTACCGACAGCTATTGGAAAAAGCTGATGATTCTGAGCGGATAGAGCTCTCATCTAATCTGGTACAAGCCTACCTGAGCAAAGGGGATTCTCAGAAAGCCCTTTCTATTCTGACCTCGGCCATTGAAGATCAACCTAATCATTATGGTCTTTACAGGCAGTTGGCAGAGGCATATGCTGGTTTGAAAATGATGCCCAAAGTCCAAGNAGTTGCCCAGCAACTACAACAGATGCTTGATCGCACCGACAAATCGGATAGAAGAGATCGCAGAGGGTTTTTTGACGACAGGCAAGAAGACATCTTTTCAGCCCTAGGACACATTTACATGATGGCCGGGGAATATGAACACTCAATAGCTGCCTTCAAAAGAGGGATCTTTGACGCTCGCAATCGCTATTTAATTCGTTCGTTAGCCGATGCCTATCAAGCCGCAGGCCAAACTGAGACTGCCGAGNAAATCAGAACTTCAACCCAGTCAGAGGATGAAGATGACCGACGAGAAAGGGGTTCTCGTCGGTCCGGAGGAACTGTACCCGACACACTGATAGTCGATGTCAATGGGGGCGAGATGCGGTTGTCCGACTTCTCAGATAAAATTATAGTCCTTCACTTTTTCTCTCCCGACCAATCCGAGGCCAATCTGAAAATACTGACCCAATTTTTCCAAGACAAAAAAGGGAGTCTACAGGTCGTCGGCATCACCGGCGACCATCTAGCTGCAGATGTTAAAAACCTAACCCGTCAGCTAGAATCGGTTAACTTTCCTCTGGTTCGATTCAATCAAGCCGAGTGGGATCTCTTCGAGTTTGCAGTTGGTTTCCAGATTAAGTCAATTCCTACCACATTGACGATCATTGGCAATGGCTTGCTGGTCGACCAGAGGCATTACGCCGATTTATCAGCAGAAACGCTCCAGGATTTAGTAAGGTCAACTCGACAGAGAAGAAGTGACATGGATCGTGATCCCAACGTTTTGTGGGCAGATCGAGTGGTTAACTTTAGCAGCCAATACTCAGATATCGATTGGTCGGTAGAACAGGTACTCGGACCGCCTGATACTTACCCGGCTCATGGTGACCGGCCAACCGCTTGGTCTCCCGGCGCAAGCGACACCGGCCATACTGAGTTTATTCAGGTTGGTTTTGAGTCTCCAACNCGCATGGAGGGGTTGAAGGTTTATGANACGCGTAACCCGGGTGCAATTGCGCAGGTTGTTGCTGTTGATGAAACCGGTCAACGTCATTCGCTGTGGCAACCAGAAAGACCTGAAACAATCTCTGTGAACAAGCGGATTTTTCGAATTCAGCTTCCACCTACGGCCTACAAAGTTGATACGGTAGAGATTCATCTAAGACCTCAAGCCAATTCTGGCTGGAACCAGATCGACGCTATTGGGATTCTTTACCCACAGGACTAGGCCGATTTAAACGAGTTAGCTTAGCTGACCAATTCAGAACTATTTAAGGATGTATTATGAGTACCTCCAATGCTCAAGTTTACCGTGTAGCCATCATCGGCACCGGTCGTATGGGCGGACTGATCGAAGACGAGCTGTCCGTCAATCAGTTCTCGAGTCCTTATGGTCATTTCAGTGCCTACCAGTTCATTGAACAGACCGAAGTTGTGGCGATAGCCAATCGAGGTGCCGAGCGGTTACAACGATTTTCAGATCGCTTTGGCCTCACCAATACCTACCTAGATTACAAAGAGATGATACAGGTAGAGAAGCCCGATATCGTTAGTGTAACCACGCCGTCGTTCGCACGCCCAGAACCGATCATCTTTGCCGCCGAAAACGGTGTTAAAGGAATCTACGCGGAGAAAGGGTTAGCCCCCTCCTTGGAATCTGCCGACCGTGTTTTGGCTGCTTGCCAAAGTCATCAGGTGGCTTTCAACTGGGGAGCGATGCGTCGACATCACAACGGATTTGTTCGCATCAAAGAGGCCATTCAGGATGGTGAGATCGGTCAACCCCTCTACGCCGTCATGTACACCAAGACCGATCTAATCAAACATCACCCACACACCTTAGATCTGGTTTCGATGCTGCTTGGAGACCCGAAACCAGAGTGGGTAGAGGGTCGACTCGCTCTTGCACAAGGGACTAGATCAGCACCAAATTACGACCCTCAACTGCACGCCTTCATACCACCAGAAGGTGAAGAAATCGCTGACCCCATAGTGGAATCTTTCCGGGTTGGTTATGCCAATGAGGCTGAGGGTGTCTTTTTGCCAGTGCCCGGTCGGTTCGACATTGATATCCACGGAACTGAAGGGTTTGTTACTGCCTGGGATAACGGCGGATCTTTCCGCATTAGACGAGGTGATCGAAGAAGTGACGAGATCTCGGAGCGAACGATTAGACCGGCAGGGGAAGGCCCCACCGTTTGTACCATTCGCAACGTCATACGAGAAATGGAGACCGGAGAGAAGACAGATGGTAATATAGAGGTTACCATGCAGTCAGTTGAAGTCCAGTTTGGCCTCGCCCATTCACACCTGAATAATGGGCAACGGATTGACCTTCCCCTGGCTGACCGGACGCTCTATATTCCCGGCGGATAAGCCCGTGCCTCACAGACCACTAAATGAGCCTATCTATTCAGTCTAAGGCAGGGGGAATTGGTACATAGGAACCTCTGATTGGTTTCAGTACCAGCAAAAAGAACCAAAGGGCCGTCAAGTCAGGCAGATAAAATCTCCGATGACCGAAAGTGGAATCGATGACAAGGTATACCGGTCACAGTACTGTAGCGTAAAATTACGCCGAAAGTTAGAACTGGNCATCCAATTGGCAACTCAGGATGAATCCAACTCCATTTGCACTAACAGATTTGAGGTATTAAATGATTATCGATTGTCACACCCATACCTGGGAGTACTGGCCTTATAACCCACCTGTACCGGACCACGAGAGTCGCGGCAAAGTTGAACAACTGTTGTGGGAAATGGACCGCAATCAAGTCGATCAGGCGGTATTGGTCTGCGCTCGTATCGATCATAACCCGGACAATAACGATTATGTGGCCGAATGTGTCGGGAAATATCCAGATAGACTAATACAGTTTGCCGATGTCGATTGCTCTTGGACTGAAACCTATCATCTCCCCGGTGCAGCCCAACGACTATCAGAAGCAGCGGAAAAGTATCATCTGACCGGATATACACACTATCTGCGCAGTGACTACGAATGGTTTGAATCGGAAGAAGGACTGGAGTTTTTTGAGACGACCGCAAGCTTAAATCTGATTGCCAGCTTGGCTTTAGGTGCAGGTTGGCACCCTGCACTCCGGAGATTAGCCCAGCAATTTCCCTCCGTGACGTTTCTTTGCCACCATATGGCCGGAGCCAGAGCTAGCGAAGATCCGCCTTATCCAGACTTGCAAAAGATTCTGGAATCGGCTGAAGTCCCCAATATCTACATTAAACTATCCGGCTTTCACTACGTTTCACAGGCTTCTTGGGATTTTCCTTATTCCGACACTTTATGGATCGTGCGAAAACTATATGAGCACTATGGCCCCGAACGACTCTGCTGGGCCTCAGACTACCCACCGGTTCGATCCCACATGACCTACCAGCAATCCCTGGAGGTAGTACGAAAACATTGCACCTTCTTTTCCGAAAAAGACCTGGGGCTGATTCTGGGAGGGAATATGCAAAATCTGCTGACGAGCGCGGGTTCAGGGAAGTCGTCGCTTCGCTAACAAGTTGAGGTAGTAACTAGCGGAGTTTCCCGTTCACAACTGAAGGCTTACACTTACACCAGCCCACACCAATCAGACATCTACGGGAATCAAAAACGACGCTGGGTGGCCAATCTTTGATTGTTGGGCGTGGAGACTGGTGAGTTGCCCCCTTCCTTCACATAGGCACTCAGGCATGCCTACGTCGTGAGAGAATAGTCTTGACCCATCACAAACCACCTTAATCGTTTTTGGCTTGCAAAATGGGGGCATTACTCCTGGTTCGATTAGATACGGTATAACGTCGCGAACGTATCCGTCGGTGAGAATCCCTCTAGCCAGTTTACTTCCCTTGGTATTCTTTCCACACCGGAGAGGTGATTGAAATGTGTGAACGCGCACACTTACCACTCTCCAGGTTTACCTGTCTGAAGAATTTCTCTCTTGCATTTTTCATAGTATTTACATTGTGGAGAATTCACGCGCCTTAAAATTGACGAGCTGTACGATTCGCACTTCTCCGTTCTTGACCTTTTACCTTTACCGGGTAGTGAGAACCGCCCTGGCCCATCTTTCTTTCTAGTTTCCCACCCTCGACCTCTGCTTTCGCGGGATAACAGAACCAGCCCATATTCACCTCCTTCAATCCCTGACATGAACGAGATCCAGAGTTGGAGCTGTCCCTATCACCCGGAAAATTACCGGTACGGGTCTAGCAAGTTTCAAACAAAAACCGATCATGCCGACACAGATGNANATTGACAACTATGGCCGAGACTTGATAGCAGCCCACTGTGTCGCCAACTTATCAGTCAATTCCACCGATGAAACTCCGTTGTATTCCAGCATAAAAAGGCCACCNGCGTATCCTTTAAAAGCGTGAGCGTTCTTGATTCCCCCTTTCTTGGANCCGATACTGTGGCTGGTTCGGATCTGGAACTTGCCATCATCTCCCGATCTAATGTCTTCCCATCGGGCAATTAGGCCTTCATCATTTTCACCTGTGCTGAATTCAACGCTATCTTCGCCTATTTTGTGAGCTGCTCCAGAAGATTTATAGGTNAAGCTGTCAATTCCCATAATCTTCCAGTTAGTGATGCGCTCTTTATAACCGGGGCCACCATTTCGGTTAGCCGTCCCCACAAAAGTATAGAGGCTATCCGCTTTTAGGCCTGAAAATACCAGATCCAGATGCCAACCGGGCCCGTCGTTATAACTCATATTCCCGGTAGTATCAACAATATCACCGAAGATCTTATCAGCGTCACTACCATCGTTGAACGTCGATTCATCTTTGGCCCAGTTAATGGTGTTACCCTGAGACTTATGTTCGATAAAACCGGCTGTTACACCTGTCTCTTCACCCGTCTTAAACTGAACTAGCTTCCCTTCTTCCGGAAACGGATTGCCACGGCCAAGGCCAAAGGTGGTAACGTTTTTCTTGTGAAATTGAACCCCTTTTTCGTAGACGCAATCATTATACGCTTTCCAACCCGATACCGCATTAACGTTAACGACAACAAAGGCCAATAAAATTGGCGCGATTGTAACCATCCATTTATCATTACCGGAAGCCGGTTTAGGTTTTTGGCTCAACTGGATGTATTTCATTTTTCAATTTACCTCTTGCTTCTGTAGGAGATAAGACCATGATCCCCCTGATCAGGCCAACTAAAAACGAATAGTACACGTCCTCGATCGCAGGTTGCCCCCTTCTAGCCGAGTACATCCGTAAGAGCGAATTCCCCACGTCGGGGACATACCTNAATTTCTGAGCCTAAATTCACAACTGTTAGGCTTGATTAGCCAAGTGGCAGATTACTTNAAAAGGGCTATACTTGATTTGCTCCCACAGGTGAGCCAGTTTGCCTTTAGCTTCAACTGGCATTTCTGTTTTCATACTGAGTTGGATCTGGTCTAGTGATAAGGCTCGATGCCAAACTATGACTTCATCCACAGCCCCCATATACACCTTGTAAGCTTTTCCCTGCCCTTTATCGACACGATTCCAACCACCAATGATGGTATCCCCTTTTCACCCAGATATTTCTCAGCCGCAGGTCCTTTTTTGGCCTCTTCACCATCCACATAGATAGTTCGTGTCTTTTTACCGTTATCGACGCAGAAGGTGNGGTTATGCCACGCTCCTTTTTTGACCAAGCCTGTATCGGTATCNAGGTCATTGGAATAGTAGCCGAGCCGAACTTTACCTGTGCTGTGGAGACGAAGGTGTAAGCTCAGGTTTTTGGATTCAATTCGTGTTGTGAGAAGACGGCCTCTTCAGCACCGCTCAACTTATCTGACTTGACCCAGAATTGGATGGTAAAGTCCTTATCGGTGAACTGAATGTGTGGGGCAACCACCCAGGTTTTACCGTCAAACTGAAATCCACCGCCGATTTTACCATCTATCCATTTTGCANTACCATCTACCTTGGCATCGTTGCCTTGCCCTGATTTATCGGTGACCGCATTTCCACCGCCTTCGTCAATGCCAGCACTAGCCCATCCAGAATATCTGCTGCCTGAGTGGGTTAAACTGCCAGTAGAAGTAAAATCAGACTAAAAAACGGTCGATATGTTTTAATGGGAGAGAGCACTCGCATAAAAGTTAGTCTCCAATCTTAAAATCGATATACCCTCCACGAATAAATTTGGAGGGTGCGACAGTATACCGAGATTCATGTCATAGTAGCAAGATGATGTCAGACAGCGAGCGGAAGAGGCTTGGCCAATTGATCAAGAAGGCATCACCGTTCTGGATCCGTACACCGAAAATCGGTAGATCTACACCCGCCCGATTTAACTATCAGATTGAGACGGATATATCACAGTATCCTAAGCTGTTTAGGGTATGAGGTCGCTTAACTCGGACTCTCCAGAGCCAGTGATGAAAAATTACTCGCCGGCGCCCGGCAACGAAAACGGCTGTTTGTCACTCGAGATCGATATTTCGGACGTCCGGTCTTCTTGAGCTAACTTGGCTGGCATAAGCGTTTTCTTCCTACGCATATTTCCAACCACGCAACATGTCGTTCATAAAGAACTGGAAAGAGCATCGAAAATTTATAGTCAAGAAGAACTCAAACAGTCATTTATTATTGTTGAGCCAGGAGAATATAGAATCAGAAGGTTGCCGAGTGAGTGGATGCGCCTGCGACTTCGCAAGGCCCCGACCGACAGAACCATATTAGTAGATATTAGTAGATGGCCAAACTCAAGAAACTATANCCCTCAATCAATGATTGACACGCCACTAGCCAGATTTCGATTAGCAGTGCCCTCTTCGTTTTTCTTTTTTCTTTTGTTCAGCGGATAATCATATAAACTTCAGCTCCGATTTGACCGTTTAACAAAGGTAATAAGATGTTTTCTTTGATCGTTATTGTGATCCATCGGAAATTCTATTGGAACAGTCTTGAATCCAGTGAAACCTACCTCCCAATCAGAAAATTGATTAGTAATTTACGGGGGTTATATGTTCTTCTTTGATCCACTTTATCTACTTTTTGCTTTACCTGGGCTTTTGCTAGGCTTCTGGGCCCAGTGGCAAGTTAAAAATTCGTTTAAAAAATATTCTCGCGTTAGCCCAGTACACGCCAGACCGGTGCCCAAATAGCCCATCGAATTTTGCAACTTAGCGGTATACATCGTGTCAGGGTTGAACGAGTAGAGGGATTTTTCAGCGATCACTATGACCCAAGAGAAAAGGTGCTTCGCCTCAGCCCAGATATTTACGATAGTTATAGCGTTACCGCAGCCGGAGTAGCGGCCCATGAAGCCGGCCATGCTCTTCAGGACCAACAAAACTACGCCCCTCTGGCATTGTCCCTGCTGTTCAAATAGGAGGTGGGGTTGGACCTTTGATGTTTATGGCCGGATTTTTCATCTCCCCAACTTTGGCTTGGATCGGGGTGCTTCTATTTAGTCTTACGGTCGTCTTCGCTCTGGTTACCTTACCGGTTGAATTTGATGCCAGTAGTAGGGCTAAGAAACTTCTGTCTGCTCAAGGTATTGTAATCGCCAATGAGATGTTGGGGTGAATACAGCTCTCAATGCCGCTGCCTTGACATACGTAGCAGCCGCTATTCAAGCCGTTGGGCAGTTGCTCTATTACGNCGTTTTGTTAACCGGCAACTCAGACGAATAAACCAAATTAGAAAGAAAATAGGATCATACTAATGGGAACCACTCAAAATAATGTTGTCATTGCTGGCGTAGGCCCCGGGCTGGGGGCCGCCCTAGCTCGCAAGTTCGCTAACCACGGGTGTAATATTGGTTTGTTAGCTCGCAATGAAAGCTATCTCGACCAATTGGTGGATGAAATGGCCCACGATNGGCAAACGGCTTTAGCACTGCCGACAGATTTAGCCGATGCTGTTCAAATCGAGTCGGCTTTNCAGCAGTTTACCAACACCCTTGGTACAGTTGATATTCTGATTAACCACGCCAGTGGCTCTTTCTGGAAAAGCGTGATGGAAATTTCCGCCGAGGAGTTTGAAATCTCCTGGCGCACTGGAACCTTGAGCGCCTTGATCTGCAGCCAGAAAGTGATACCCGGCATGTTGAGGAAAGGATCGGGCAACATTATTTTCACTGGCGCTACCTCTGCTATCCGGGGTCGAAAAGGGGCGGTCGATTTCAGCAGTGCCCAATTCGCTCGACGTGGATTGGCTGATGCCATGGCCAGAGAACTCTGGCCACAGGGCATTCATGTCTCACACGTCATTATCGACGGCGTAATAGACACTGCCCGTGTGCGAAAAATGTATCCGCTGGAAGCAGATGAGTTACTAATGTCAACCGACGATATAGCCGAGAACTATTGGCAACTNGTCCAGCAAGGCCAGAGCAGTTGGGCTTTTGAGATTGCAATTCGGCCCCATAACGAAGCCTTTTTTGAATAGACCAGTCGGTTACGGCGGGTTCAAGACGCTTTTAATTCCTGGTCTAAGGTCNCTCTGGTCATGAGCNAGTGAAGGCCGATGGCAGTACTGTCTTGCGTCNTTGGGACGNCTCGTTCCGAGCTAAAGCCAGAAGCGNACTCCCGTTTCACCTTAGCTTCTACCTTCTCATCGCTTCTGTCTACAATTTTGAACCCAACCTCAAACTCTGACTTTTGCCAGGGGTCTATTTATAACGCGCAAAAAAACGGGAGGATTATCGAATTCAGCATACACTGAAACAGAACGCATGACGTAAATAAAGGAACATAGAAGATGATCGATGACAACCGCCAGATTCAACAATACAAAATGCTTCATTGGATGTGCGTGATTTTATTGGTAATTGGCTTGGAGGATTCCATCGGGTTTGGGAAGGAGGTTTCTCTGACCGAAATGCCTGCTGTGGTCCGAGATACGATTGTCCGTGAAATTGGCCAGGCACTGATAGAAGACATCGACCGGGACAAGGATGACGACGAAATTGTGTATGAAGTGNACGCTGAGGGTGATGGGATTGCCATTGAACTGAAAGTTGCCGGTGACGGCAGTCTGCAGAAAAAGAAGGTTGAGGAGGACATTGCCCTGTCTGAACTTCCGCCAATCGTGAATAAAACCGTCACCAGAGAGGTCAGAAATCTTTGGATCGAGGAGGTAAGACGCAAAACCAAGCTCAGTGGACACGTTTCTTATGAAATCGAAGCCAGAGGGGAAGGAAAGGAAATCGATCTGGAGGTGGCAGCTGATGGATGGGTGTTGTATAAAAAGGTTGATGACGCCGACGATGATGATAACGATGACCTCCTGCGGATTGAGGCCGAACTCCTGGCCAAATCCACCTCCCCCACGCTTGCTNACATTGCGCCTTACCACGATGCGCTGGTGTTTTATGAGTATCATATCCAAAGGCCCATCAAAGGTCGATTCAAAGGGGAAAGAATCCGTGTCGCCCATTGGGGAATTTACGACAAGCAACCGCAAGCCATCCTGGAAGTAGAAATCGGACAAAGACGGGCGTTGGCGCTTCGTCCATTAAATCAATTCTGCCAACTGGAGAGCATATACACCAGCGATACGTTGGATTTAAATCCCGAGATTCCACTCTATCACGATATNGGGCAGCAAATCCTCCAAAACCAGTCGGNGGTAGANCGTTATGACTACAACTGCGNTCTATCCGATACNATGCCAGCCTTTTGGCTGCTGAAAGACCAGTTGAATTTGGTTGTTTTAGGTGACTCCAGAGGGGAAAAAGGCGTACTGGCCAAGCTCTTTTTCGGTCAAGAAAATCGCACTACGCCAATGGCATATAACCTATCGGTTTCTGGAGCGCCATTGCAACTTCAGGAAACGGTGGTTAATGAGTATCTCTTGAAACTGCCTGAACTGGAGTGGGTGGTATATCAGTTGTCTCCACGCGTGGTCAGTGTATATCACGAGGATTCTACGAATAAAAGGTTGTTGAGAAGTCGTGGGTTTTCCTTCGACCGGGATAATTCAGATGCACTCTGGCAACCACCAAAAGAACAAAAGGTGACGGTTGCGGAACTCACTTCGATCCCTTATGTGGCCGACTATTGGCAGGAGAATCCATGGGGGTCGCAATCGGACGACGATGTCTGGGATAATCCAAAAACAAAGAGAAAATGGAAGCAGAGGTGGAAGATTTCAGAAAAGCGCTGGAATCGTCTGGAAGCGATGATGACCGCCTTGAACGAAAAAGGAATTCGGGTTTTGTTGTACTTGTCACCCATCCACCCGATTATTCGTGAATCATCCGTGGTGGACGACGATGGAACGACCAGAGAAGGGTATCAAGAGTTGGTTGGTCGGTTGGAGAAGCTTGAAGGGCAATATTCCAACCTTGTATTCGTCGATTTATTGCAGGGAGGTAATCATGACTTTGGAGTGGAGATGTTCCGTGATTTAGACCACCTAAATGAAACCGGGGCAACGAAGTTGACGCAGGGGTTGGAGGAGATTCGGCTACGGCAGCAGGGATCTCAATAGCGCTTACAATGTGATTTTCCTACAACTGATTGCGAGGTAAAATACTGGATAAATGTTGGTCCAGTACCAAGAGGAGAGGGTTACTCACCCTAAGAGTAAGTTGGGTATATAGCTAGTGACAAGAGAAAATACAATTGGTCGAACAATGCTAAGAGAGCTCAAGCCTAGAACCTGCAACCTTTGGCTGCCATCGTGGGTCGAGCCACTGACTCAATTACGCCTGTGAATAACCAGGACTCGGGGCGACTGAAAATGGTTGAGGATATCTTACGACAGGAATTTGGATCTCGGGATTTCCAATTTCAGGATATTGGACAAGGTGGGAGTAACTTTGTCTTTCAGGTTGGCTTTGATGACCAACACTACGTCTTGAGAATCTGTAGTCAAAGACACCCGATTATAAACGACTTCAGCAGTCTAAGGTCTCTGGAAGGTCTCGACATCGCACCGAAAGCGGTTCGATGCAACCAGTGGAACCAATTATATTATGCAATTGAGACCTTTTTACCTGGGAAACACGAATCGAACTCCGATCAGAACGTACCAATACTGCTTCAGACAGCCACAGAAATCCATCAAGTACACTCCGATAGGTGTGGTCATCTGGGTAGATTGAACCACTGCAGTTGGTCTGCGTATGTTCACGATATGGCCCGAGGCAATGAACGTCATTTCTTGGAAAAGGTGCCCGACCAAAAATATATCGGATGTGTTCTGACCGGGTATCCCGAAGCAGCTAATTTTTCACTTCTACATGGTGATCTCTAGTTTCATAATACTCTGTTTTATCAGGGTAAAAGGTACCTAATCGATTTCGAGAAAGGTATGTTTGGTGACAAGGAGTTCGACCTGGTGGCCTCCTACTACGAACAATCCCTTTCACCAAAAATGCTGGACATCATAATTGAGGTTACAGGTTATGATAAATGGAAATTAATCTTGTTATTTGGTGTTGCAGGGAATCAGTCAGGTTTCTCATGGAGATGAAAACGGCCTGGACTTCAGGGTCAAGAGACTAGAACAGGTCTATCCGGAACTATCTATCCTCCAATTAGACGACACCACGTTTTAGCCGGTTGCCCAAAGAATTATTTCCAAACCGTAGGGGCCAAGCAGCACCGAAGCTCCGGAAACAAGGTTGGAATTGGAGCGGGAGAAAGACATCCGCTACCGCAGGGGTTTTATGCTGAGTCCAACGGTAATGGAGAACTGGGTCAAGGGCGAAGCGGACAAGATTATTGAGCTACCAAATCCTTCAGCCTCAATAAAGATCCCCGAAGTATCGACTGGTTTGGTGCTGCTTCGCCCTGCAAAGAATGGCTACAAGCTAGGCCCAAAGGGTCCAACAAAAGGCAGGTGGGATGCATTAACCCCACCCGTCCTTCGGATTCCTCTCCTTAGTAAAAGAGCGCGAATGTGCGGTGCACATTCGTGGTGACGATTGGAGGTCGACGGAGGGGGTTTCATCCCCGTAGGGGCCAATCAAATGTGACGATCCAGGTGGAGGCAGGCGATGGCCGACAACCATGTATTTGTCTGGCCGATTTTCTTTGATGTTTTCTCTAACGAATGGATACAGAGATGACCCAACGACGGGCCTGAGATAGAGAACCCATAAGAAACAGTACAGATAGTAGGAGGGCTAATTGATACAGCGACTGAAGGGTAAGGCAGCCATTGTCACCGGTGGCGCGCAGGGAATTGGAGGCGCTACGGCCAGGCGTTTGGCGGCCGAAGGAGCTCAGGTACTGATTACCGATACCGACGCTGAACTGACGTTGGCGAATGTTAAGTGCATCACCGATGCTGGCGGCTCAGCGGCGCACATGACCGGAGATGTATCAAAAGAGGAAACAGCGGAAGGGATGGTATCCGAGGCGATGTCCCGCTTCGGTCGGCTCGACATCCTGGTGCAAAATGCCTTCGGCGTCAGTTCGGACACCTTCGGCGGTGGGGCAGTGGAGATGCAACTCCAAGCCTGGCGGGAGGTGATGGATTTGTTGACCGGGGCGCTCTTCCTGGGAGCCAAGTACGGGGTACCGGCCATGGAGGCATCGGGACCATCTGAGGGGTTTGACGCAGGGGTCTTGGCCGAACATGGGTTACACCGCGGAGATCCTCCACCAGCAGGGGTGGGACGTATCATCAACATGTCGTCAGTGCACGGCCTGCTTCAAGCTGCCGGGATTCTGGCCTACGAAGCGGGGAAGTCGGCGGCCATAGGCATGACCAGACAGATGGCCATCGACTATGGCCCCAAGGGAATCACGGTCAACGCTATCGCACCGGGACACATCCTGACCGAGAAGATCCAGAAGATGTGGGAGGAAGAAGGGAACGAGGAAGGATACCGTCTCTTCGAGATCCAGTATCCGGTCAGGCGGTTGGGCACGCTCGCGGACATTGCCAGCGCGGTAGCCTTTCTGTCTACGGACGAGGCCAGCTTCATTACTGGGGTGTGCCTTCCCGTCGATGGTGGACTGTCGATTCAGCTGCAGGAAAATATCGTGATGGAGGTGAAGGACTATATCCAGCAAAATCCTGGAATCAAAAGCCACTTTGACAGTTGGGGCGAAGGGGGACAGCGTAAATGACAGATCCGGCTGAAAGTCTTAGCCTAGCATCAGCCAGGCAGCCAGCGAAGCAGCCCCAGATTGCTGCGCAGGTGACCGAATATCGCAAGTACTCGCACGGCTATAACATCGCCGACCGTTTTCTGGAGGGGTACGGCTGGGAGAGCCGCTGGCATTGGCCGAAGATGGACGTTGTATCGCTCTACGTGGATCAGTTTCCCGAATCCGATCTCTGCTGCGAGCGTGTAGCTCGCCACCCCGGCCTGAACTCTACTTTACCATCGCTGAGGCCCTGACGAGGGGAAGTAGCCGGTTGGCCGTCGATGGTGTCCTACTGATTGCAGAACACGGGCAGTACCCTAAAAACGAGAAGGAACAGATCCTGTGGCCGCGATACGAGTTCTTTCGAGAAACAGTCGACGTTTTCCGGTCCAGCGGACGAAGTGTACCGGTTTTTTGCGATAAGCGTCTATCTTGGGAATGGGATAGGGCATTGGAAATGGTCGAGACCAGCCACGAGCTTAGCTTCCCTATGCTGGCACAGGTTCGTCGCTGCCGGTGTGTCGGCGCATCCCGTCCATCGATATGCCTTGGGGCGCCGAAATCGAGAAGATCGTCAGCGTCGGAGTGGGTGGCATTGACGGCTACGACATCCATTCGCTCGAGGCGGTGCAGTGCCTGGTGGAGCTACAACAGGGTCGTGAGACTGGAGTGGTATCGCTTCAAGCTTTGCGCAGCGACTCCGTTTGGGAGGCTCTCAGCTCTGGTTCGTGGGCGTCCGGAGGCTGCGATCCCACGCTGTTCGAGGCCTATCTGTGTCGTAGCCAGAGCCTAACGCCGGCGGACAAGCGCAATCGTCACACCTACCCTCAGCCCGACTTGAGAACCAGCGTGATCCTCTATCGTTGCTCTTCTATCTGGGCTCAGGCCATGCTATACAACCCAACTCCTTCAACCCACTTTGCCGCCACATTAGAACATATGATTGCCACCGATCAGCAGCCTTACCCGGTTGAACGAACGCTTCTGACGACCGGGTTGACCATGGCCGGTATCGAGTCGCTCTGGCTAGAGCAAAAACCACTCGATACACCGCACTTAGCCATCGAATACCAAGTGGGTAGAGAATCGACCTTTGTGAGAACATAATGCCCGACCCAACACGCAAGAAACTGGCCCTTATCACCACTATCTGGGGATGGCGCAGCCACGCCAATCACATGGGCGAATGCTCCTGAATGGTCCCCGCTCAACGGAAAATGGCACCGGCCGGAGATAGACGTTGGTCAGCGCCTATGTCGACCAGCGCCCTGAAGGTGATCTGAGCCGGCCGCGGGCCCAGAAGCACGGCTTCCAGATCTACCCCACCATCGCCGAGACTCTGTGTCTAGGCAGCGACAGGATGAGCGTCGGCGCAGTTCTGCTTATCGCCGAGCACGGCGATAAGCCCACCAGTGAAAAGGAGCAGAAACTCTATCCGCGTTACGAATTCTTCCAGCAGATTGTAGATGTCTTCAGGCAAGATGGTACTGCCGTACCGGTGTTTAACGACAAGCACCTCTCGTATAGCTTTGAAAAGGCTCAGCGTATGGTGTTGGCCCCGAAGGAGTTGCAATTCCCGTTTTTGGCAGGCTCCTCACTGCCGGCCACCTTTCGGCTGCCACCGTTAGAGTTGCCGATAAACTGTGTCCTCGAGGATGCACTTATGATCGGCGTCGGCGGATCGGACGCCATGGATTACCACGCACTGGAAGCAATGCAATGTATGGTCGAACGCCGTCGCGGTGGTGAGACCGGCGTGACGGCGGTACAGTTCATCGAAGGGGACGAAGTATGTATGGCGAGCCCGGCCGGAACGGCCGCTGGTCGAGGCGCTTGCTGGAAGGCGCTCTGGCCCGCTCCGACTCTCGCTGCGGTATCGGCCTAAGCGACAGCAGACCACGCTACTGATGTTCAACGATGCTGCCAGGACTACACCTTTGCAGCTAAGGCTCAGGATCTACCAGAGGTACAGTCGGCCTAGTT
>PACG01000208.1 GCA_002699335.1 Candidatus Poribacteria bacterium
AACCGTTTCGTATGAAACGCTATCGATGTTAGCTAGTTCGACCGACCCGGTCGGCCAGTAACCTCAAAGGCCACCGGGAAAAACCTTCTGGCGGCTGGGAGAAACTGAGCGCGACCAGATGTGCCTCGAAATCACCCTTGGCTTTTCATCTGTAAACCCTCTCTCCCTTGCGCCGGTCCAAGGCGATTTTGAGTCCTTCTTCGGCGAATCGTTTTTTGACCCGATCAATCTTGCGCATACTAATGCTCAAGACCGCCGCCACATCCTCGTTTTTCATCCGGCAGACGGGAATCAAGGCGTTGGTGACTCGCTGGGACTTATGGCTTCCTTTGCGCGTGATCTGCGTCAAATCACCTCTTTCGTCTTTTTTCAATGCCACCTTATACTTTTTTTATTGTTTTTGCTCCTGCTACTAGTAGTCAACAAGAGCAAATATATCACACTATATTACGACATATCTAGCGTGACATGACACTAGTAGGCTTTGTAGAAAAACTGACCCACTTCTGCCATCGAAAGTTATTGCCAAGACTTTTTCGATTTCTTTGGGATTTGTCATAGGGTATCACCTCATACAAATTGACAGGTTTGAAATCAATTTATACACTAACAATACATCCATCAATACCTGCCGACCAACTGATGAAATTATCAAGTGGTATTGGGCTGATAAACGTAGCTCCCGACCGGCCTGGGGCGCGCAAAACGACGCGACGCGAGTGGCATCCCCCCAACAGCCGTTAGTAGCACTGGTAGGTAAAAGCCTATCGGTGCTACTAACGGCTGTTCTTAGGAGCTACCCTCTTCAATAGTTTTCTGTACCAGCAGGGAATTGCTGGATGTTATCATGGATGCAACCGNAGTTACGAGGGAAGAAGGGGTCGAGACTCAATTCCACCATAGGCTTAGCCCCGGTGTGGCGGCAAACCGCATCCAGNAGATCCATGGTGTTGTCAGTTCGAGATTCAAAGTTTGAATGCAGTTGCGGCCGAAACTGTTTCAGCNGCTCTATTGTATCTTGCATCTGATTTAGATTCTGGGCAGGGGATTCGAGTGCCTGAAGAACTGATGCCATCAAATGCTTCCCTGTGCCTTGGGGCTGTATAGAGAATTATCATCTATCGTAACTATGTCCCAGAATTAATTATTTGTTAAGGGAAAAATTAGAATTTGTTCAAAATCCAATCAATTGTATCCGCTAAATTTTAAGGTGTATAGAACACCTATCGNAATAACNAGGTCANACNTGTCACTTTAACAATGTNGTGATAAANTTGCAAAGGTGTGCTGGCTGAATTGGCTCTTGATTTCCGAGTACCCTAACAATCATCGCCCCAGCACAATTNCCGATAAATCCGATCAAATCAGGATCAAATCCACTCCCNGCNCAAATCGAAGTCATCGAAAAATAGGCATCACCGGCACCGGTTGCATCAACCGTTTCGGAGGTGAGAGCGAGTGCTTTNTAAAAACCANCNTCCTTCTTCCACGTCGTCGAACCTTCGCNTCCCTCAGTGATTGCGATCATATCTGCGGAGATCTTTTGGGAAAGTTGTATGATCGATTGCTCAGTCGGTTGATGTTGACTTTGCATCGCAAATTGTAGCTCGACNCGGTCGAGACAGAAATAGTTTGCTCGATCATATTTGGTGGCGAGATTAAAACCTTTATTGGCACTGTTGGTTTGTGTGTTGATTGCGAGATATGACTTGGCCGAACAGATCGTGNCAATCAGAGTCGGTGTTGAGATGAANCCGTGGCCATAATCGGCGACTAAAACAATATCAAATTGATCGAGTACCATTTTCAGATAGGTGACAATCTCGATTTCCTCTTCCCCATCTAAGGTCCGATCATCAAAAAAACTGAGCTCAAAAAGACGATTATAAACGTTGTCTAAATAACGCCTTTTTACAATTGTCGGCGACTTGGATTTTGTGAAAAATTTACAGCTAATGTTCGGGCGTAACTTTTGTTGAATGAAATTTTTATTGTCATTTTCTGCCCCAAGCTGGCTGATGAAGTGAACGTTATCACAAAAACCTGCAATGTGATTGGCNACTCCTCCAGCTCCACCCANATGCGATTCGGANNTTAGATATTGCGAATTGACCGTAACCGATTTGTTTGCCAACCCCAAAGGTCGACAAAAATAATACTCGTCTATGATTACCTCACCTATCACGGCAACACTGACATCTTTTAGTTTTTCGAGTTGTAAAATGACATCGATTGCGGAATAACGTTTCCGAAGGTCTTTCAGATAATTTTCCGACTGCGGTGACAGTACGCTGAAATAGCTGTTGAGCAGTTGCGTGGAGCTGTAAATAGCGTCACCAATAAAAGCAATTTTACCACCGACAGACCCGATCGCATCTTTTTCCTGCGCAACGTTTCCGGTGAGATCCTCAAGATTTTCATACTCTTTGCCTTTGACATAAACGTTCGGCTTCAAATGTAAAATCGTTTCTACTGCCGACGGNGTGTCGTTCACAGCGACGTAATCAATCATCTGCAAAGCCGCAAGATGCTCTAATCGGAGCCTTTCGTTAAAAACAGGTCTGCCTGGGCCTTTGTTCACATAATGGTCAGGACTGATCGTAACAATCAGAATATCGCCTAATTTTTTGGCATCTTCAAAATGCTTCAGATGTCCTGGATGGACGAGATCAAAAACGCCGTGGCAATGCACGATTGACTTCTGATCTTTTTTTAGTTGATCGATTATCTCTGCTAATTTGCTGAGAGAGATGATTTTGTTAGACATCTTTAGCTATGTGCGACCTTGATTGAAAACGAGTTCTTTAATCTTTATTCTCAATTCCTAACTTTGATTCAGCACCGGTGGGTAGCCTTGATGTTTCTTTCGACGAAAGGGCCTGTACTNTNTCGTAGNCCACCGTAAGTAAATGGGTTGGACTTGGCCCAGGAGTTGGACNATAGGCATCAANCAGCCTTTCGTCCTAGATCGCCGAAGAATCGCTCTTCATTTNGGGGGATTTTTGGGGTTTTTCGGCCCTCTGTTCTTCCATCACTGAGGCATGGGGGGATNTCGGCCTGGGATNAGTTTACCCCACGGATAAGACCGAGATNNCCCCATGCCTTCTTCGATACGATAATGCCGGCCGTTCCAGAAAATCGTCGCCGAACTTCATAAGGGCAAGAAAAGCTCACCATATTGTATGACTATTCCACGTATAAAAAATGAAGAGCGGCCGTGAAAGCACTCGAACGTCTTTTTACATTCATACTCCGACATCGGNCAATTGGCTAAACCAAATCGAAATCTGGTNCAGTATCTTTTCAAGAAAAATCCTTCGGGGCAAGGATTCACAAGTGTAACCAAACTCAGAAATGCGATCGAGTCGTATATCGAATTCCTTAGACCATTTGTCTGGGAAAAAAGNAGTGAACGAATCACAACTAAAAGATACCCTCGTTAGTTTATACAATCAGACAACTAATATATACTTTACGGGAAAATACACCTATTTTTACGTGGCAACTTAGTTTAGAAATAAATCTATTAATTATATTTTAACAAATTGAATCCATATCTTACACATTACATTTCGATCAGGCAACGCAAACCATTACCATTCATGGTGTATTCAAAGGCATCATTTATTTTTTCCAATGGATATTTCTGCGTAATCATCCCATCAAGATTAAATCGGCCTATTTGTTGGAGTTGAATTAAGCGAGGAATATCATTTGAAGGATTTGAACTGCCCCCATAAGATGTAATTAAACGTTTGCCAAAATGTAAAGGTGTTGAGTCAATACTTACTTTCTCACCTAATTTTGTAACGCCAACAAATACTGTTTTACCTTCAGGAGATGTTAATTCATAGGATAATTCCTTAACGGAATTTAGTCCTGTTGTCTCNACAACAACATCAGCACCGTTTGGAAACATTTTTCTAATCTTTGTGCTNACACTATCCTTCTTTGAATTTATTAGATGTGTTGCTCCAAAATACATTGCTTTTTGCAGTTTTGAATCATTGATGTCAATGGCCACGATTGGGTAGACGGAAATTAATTTTGATGCAATAATCAAAGCGGAACCGACACCACCGACACCGAAGATGACCATCGATTCACCGCTTTTTATATGAGCCTCATTTTGTAAGATGCCAAAAGCAGTTGTTATGGCACATCCATATAAAGGTGCTGTTTTCAAATCAGAGTTATCCGGTATTGTAGTTATGCGGTTCTCCGAAACTATTGCATACTCATTAAAGGTCGTTACCCATCCCGCATTTATGGATTTGCCATTCCATTGGTACTTAGGTGTTTCTGATTGAATCCCATTTCCTCTCCTCCAATGTAAAACGACCTTATCACCTTTTGTTACAGTTGTTATGCCTGGTCCACATTGTTCCACAATTCCTGAACCTTCATGCCCNAATAAATGTGGTAAAAATTTGTCGGGTCCTTTCGTACCAAGAAACTCGTTAATTTGAGCTCCACAGATCGTCGTGTAAAGAATTTTGACTAATACCTGGCCATACTTTAACTCTTTAGGGATATCTACTTGTGCAACAATCAAGGGTTTATTTTGCTTAACTAATATTGCTGCTTTCATAAAGTATGAATTATTGACATATGATCAATCATTTGATTTTACTTGTTTTCAACAAGATTTAATGTGTCCGAAGTAACAAATGTATAATCGCCTGTATATCCGGCTTCCTTTAGTANATAAATCCATTCATCAACATGCAAAACAGTCGACCCAAGTAATGACCAATAATCTTTGAAAAGCCTTTTGCTTTTTTCATCATAATAAGCCCCTATGGTTATAAAACTTTTCCCCTTTCCAACCCGCTGAATTTCTTTTAAACAANAAATGCAATCGCGCAAGGTCAGAGAGTATACAACACCAATCGCTATTACGATATCGAATTCATGATCTGAAAAAGGTAGTTTTTCAAACGCACCTAAAATAATATCATCTTTAATTGATGGCATGGCATGGTCAATAGGGTACTGTGACATTTCATATCCCTTCACCGTTGCATCTGGATATTTTTCTTTAATATCATGCATCAGAAACCCTTTTTCACAACCCAGTTGTAAATAAGAAGATTTTTCATTCAGTCCATACTCTCTTTCAAGCACATCTACAAAAATTTTCCATCTGCCATCATACTTATAACCACCATAGCCATTATTCCGTTCTCCATCGTAATATNTTTCATCGCGATATGAAGCAATTATTTTATTTTTTATTGTTCTTATATCCGGGCCAACAACCCGTTCTTTTGGCTGGGGATATGAGCTCAGTGCATTAAACTCCCTCACTAATTCATCTCCTTATTTTATTTAATAGCTTGGTTTCAATATCAGTCTAAGGTGAAAAAAGAAGGCAGTTGTTTGTACGTAGTTTTTTCGGTTGCCGAACTCTCGCCTTGAAGTCCGTTGCTCCATTTGTGGGAGCTATAGCCCAACTTTTTCCCCAAGCTAAAGTGAGCCGGCTATCCAAGAACGTGCTGAGCAATCGATTGAAAGAAATTAACTGGCGCTTGTTTCGAGACGTGTACAATCATTTACCAGATCGTTACCAGCGAATTCTTGGGACCAAAGGAGTCAAGTCCTCGGGGCAATTCCAACAGGCCTTTGCGGTTGATGGCAGTGTGATCGCCTCCAGCCAGAAACGGGAGGCGATGTTCCAAAGCATTTACCACCGACACGCTAGCCTGAAGCTAAACACTGAGTATTCCTTAAAGGTCGCCTGTCACTAAACTACAAGTTAGATCCGGCCGACGACATAAGAGCCACTTCTCATTCTTTACCCAGCAGTCTAACAGTCTCTATCGGCTCGACTTAAGTGATTGGTCTTTCCACTTGATGGGGAAAATTATTGCTGACAGCAGTTTTTTCCCTGCGCCTGAAGAGCAATTATGACCCGCTAGTCGCTAAAATTGGCGCCCGCCGACGGTAACATCTGGTTGGCCGACACCTGTCTGAAATCGACCGTCTCCTGGCCGCACACGGTACCGACGGCCAAATTGGCTTGACTGACCGTGCAATTGTCCCGCACCGCCAATCCTTTTTTTCAAGATGATGCTTGCTTGGTCGGCTGGTTTCACCAGAAGCAGTAGCGCTTTTATATCACTAGATATCTTGGAGGCCTAATTCAATCCGCCATCGATATATCAATTGTATGCCCTGTGTTGTCAAGTCGAGATTTTTTCAGCCAGACCAAGCATCTACTCCACCTGGAGAACATTATTTACCGCACCAAGAATGACGTTATGATCGAAATTTACTCCACCCTTATTTTCTACCTGCTAACTCGTATCGCGATCGTCTTGGCCGATCAGGACATGAGTTTAGCTTTGAACGTGCACACAAACCAATTCTCGGTTTCCTACAGTCTCATTTCGATCGTTTTTTGTAGCCGTCCTTGCAGACGGTGGATCTTATTTTCCAACCATTCATTGATAGGATGGCCCTTCTGCACCCGCCATTGTCGCACTCAACCACCAACTTACTTAAGTTGACACTTATGATTCTCTCGTAACTGATAAATAGCACTGTTCTCGTCCAAAAAAACCAGAAAATTCAGACATATTTGCAACATCATCAATTTCCACCACCTTTTTTTTCAAGAGTGTACTCACCTCATGCAGTGCTTTTTTCGTGGTATGGGCCAAATCAGCTTCAATATTACTAATAATTTTAGATAGAAGCGGTTCAATATTTTTCATGTATGCACCATGCCCTAAAGTCTCATTATCTTTTGCAATCATTGCAAAATCAGAACAAATTTTTTCGAGTTCCTTGTTTTTTTTTGTTGGACGTTTTACTCCATCCATCCGAAAATCAATCATACAGTGACTAATTGTATCGTATTCTGTTAGAAAACTTTCATTGAATTTTCTTTGTTTCCCATGCAAAGACTTATACCATCTCCAGTCTGTAGCAAACCGAGGAACTGACTGATAAATCACAAACTCATCACCAAGAATCTGAGTAAAAAGACGTGGAGTTGAAATGCCAACATAGATATGGGGATTTAATATGCTATCCTGAATCCAATGTTCGTGAGATCTACTCATACTAGACATCGTGTTCAGATGAGAGGAGAATGCTTTCTCCAGGGTGTTAGTCTTTTTTTTCATTGGGTCTTTTTTAGAAATTAAACGATAACCAAGTAAACGACGCAAAAAAGTAGCCATTCCTCCAATCGGTGAATAGAAAGTAATAAGCATCACGCCACCCGATTTCACAAAGGAGGATAGTTTAATTAACATACTTTTTTCATAATCATCAATCCCTCCAAGCCATCCCTCACAAATTGCAATGTCGTGTTGTTTATCGTTTTTGAAATCTTCTAGACATTGTGGAATTATATTTGGATTGGTGTGTTTGATGGAAAGATTGCCAAAAATTTTTGCAATGTCTTTAAGAGCTACTGGATTTGGTTCGACTAAATCATAAGTTCGAGGACGTAATGTAGCGGTATATATACTATTATGCCCCGATCCTGGGCCAACTTCGATAATATCCTTGCCTTTGAAAAAACTGGGGATTAATCCGAGTAAACGGTATAGACTTTCTCTGGTCTGAAAATGTTTGTTCAGATCAGAGATATCCTGATGTACAGGTGATATTCCTTCTCTCACATAATACTCTAATTCTACAGACTCATGCGAAAATGTCATAGGTTTACTCATGCTTTGGTTGCCCATTTCCTAGAAAAAGTTCTATTCGCTTCAGGTATTTTTGTTTACGTGTGCTTTTCTTTCATCATCTTATGCAACTTTAACCAAGTTGTTTTGGTGCTATCGATGGTTTTGGCGTTCATAAACATCTTTGCTTCTTTTATACACTCAAGTAGGAAGCTTCTACCCTTTCCACATATCCCCTCAAGAGCAAAATGGAATTCTACACCTTCCATATTCTTTAACAGGTTATCAATTCTATCCTGCTTGTCTGGTAATTGATGAATTGAGCACAGAATTACTTTATTGAGTTTTCTATCGTTATGTAGCCACTGAGTGGTTGCCAACGCATTTGACATCATTGGTTCTGGAATAAGCAATTCTACAACTAAATTATTTCTTTCTGCATAGTTATTCATTATCATGTTCTGTCCATTACTTGGTATCTTAAATGGGCCTATATTCACATCTGTTGTAATAGTCGCTGTGCTCATTTTTCAGCTTTCTAGTATTAAGGGCAATCGATAGTATTTTAAATAATCGCTATTTTTTTGTAGGAGTGGCTCATAATAGCTCTGGAATCTTACGTTACATGCGATGCGAGCAAATTCGGAATTAAATGGAACATTACCATGAAGAACAAATGGATTAAAAACAAGTACTTGACCAAATTTCAAACGGGCTGGCTTCTGATTTTCCATCATGTTAAAGACTGTAGGCCCATTAACTAATCCAGCTTTTTGCTCTTTTTTCATTACCTCTAATGATGCCTTTTGATCAATATGATATGCCCCTCCGTCATCCTCTATATCATGTAATGGAGCCCATAGCACGTAAGTAAAAGGGGAAATTCCCGACATCATCTCATAATGAGGCCATTGTTTAGAATGTTCTTTGCCAGGAACGTTAATAATTGTATGAGCTCTACGTTGGATAAAAAGTTCCTTGCCACATAATGATTCTACCAAACTAGTGCAGGAGTTAATCATCATTTCGGAAAGGTCGGTGAATGTTAGCAAATTAATCATTGACCTATTGATTTCGGCCTTAGACATTTTTGCCACTGCCTTTCTTACCACATTAATATTTTTCTCAGACTCAGTAGAAATGTCCATTTTCTCGACGAAAGAATCTCTCAATTTTTTAAAAAGCGGCATGTCCTCAATGGGACAGACAGCATATCCTGAACCATGAACAAGTTCTTCATATAAATCCATGTATTTGACCCCTCAAGACAAACTTTTTGGCATTTATTAACAGGGTTTTTTTAAGATTTAATTGCCTGTTCTATTAAACCAATTTATTTAACTGACTAACTAATTCGTTTCTTTTATAGTTATGATGGAACGTACAGCCCTTCATGCTATATGTTAACTAGTCTTAACCCATAATTAAATGTAAGATACTTAAGGACAAGGATTGGGATCTAACAAATGAATATCCTCAATGTCCTTTAACATTTCTCCCGTTAGGGTGATATTTATACTGTTAATATTTTCTTGTAATTGCTCTCTTGATGTTGCTCCAATAATGTTGCTTGTTACAAAAGGCCTGTCATTAACAAAAGCATTGGCAAAGGTACTCGGTGTGATATTATATTTTTTAGCAAGCCCTAGATATTTTTCAATGGCTGATTCCCCACGCACAATTTGGTGTCTAGAAAACCTTTTAGGAAATAAAGTATAGCGTGAAGATTTTGGTTTTTTCCCATTCATATATTTCCCACTTAATCTCCCG
>PACG01000209.1 GCA_002699335.1 Candidatus Poribacteria bacterium
TGAAGCCTATGTGGGAATTGGTGATTTTGAGCAAGCCATTAGTCACTACGAAAAACTGGTGGTCGAGTTTAAAGATCACGAACTCGCCCCCCGTTCTCTATATAAAATTGGTAACCTGTACTTCTACCAACTCTACGACTATACCAACGCAGGTGGTTGGGGAGCATTTGTTAGAGTGGCTAAAGATTACGAGGGTACTTACGAAGCTGGAGAAGCCGAAACACTCCTCAAAAAATCACGTCAAGACTTAACCATGATTGCGCAAGATCAGGAAGATATCTCCAAGTACACTAACTCAAAGGCGATGGCGATGAGAAGAGCCGGTCGGTTAGTCACATCAGCAGACATATATCAGATGGGCCAACGAGATCGGATTGTGCAAGACTATCAGAATATCGCTGCCGGTTGGATTAGGATGAGAAACTATCCCAATGCAAGTTTCGCCTATCGTGAGCTAGCTGAAAACCTAACCGGAAACAAGTTTGCTCAAGCAGATGCCTTGTACCAGATCGGGCGCCTTCACCAGTTGGATGGTGAGTACACTAAAGCAATTGAAGGGTACGATAACCTGTTTAAGGAAGCCCCCCAATCGACCTGGCGAAATGAAGCAGTTTATCAGCAAGCTGTTTGCTATCGCAGTATTCGTGAGTTCGCTAAAGCTCATGAAATGTTTGGTGCTTACATGAGCTTAGACCAACCGGAACAGTTGAAGTACTACCGCGAGGCGCAACAGATTGTTCGCCAATTTGAACTCGATCAAGACGAAGATGGCTTCATGTTCTACCGGGAACAGGAAGCGGGAACTTCCGACCAAGATCCGAACGATAAGCCCGAGAAATAACAATCTCGGTTCTATAAATCTGACGCAGCGACTAGATTAGAGATACGGTTAATGCGCAGATCCGCTTGGCGGGATGGAAGGTTGACCTTCCTGTCCCGCCTTTTTTATTATAGAATGGCTGTCTGGTCCAATATCATAAACTATGAAGCGATAATACTGTGAAACTTGCGACCCTTGCCACTTGTAATCTTAACCAGTGGGCCCTTGATTTTGAAGGTAATTCAGACCGGATTCGACACTCCATTCAAATTGCCAAAGACCGCCAAGCAACCTATCGTCTGGGGCCAGAGCTAGAGATAACTGGATATGGTTGCGAAGATGCCTTTTTGGAAGAAGATACCTTTTTGCACGCTTGGGAGGCTTTAGCTGAAATTTTAACTGGTGATCTCACCGATGGAATCTTGTGCGACATTGGAATGCCAGTAATGCACAAGAATGTGCGCTATAACTGTCGGCTATTCGTCCTCGATAGACAGCTCTTATTGATTCGTCCCAAGATTTTTCTGGCCGCCGATGGTAACTACCGCGAGACTAGATGGTTTACAGCTTGGGATCAGCGGCGGGAAGTCGAATCGTTTTCCTTACCACCAAGCATCAGATCACTGGCCCAACAGGATACCGTTCCGTTTGGTATCGCTGCGATTGACGCCCGTGACACTGCACTGGCGACCGAGACTTGCGAAGAGTTGTTTACGCCTAATAGCCCCCATATCGGACTGGGGTTGGACGGCATTGAAATTATTGCTAATGGGTCAGGATCGCATCACCAACTCCGCAAGCTCAACCAGAGAGTAGATCTGATTCAGAGTGCTACGGCCAAAGGGGGTGGCGTTTATCTTTACGCTAACCAGCAAGGCTGTGATGGTGGACGACTCTATTTTGATGGTTGTGCCTTGATTGCAATCAACGGTCAGATCGTAGCGCAAGGTTCCCAATTTTCGCTAGATGACGTCGAAGTGGTAACAGCGACAGTAGATCTGGAAGAGGTNCGTTCTTACCGAGGCGCGATTGCAAGCCGATCCTTACAAGCAGCACAAGCTACCTCGATTCCCCGAATTTCCGCTGATTTTGATTTAACCACCACCAAGATAATTCCACCGACTAGGCCAATTCCGGTATCGTACCATCAGCCGGAAGAGGAGATCGCCTATGGGCCAGCCTGTTGGATGTGGGATTATCTACGTCGTTCGGGAGCCAGTGGATATTTTGTGCCGATTTCTGGTGGAGCGGATAGCTCNTCAACCGCTGCTCTGGTGGGTTCGATGTGCCAGTTGGTGGTTCGGTCTGTGGCTGACGGAAACATGCAAACGCGGGCCGATGCTCGAAAGGTAGTCGGTGATCCCAATTACATTCCGACAGATGCCCGCGAATTCGCTAACCGAATTTTGCATACCTGTTACATGGCTTCAGAGAACAGTTCTCAATCTACCCGAGATCGGGCCAAGGCTATTGCCGACCAAATCGGTGCCTTCCATCTGCACGCTAACATAGATGGAATCGTGAGTGCCTTTCTAGCCCTGTTTGTTCATCTGACTGGCAAAAGGCCCCAATTCAAGATTAACGGAGGCTCTACAGTTGAAAACTTAGCTCTCCAGAACATCCAGGCTCGAAGTCGGATGGTGCTCTCTTATGTGTTGGCGCAACTGTTGCCGTGGGTACGGAATCGTGAAGTCGGATTGCTAGTTTTGGGAAGTGCCAATGTGGACGAAAGCTTGCGTGGATACGTCACCAAATACGACTGTAGCAGTGCTGATATTAATCCAATCGGCGGCATTAGCAAAAGCGACTTGCGACGTTTCCTGCGCTGGGCGGCGGAACATCTCGGTTATTCAGCCCTAGTCGATGTAGTCGAAGCCCCTCCGACAGCAGAGTTGGAACCAATTACTGAGAGTTATAGTCAAGAAGACGAAACCGATATGGGAATGACCTACGACGAATTAAGCCGTTTTGGTATTTTACGCAAGGTTTATCGATGCGGTCCCGTCAGCATGTTCGAGAAATTGATCCACGAATGGTCACATTTATCACCAGAGAAGGTAGCAGATAAGGTCAAGCAGTTCTTTTACTATTATTCGGTCAATCGCCACAAAATGACGACTATGACCCCGTCTTACCACGCTGAATCTTACTCCCCCGAAGATAACCGTTTCGATCTAAGGCAATTTCTCTATAACGCCCGTTGGACCTGGCAATTCCGCAAAATCGATCGCTTACTGGAACAGTTGACGCTTTCCAATAAATCATAAATATATAGCGGTTATTGAATCTTGGATTCAACAGGTAAGTGCAACAGGATGATTTACTCCAAAAAAACACCTNATTGGGTGTTTGAACTAGTCTTTTCCGAGGCCTATTTGTTTAATCACTTCATGGCCTGAACGATTTCCTTATCNGTGGTCGCTCTAAAGCCTCTGTTTTTGCAAAGTATTGACGGATCAGACCATTGGTATTTTCATTGGCTCCTCGTTCCCAGGACACGTAGGCATGTGCAAAACACANAGTCGCATTCCCATTGCTAGGTGATTGCCTGCTGACTGCNAAGCTCTTTCCCATGGTCGAGAAGGTGNTGGTATGCGATGCTTCTTTCGTTCTTCCCTTTCGTAAGTCTATCTATCTTGGCTATCAGTGCTAATCCTAACTTCCAGTAATCAAGGTCTGTTTGTGTGCCTGACCAATGATCGTATCTGCCTCCCAGTCTCCCTCGGTTACGATCGCTAATCAGGGATGGTCTTGGCTCGATACTGACTCAGTTTTTCAGGTTTCCCCTTCGGTCATGGGAGCTATAGTGCTTCTTTATTTTTCTTTTTACTGCGTANATAACGAGGCNGNGTTCCGCCGCCTCTTTGTTCGTCAAGGTAGATTGATAAATAAAGAGGCTGATGGACAATGGACAGGATCAGATGTGTTTTCATCCAGCGACTAATNTGTTGCAGGCTCTAGTTCTCTTAGATTCAGGTTTCAATATAGGCCTAGTGCGAAAGCAAAGAGNGTATTAGGGAAAAGAGAATAAGAAGATATAATAATAGGCCTGAGACAACCAATTTATGTNCGAGAGTTGAGTCCAGAAGAGNGCCATGCGATGGAAAAAGGATTACGCATCCTCGGATGCATTTATAGTCCNCCGTTGCTAGATATTACTCTCCAGCGCAAANGGGCAACGCTGCAGTCAAATCGCTAAACAACTGCATTGCAATGACCAAACCGTCCCCAAGGCGGTTGGAGATCTTCACCGCCAAGGACTGAGGNCCTTAACCCACGTTTCATGCCGACTGCATCGGATCACTTACAAGATCAAAAAAAGGCGGGAAGTCGATCGTTTAGCGGGCAGGTAAGAAAGNAAGGACCAACAATTTTCTGGTGATCAGCGATAACTTCAAGCATGGAGTCAACCCCAAGATCAAAGGAAACAGGCGAAATGGCCAAAATCATAGGGTGGGAGAAAAGGGATGTTCAACCAGGAAAGATACAAAAACAGGTTTGGAATCGAGGGCNCATTTACCTAGGTTGACAAATTCAGAGCTTGGCCGGTGAGATACGAGCGATTGAATGCCCATTTTCTGGGTTTATATTTCATTGCTGTTGCCATGGTTAATCTTTGCCATCTCTTCGCTGAACAGGTTGAAACCGCTTCCCTTTGAAAAATTCGGTGATCTCTTTGTGGCGAAGAATATCCATCCACTACCACCCGAAGTTTATTTCAGTCTGATCTTAACGATGCATGGCCTCTGGGAACCTGTTTGGGAAAAGAAGAACCACAACAACAGCCTTCAACTTCGCGAGAAGCTATTTCAAAACTAAATACAATTTAAACTTGCGCCTCTAAAAGGAGTTATGTCTAGTTGGGTGTAAAAAGGATCTTTTTATGGCCAAACAGAACCCATTTGTTACGGTGGAGCAATGGATAAGACTTGAACCCTGGCGTCCAAAACCTAAGCCTTCAGCCAAAGGTGGACGAAAGCCCAGAGGCAACAGGGCAGTGTTTGACCGCATTATCTGGCTATTGCGGAGTGGTGCCAGTTGGAACGACTTAGCTGATCGATATCCATAGCTGGCGAAGATTATAGCAATGGGAAGAGCAAGGTGTTTGGCTCAAAATATGGCCTAAGTTCCTTTCAGAACTGGACGAATAGAGCCAAAGGGGACAAAGTGGATGGTGGTGGTCAGCCGCGGAAAAATCCTGTCCGCATCATAGCCGATAAGGAGTACGACAGTGATCCACTTGGCGAAAGGTTGTTGAAGCGCGGTATTGAATTGATCTGTCCGTAGCGTAAAAACAACCAGAAAAAGAAANATGAGGATGGTGGNAAATTTCGGTGTTACAGGCGTCGATGNCAGGTTGAGCCGACTTTTGCCTGGCGGCAAAACTGCCGAAGGCTAGTTGTTGGTTGGNCAAGAGAGATTCATATGTACCAAGCTTTCTTTCACGTTGCTTGCATCCTCATTACATGGAGACAGTTTTGAAATGGCTTCTAGTAACGGCTGAGATCGCTGGGATTCTTTTTTCAGTTGGAAATGTTGGGGTTTCAAGTTGCCGATTGAAGTATTCTTATAACCGTTCCTCAGATATTGCACTTCACAGTTGAATTCTCGACAGTAATGAAATTTGTATTTCGACTTTTATTTTTGCTTTGTATCGTNGTTTTGGCAGAGGGGCAGATTAACGTGTTCAATGCCGAAACGATGAAACAGATTAAGCAACAGTCCGGTTTCTACAACTCGATCGGTTTAAGTTTTTCTCGCCATACCGGAAATGTCGATCTATTAACCACTCGGATGCGGATCCGGGCTGATTATCTCACGACGGAATATCACACCTTTCTGATTGGAAATTTACAATATAGAAAAAAAGATGCTAACACGTTCGATAGTCGTGGCACGATCCACATTCGCGGGATTCGTAAATTTAATTCCTTGTTGATGATCGAAGGCTTTTTGCAAAAGCAATACAGCGAATCAATTCTTTTGAAAGATCGAAATTTGGCTGGCGGTGGCTTTCGATTTTCGCCGCTGAGATCGAACGAAAAATGGCAGATCGATCTTTATGTAGGTATCGGTGCGATGTGGGAAAACGAATTGATCGATAACAAAAAATTGGGCGAGATCGAGACGAGNATTCTGCGTTCGACGAACTATGCGACGCTGATCTGGCAGATCGATGATCGGTTTAGCACTGCAACGACCGGTTATTTCCAGATGCGCCCGAATAATACAAACGATTTTCGTCTGCTGGTTGAAAGTGGTTTCGGTGTTCGCCTGTCAAAACGCATCTCGCTGAACGTCGAACTCAATTTCCGCTTCGACAACGCACCTCCAAGTGAGATCGAAAAACACGACCTTGAAATTGCTAACAGTTTAATNCTAAGTTTGTAACAGAGGTGNTTTCAAGTAATAAGTGCAACTGGTTATGCAGCGAGCAAGTCAGCATACAATCCCTTGAATAACTGAGAAACGTTGGAGATGAGGTCGTCCTCCTTCCTAAACAAAACTTCTGGGCCTGTTTATTCAAGCTACCGGGGTAACTGGTCTTGGCAACCATGATCAATCAACGTCTCCGCCCACGCTACCTTTAGGGACAACAATCCTATTAGTAACGCGGCATCTTCAACGACAATCAGGATTAGGAATTATTTGAACACTAAAATCATCGTCAAATTCATATTCATTAGTTTGGTCACTATTAATATGGATTGCGGCAATTATGCTTATCCGCCGGGGAATGACCATATTTCCCCCATCAAGGGCAGGCCTATTGAGGAGGAAATCGTTTTAGCCAAGGATGACGCCAGGAGGCCTCTGACCTTGGCCACGGCCCGCAGGCCGGTGCCGATTTTTTTGCCCGCTTAGGGTTCCAATATGCTAAGCAAGGCGATTATAAGATAGCACGGCAGTCGTTTCAAACAGCAATAAAACGCCAACCCGACCTGCCCGTGGCCTATGCTAGCCTGGTCTCCGTATTCCTACCGCAAAATGCATTTAAGGAGGCGATAGTCACTTATCCGCAGGTAATTCAGATGAACCCAGATTCCAGTCAAGCCTATAAAGATCTCGGTTTTGCTTATCTAAAAGATGCACAATATGAGGCGGCTGCTCAAACTTACAGGCGAATTATCCAACTCTGGCCCAATTCCGCCGATTCGTATCACGCTCTAGGAAGCACCTATATGGTATTGGGTTGGTTTAGTGAAGCTAAAACAGTATATCAAAAAGCGTTAAAGCTAGAGCCTGATGTAGCCGCAGTTCACGACAATCTAGGCACCATTTATAAAATATGAGGGGCGACTCACTAAAGCTAATGACGAGTATCAGAGGGCAATACAAATAGATTCCAACCTAACTGAAGCCCATTTCCATGTCGGAGTTATTCGGGGTCTCATGGGAGAGTTGAACCCAGCGATAGAAGCATACCGGAAATGCATCCAACTCAACCCCTAGTATTCGAATGTCCGATATAATCTGGCACAAATCTATTTTAGACGAGGCCAATTAGAAAAGGGAAAGAGAGAATTAGAACAGTTTCACCTGTTACGTGCCATAGATCAGGAAATAGAAAAGTGCCACCAGATCAGTGGCAATTATCCGGATGCGGTGGAAGGATATTACCAGCTTGGGTTAGCTATGCTAGAAAAGAGATGCTGGATGAAGCAATGCTTCAGTTCCAACGCGCCTCGAAAATAGATTCAAATATGGCTGTAATCTATAACAGTATAGGACTAATTTATTACAAAAGACATAATTTGGAAGAAGCGATTGAATCTTTCCAAATAGCAATTGACCTCAACCTGCAATCAGTTTCCGCTCACGTCAACTTAGGAAGAACTTATTCATCTTGGCAAAACCTGGACGGAGCCCTAGATCAGTACTTATGGCCATTAAGATCGAACCTGAGCTAGGAGCAGCCCACTATAACATCGCCTGCTATCTATGCTCTGAGAAAACAGAAAGGGCTAGCCGTAGAATGGTTGAAAAAAGCTGTCGGGTCGGATAAAAAATTCGCCAGGACGGCCAGGGCTGATAAGGACTTTCAAAATATCAGTAACAGCCTAGAATTCCAACACACAGTTCAATTGGACAATTAGGAAGGATGATCAGTCCCTAAAGTCATCGTAACGCTTTAGGGACAAAAAGGATCTGGTTGCTGTTGCGTCGCGACCAAGTGCAGAGAAGACAATTGAGAATTAAGGACAATTCACTACCCACTCATTAGTTGTCGGCTTTTATCCGTGCCCAGATAGACTCAACAGAGCTTATATCCGTGTTTGGAATGTCTGGTCCTCCTACCTTGATATTGTCAAAGTAAACGACCCTATTCTGGCTGCCGACCGCGATCGTACCTTGTTTGTGGGATTTATTCTTGGCCTCAATTTCGAGGTTGTCATCATAATAGACTTTAATATCACTGCCACGTATGCTTAGCTTGATCTTGTGATATTCATCGACCTTCGGCTTAAATTTGCCTGCACCTATGGTCTTTATACCCGCGTTAATGTCCCAACCTGGATTTTTATACAGTTTGAGTTCACCTGAGGCCGGATATAACCACACCANATAATGACTACCTGTTTTCAGGTCAACGCGTCCCCTGGGACCACCAGGATAATTGGCTGCTTCTTTGAGTTTAATATCGACTTCAATGTCATAGTCCTTCCCCTCCCGGACGTTTTTTNCCTGGNCNGTCCCAACAAAGTTCATCTGGGAAATAGCTTCCTTCCAACCNATANCTTTCGGATCGAACTTCATATCCTTCTCTTTTTTATCTACCCCCCCAAACCTTGCTATCCTTGTTCTGAGGTGAACGCTCCTAACCTNCATCGTCACCATCATCGAAATCTTCTATTAAGGTTCCAGCTACGCTGATGGGTACAAAAACCATCAGAGCGATTAGANTANTGATAAATCCTTTCAACATTGAAAATCCCTCCTTACTTTTTAGGAATTGGAGTAAAGTTGATGCAATAATTTCTTTCTCGTCTCGGATGCGTCTGAAAAACGATCTGTCTACAGATCTGTAGAGCAAGATGATATAATAAATGTCAGAGTAGATTTCGGGTTTACTAAGGACTCACTGACTCGCCAGCCAAGCGATAATCGCTCACAGATCAACAACAGGAGAATTTCAGTAGAGATACGCTACGCTAACAGGTTGGTGTGATGAGACGTAGCAGACAGAGCCTACCGAAAGTTTAGTCGCGGTCATCCATGGGTAGTGGACGCTCCGTCATTTCGGTTGACTCATCCTGGTTATAGGATAGATGGCCTTCTCTTCGAGGGAAAGCACATAGAGAAATAGTATCTGGTTTCTCGTTTTACCTTTGAAAAGAGCTTTACGTGAGAGATTTAATTTTAGCGAGATTTTTATGGTGGCTTACCATTACTCTTTGGGTTGCGACTATCACGTCTTCCTCCTATTCGGCCTCAAATCTTATTCCATCAGAGAATGTATCCCCTGTTCCTATTTTTTCTGATGAGACATTATCATCCGAAATCAGCTTTCAACATACAGATGGCAATAGCAGATTACGATTGTTCAATGAATTTCTCGGCTTCGGTGGCGGTTTCTTCGACTACGATAAGGATGAGGACCTGGACATCTATTTGGTAAATGGTACCGATTAGGTTGGAGTTGAGCCAGAAAGATCTAGGTCGAATACCCTTTATCGCAACGATGGAGACGATGCCTTTTCTAACATTACAGACACCGTGAATGTTGGAGATACAGGCTATGGGGTTGGATGTACAGTTGGAGATTACGAGATAACGATGGTCACCTGGATCTTTACATTACCAACTTCGGCCCTAATGCCTATTACCAAAATAACGGAGATGGCACCTTCACAGATGTTTCAACACGAGCCAGTCTGGCTAATAAACAGTGGAGAACCAGTTGTGCTTTTGGCAACATTGATAATGATGACTTACTGGATTTCTATATTGCCAATTATGCTGAATATCATCTCGAGCAGGACCGGAAATGTGAAAAATGGGGTATATGGGTTGATTGTGGGCCACGTTCCTATCCACCTGACGCCGATGTATGCTACCGAAACAACGGAGATGGAACTTTCACCGATTTTATCGTCCCAAAGTGGAATTTTAGATATTGCCGCCGGTCATGAACTGGGTGTAACTTTCAGTGACTACGATAACGATGGAGCTCAAGATCTATATATTGCCAACGACCGCGATCCTAACTTTCTGTTCCGTAATCGGGGAGATGGTGTATTTGAGGAAGTCGCGCTTATGCTCGGTGTCGCTTACCGCGTATGGAAGACGAAGAAGCTGGCATGGGAACTGTTTTGGTGACTACAACAACGACGGTTTGCTCGACCTGACCGTCATCAACTTTCAGAACTAAACAAACACCCTTTATGGTAATCAGAACGGCGAATTTTTTGCCGATGCCACCATTACGACGAGTATAGCTGAAGTTACCTATAACTATCTCGGCTGGGGAATCGATTTCTTCGATTACGACAACGATGGTTATAAAGACATTTTCGTGGCCAATGGTCATGTCATGGATAATATCTATCAGGTCAATCAGCACGTTATGTTTCCACAAAAAAATCTACTTTTTCGAAATCTGTCTGATGGAACGTTTAGAAATATCAGCGACCAAACCGGTTTGGCATTCGAAAAGGTCAGCCGAGCAGCCACTTTTGGTGATTACGATAATGATGGTGTGTTGATATATTGATAACAAACTGACATCAAACACCAGACTGATTGCGAAATGATGTTGGGAA
>PACG01000210.1 GCA_002699335.1 Candidatus Poribacteria bacterium
CAAGCTTGTGGTTAGTGAAGTAGAAGAGGTAATTGTGATGGTTGTAGAAGTGCTAGTAGCCGTATCACTGATCGTAAAAGTCCCAGCATTAACACCAAATTCGCTTAGAGATCTTCCACTGGTAATCCCCTGGCTAAAGTCGAGTTGAGTGGCCAAGTTGCTGGTTCCATCTTGAACCGAAATAGACACCCCAGCAGCGGCTTTGATTTGAATCCTGCCACCATCGGTTAGAGATGCGGTAATCCCCGAGACACTACTAAGCTGTGACAGCAGATTGGCAACAGTCGCGTCTTCGACCCGAAGTGAGGTTGGAGCGTTATCAACATGAGCGGCGGCGCCTGCGCTATTAGTATTACGAGTAACCGTTAGCGTATTGCTACTGATACCCGTAATCTCCATCTCCTCACTATCAACAATGATCTTATTTCCTGAGGAATATACGGAACCATCATCAACGGTAACAGTAGTCGTAGAGTTGTTTAGGGCTCCATTCAGCAATGTCGAAGGGGTAACGTATACGGAAGTTCCATTAATGGTAATTGTCCCAGCAGTAATGGAAGAACTAACCTCAGCCAATGTTTGAGTAGTAGCGATATTATTGGTATTCGATTGCTTAACCGCCAAACTACTGTCCAAGACCTTTGGCACGTAGTAGGTACTGTTATTAACGGTAAATGCACCAGGCGTAAGAGCGGTGACCGTAAAGGCGTTAGCGGAAGAGCCGGCACCAGTATTGGCTGTAATCTCTCCCTCTGTCAGGTCGGAGCTGGCCGCATCACCAGATATAGAAAAGGTACCCGTTTCTATATTTACAATTCCTTGTACGGTTCCTGTCACAGCTGATGTTCCCAGGCTGCCGCCAGTAAAAGTCAGGACATCACTTTTGGCAATGTTACCGATACTGTCGGTTGAAACTCGAACGATATCGCCGTAAACATTAGCACTGTTACTGTGAGTGACCGCAGTTGTGTTGTTAACACCTCTGGTGACTGTTAGCGTATTGCTACTGATACCAGTTACCGCCATCTGCTCATTATCGATCACAATTGTGTCACCAACGGTGAATTGGCTCCCAGAAGCTACAACGAATGAGGTAGCACTGGCACTACTGGACAAGCCACTACTAACCGTACTAGCACCGGAGTTTTGGGATTCGACAATGCGAATTGCCCCTAAAAGGTGGGTTTGATTGCTGGCATCCAAACTTAATTGCTTGGAATTGGCGTCGTAAGCATCCCCAGTACCAAAGATGGTTTGTGGATTGGCAGATAGACCCAGTATTGATGTGGTATTGGTGTCCGTATCAGTGAAAGTAATTGGATTAGCAACCAGGGATTTGGTTCGGTCCGTAAGAACTACGGCTCCATTAGCATCGGTATCACGCTTGCTGACGCGTTTGGTTACAGATAAGCGCGCATCGGCCCCTTCTCCACGGTAGGTTGCTTTATAGCTGAGGTTTTGATAGGTGTCTTCACTAGGCACAAAAGTTAGACCGCTGGTTCCAATAATGTCATCTAGATCTGTGCTGGTCGTTAGGCTAATTGTGCGTGTACTACTATAATTATCGAGGTAGAAAGATCCTGTATCGCTTGTTCCCTCTAGCGTAAGCTTTGCCAGGCGGTTGAGTGCAATTGGGTTACTGATAGCAGAAGTACTAGAAACTTTCGAACTAGTTGCCAGTTGGGCGACTTCTATTTCGTGGTTTTGTCGCGGGGCACCAGTAGCCGCTGTGGCTTCCAAAATTGAAGTGTCTGAGGAGGTGGCAATTTTCTGCAGGGTCGATGTTCGGTCAGCCAGGCTGGCAGCACGGCTCTGAAGCAACATCAAGTTGGAATTGATGGTTTTGAGCTGATCCTGTTGGGCGGCCAGAATCCTTTCCCGTTCTTCCAGACGCCGACGGGGCGCACTCTCCGCCTTAATCAGATCATCAACTATACTATTGACATCAAAACCTGAAATTAGCCCCGTTGCTTGTAGGGACATCTAAAATCTCCTCTTACCAATTACTTTATGCTTGTCAAACAATGATAATTATCGACGGTGAGGGCAGGATCTTGACCCGATTTTAGTTATCGTCGGACTGATCCCAGAACTTCCACCAACTTTGGCGATTGATGATCGTTCCCTGTTCGTTTAGCTTTCGAGTTAGCTGAACAATGATAGTCTCAGAGCGGATGCGTGACTCTTCAGCCTCTTTGATCTGGAGATAGGCTGTTCGCAGTTGTTCTTGTAGGCGGTAGATCTCTGCTTTGAGAGCGGGGATTTGGTTAGATTCCGCACTACTAAGACTATCCGCATCGCTAGTATCAAAACCCACTTGATGAGTAAAGATACAGCGGCTAATTTGATCCTCAATCTCTGGCGAAACTTCGATAAAGTTGAATGCCACCATATATTTATTCGAGGTTCCACCAAAGTCGAGTAGCCGTTTGCGAACCATCTGCGCGTTGAGGGTAAAAACCAATGCCTCTTCTAATTCGAGCTCAAAGGTCGCACTAACGATTTGACCTCGATCCAATTCTCTTTCGTTGGCTAACCCGAGAATGACCGAGAGGCCGGAGACGCTCAAGTTGCTGGCTAACGCTTCGTAGGTTCCGGCTTGAGCATCGAGCTGATCCTGCTCCAGTCTAATCGTTACCGGGAAATTGACATCTATCCGTGGGGACCGGCGCTCCTGGAACTGGGCCGGGCGGCGAAGAATTAAGACACAAGACGTGGGTTCTACATCGTCTTCGCTGGTTTCGACATCGATTACCGTTGATTCATAACTCCTGACAGTTTCGCCAACAGACCGCTCTTCAACGGTGACAACCTGATCGACAAAATTGGTCGGATTGGGAAGTACACTGGTTAACACGACCCGAATATACTCTAAGGTCACAGTGTACAACTCACCCGAATAGACTTCAACTTCATCCGGATCAGCAGAGAATCTGAGATTAACTTTGCGGTTGATCTGGCTTGTCATTGGCTAAATTTGAGATTCCTCATTCGTAGGAGTAGCTCAGCCTCTCCCCGCGCAATATTAGCGAGACGAGAGATTTCAACTACGTCCTTTCCTTCGTCCGCCAGTTGATAGATTTGCTCAGTAGCATCGGCCAATTTACCCGGGGCTGTCGTATGCCCGGTAGCGGGCAAGGAGGTTTCATCGGAAATAAGCGTGTGGTCTTCGGCTGAGGCCTGTTCGTTTTCTTCAGGCAGGCCCTCTATTTCGGTAGGTTCAGACGGGGACGAAATTGCCTCTAGCTTCGGCTGTTTTATCAAGCGCGAGGGCAATTCGGATTTGTCCTGGCCAAGATCCACATTTTCAGGCAAGATCTCTTTCAGCATGGCTAAACGTGAGGCAGATCTGCTAAGAGAGGTCGTTAATTCTTGTGATAGGCCATCGACTTGATCAATATTTTCACCTTGACTATTGTCAGTTTCAAGTATTCGTTCTTCCGGCAAGTATTCTTCAGAAACTTGAATCTTTGATTCAGCAACACGCGAGCTTTGCAATTCGATTTGTGCTTGGTCCGCAGATAACCGAATCTTCTCTGACTGTTCCCGCAAATTCTGGAGACGACTTTGAATTTCCTCGGTCTGTTGTCGATCCCGTTCAGCACTTGATCGCGCTGCTTCAGTTTCGGCCTGAATCTGTGCTTCTAACGCCACCGCTGCGTAGAGTGCCTGCTTGACCTTTTCAATTTCCGATTTTTCAGCATCCCGTAAGGCTTTAGCGGACTTGAGTTTGTGTCTTGCATCTTGGAGAGAGATCGTAGTCCGCTCAACTCCCTGGCGGAATTCATTAATCACCGGTTGGATGGCTTTAGTTTCCTGCTCGGCCCTCTGTCGTTGGGCTTTGGTTACTTCAAGTTCAGCCCGTACCCGTGCTTCCTCGATGCGTAAGACATCCATCGAGTTGCGAGCCTCTTCCGTTTCCCGTTTGGCCTGTTGGAGCTGCAGATTCAGCTTCTCAATTCGGGAGCGGGTTTCGTCCAGATCTCTTTGTCGCCCTTTGGCAACGTCGATTTCTGCTTCCAACTCTGAAATGGTGGTCTGTAGATGGACATCAGACAGTGGAGTCGGAGAATCTAAAACTGAATCAGTTTGATCTAAAGATTTTTCCGGCATGGCCATTCCTGTATTCCGTACTCCTGAACGAGGTGTCTGATTTGCTACTACTTATACCCTTTTAACGGCGGACATTGATAAGGTAACTTGCGTCCAGATCAATGGCCTGACGATGCTTGATGGAGCGTCGGCGTTTCCCGCTTCTCGGTTGGTAATATCGAGGATTTCGTTGTTGCCCGTCCTCCTCTTGAATTTCATCGTTCCCCGTTCGAGGCACATCTTGTACCTCAGCATCTCTATAGTCGCTTAAGCGGAGCATATTATGTTCCAACCCGGTCTCGGGTACCGCCATCGGTTGTGACTGAGGGGTCTGTTGCTGAACCTGCGTTTGTTGTGGATTATTGGTCTGGGCGATTGAAGCGTGAATCGGCGGAATATTCAGCGGCATTTTAACTTCTCCTTCTACTCTTGCGAACGTATCGACTTGATGGTTGTCAATCTATTCAAGCAACAATTTCAAACGACCTCGGATACGTAACATGGCTTGGCTGTGAACCTGTGACACACGGGATTCAGAAACCTCCATGATTTTGCCGATCTCTTTCAGGGTTAGTTCCTTCTGATAGTAAAGTTCGACAACTAATTTCTCTTTGTCCGGTAGCTGGTCAATCATCTGCGCAACCAACTGACGCAGCTCTTCGGCTTCGGCCGGGGCTGTTACGTCTACATTTGGATCTGAGAGTATATCGACTAGGTAAACTGTACCATCTTCGTTATTCTCCCTGATGACATCGTAGAGTGAAGAGATAGAAGCTTGCCGATAGTCGGATAAAATCCCGTTCAATTCGTCAAGATCCATCTCCAGGGCATTGGCGACCTCCTCTGTTCTAGGCGTTCGACCTAATTGTGCTTCCAGTTCAGCGTTGACGCGCTCGACCTCGCCGTACTTTTTGTACAAGGGCCGGGGTATCCAGCCCACCCGCTTCGACTCGTCTAGAATTTCGCCTCGAATACGGCAGGTACCATAGGTTTGGAATTTATTGCCTAACTCAGGGTTAAAACGATCCACAGCAGTAATCAATCCTGCGATCCCACAATTGTAGAGGTCACCAAAATCAACCGTTGATGGTGGATTGATCCCCAGACGGTTGATCACGTACTTGACCAATCCTGTGTATTTCAGAATTAGCGCTTCGCGTGCGTCCAAATCTCCTTCAACCTTAAAACGGTGCCATAGATTGTCTTCGTTGTCGACAGGCATCAAACGTTCGAACTCCGGTTATTCTTCAGGATCCTGCGGTCGCTTTCGAAAGGTTTTTAGTGTTATCAAATAGTCGCCAGCCAATCCCAGCAGAAGAATAATCAGGAAGGCGTAAACTGCCCATTGAAAAGATGGATAAAGATCCCCACTATTAGGTGCTTCTGCCCGCAGTTTACCGACGAAGACAACCAGAAAAACGACGAGGCTCAATAGTGCTGTAATTCGCCTAATCATCCGCTAATATAACCTAGTCTTGTTGTAACGCTTGGTTACGAATCTGCAATTTCAAGACGTAGCGCAGTAGATAATCGCCAATGTCTTCGTCCTCTTCGGACCAGTTGTCAAAGCCGATCCCGAGAATACACTGGACACCTGCACCACCACGGGTATCCAGAACGAAACGACGAACAATAGTGCCCGGGAAAGCGGGTAGCAAATGGCCTTCGACAATCTGTTCACCACTATCCCCCAGAATGTCAGGAATGTCCAGAATGACAGCCAGTTCCTCCCCAACAGAAAATAGACTTCGATCTTCTAGTTCGACCAGGACCCGCATCCCAGAACCACTTAGATCTTCTGTCTTGCAGTCATAGAACGGACCATCCTCTACCTGATCACGAAATGCTAGTTGAACCGGGAAGTTACAGCGTTCACGAACGAACTCTCGACTTCGAACTACCCATTCTGTTTCGAAACCAACCTGTTCGGTTACGACGATCCACTGTTCCTGCTCAGCGTTAAAAGCTTGCTCTACGGCGGTAACTTCAGTTTCTAGATCTTTCCCACCCACAATCTCTTGGAAAATCTGGATCTTGCTGCCGGCTCGCACCGGACGAGGTCGGCTACCAGACATGGGGGAGATCAAAACAACTTTCCCGTCTTCCTGAATCTCGATAATCTCTGATTCAACGGTTTCATATTTCAGCCCTACACGCAACCGCAGGGTCACATTTCGAGATATCGGTTCTAACTCAAATTCTTCCTGTTCAGCTTCCAGTCCTTCCATTTCTTCAGCCATGATGATTCTCCTTATCCCGATTTTTAGCCAAGTAAGCTATCCTAATTTTGAGGTTCGGTTTTTCGCGCTGGCGACAAAGTTTTGCACCAGCAAAGCGCCAAGTTTAACTAAGGTTATTTTATGTTGGTCGTGGTTCTCACATAGTCGAGCCGCGATTTTCTGAATTGACTCAGAAATCGGTGCTTCGGGAAGCATATCGGTAACTGGTAGACCATGTCGAGTAGCACTGATCATATCAGGATCGAGTAAAATCTTGCCCAGGGTCTGTAACTCGTGATCGAGAAATCTCTTGACTACCGATTGGACACTTTGTGCGACATTGTCGGCAACGACCGAACTCGAGGCCATATTAACAATCAGGTTAATTTGCGCATTGGCCTCATTTTTTAAGAGGTCTTTGACCAGTGTATAACACTGGGTCCGACTGTCTTTTGTTGGTGTGGTAAAGGTAATAATTTCTTCTGGTAACGCGGTCGGCGTAGCAACTGCGTCTTCAATTACTTGCCCAAAGTCCAACAAGATGAACTCGTAGTTCCGTGTGATCTCTTTTAGTTGAGCTTCTAATTTGTGAATCTGGTCTACAGCCTCAGGAGCTAAAAACGCTGCATTTTCACTCAGATAAAATAGATCTAGATTGTCATACCGACTGGATAGGAGTTTTGCCTCGAAAGGTAAATCAGTAAGTGTTGTTCCTGTATCTAGCCCACCCCCCAAAATCTGCAACAAAGCTGATCGATTGTCATGTGGGTGATGCTTCCTTTGGCTGAAAATTAAAATCTTCCAATCTGTCTGCTGCGCTAATTCAACCGCTAAACTGGCGAGTACAGTTGTATGCCCAAGACCGATTTGACCCGAAATTACACCGACGGCGCGACAAGGGGCAGCCAGTTTCCTCAAACTTGCCGCTTGATCTGTCATATCGATAGATTCGTTATTGACTCCAGTGTCAGACATTTTCCGATTTTAACATATTAACTGTCAAATGACAATAGACCATGCAACAACGGTATTCATTATTGAGGGGCCCTCAATTGCTGGGATTCAACTTATTGATTACGGGTTGTAACTCCTTAGCCGGTAATAGGAAGTCGGAGAGCTTATCTATCTTCGCAATTTCCAGATCATCTGGAACGGTTTGACCAACCCCTAAATAGCTTAACGGAAATCTGGTGTAATAAGCCCCATTGACCAGAGTATCCAAAGAGGTTGTTTCGTCGAGTTTGGTGAAAATTAATCGGTTAACCTCCAGCGTTCGATACCGATCAACAATACGAACATAATCGTCAAACTTGACTGAAGCCGTAGTGGTGAGATGGACTTCTGTCGGTTTAATCGCCTGCATATACCCATGAAGTTCGGCCATATGGATTTCGTGATTGGGACTACGACCAACAGAATCGACGATAACGATATCCTTATCTGCAAAACCATCGATGGCAACTCTCGCTCCTTGTGGACTCAATGCTAATTCAACCGGAAGACCGATGATTTCAGCATAGGTCTTTAATTGGTCGTAGGCTGCGATTCGGTAGGCGTCAATACTAATCAGACCAACCGATTTATGGTTCATAACCGAGGAGATGGCCGCTAGCTTGGCTACCGTCGTTGTTTTCCCAACACCTGTTGGGCCTACCAGTGCAATAATTTGCTGTTCCTCTCGACTGAAATCCAACCCGCCGGAAACCTGAATCGTTTGCCCTAACCGCCGGTTGAACTCTGACCGGACATCTTCTTCAACCAGCGGTTTTTGCTGTGATAGCTGTTGCGCGAAAATATCATCTAAAATGTAAACCAGTCTCTGTGCCAGTTCTTTATTAATCCCAATCTCGACTTGTCGCTGATAAATCCCGTCTAGAGCGTTCCGAATATTCTGCAGCGCGACGGCTTCGACATTCTTGCCGGTCACCCCTTGTTCCTTCGTCTCTTCAGCAACCTCTTCGACCGTTGATGTTACTTTGGAACTGGCCAATCCTGCGACGACCTCAATCAGACGTTTACCGGGGGCCAGACCAAACCACTTGGCACCTCGAGTAATGTAGCGCGTATTCAGAATCAGAGCACTGTTTCCTAAATCCTCCTTAATTTGACGTAGCGCTTCCTGCATGGTTTCAGCTTCGTAGGTTTTGATCCGCATTGGTGTGGTTAACTCTGTTCAGGCATCTCGCTTTCATCCGTTGTTAGTTCAACGATGCCAATGGTCTCCCAATCTACGTTAGGGGACATCTCTTCGTAAGCGATGACAGGCAAACTAGGTAGGGAAGCCGCAATCCAGTTGCGAACCTGATAGCGAATAGTAGCAGGGCAGACCAGGACGACAGGACGAATACCACGATTAGAGGCCGCCTGGATATGTTGAGATAGGTTTTCAAGCGTCTGTCGGATAATCGTTGGATTAACCCCTTCACCTGCTTGAATCGCTTGATTAAGCGTCTGTTGTAAGGATGGCGAGAGCATGACCACAGCTAAGTTGCCATTTTCGGTTAGAAAGCGGTTGATAATTTCACGTCGTAACGTCTGTCGAACTGCATTTGCCAGTTCAATTGCCTCTTTTGTCTCACGCCCATAATCAGCCAGGGTCTCTAAAATTAATTGCAAGTTTCGAATCGGTACCTGTTCTTCTAGGAGTAGTTTGAGTACTTTTTGTACATCGACAGGCGTCAAGGCCTGATCGGCCATTACCGACTCAACAAGTATTGGGTTCAGATCCCGTTGAGCCTCAATCAAGTCTTGCGTTACCTGTAGCGACAGCAGTTCGGCTCCATGGCGTTTGACAACATCTTCCAGGTGTGTAATTAGTACATCGTCTGGACTGACGACCGTGCCATAACCAGCGTCTCGCGCTTGTTGTTGATTCGCTTCCAGTATCCAGAGGGCTGGATGTCCATAAATAGGCTCTACTGTCTCAATCCCTTCTACTGTTCGTCGCGTAATGCCGGTTGGACTAAGCGCCATCATATGGCCTGGCATCAACTCGCCTTCAGCTACCGCCACGCCCCATAATTCGATACTATACTTATTTGAACCCAGAAGCAGATCATCCCGAACCCGAATCAACGGTACAGGAAAACCGAGATCGTTGACCAACCTTCCTCGTAATTTTGGTATTCGCTCTAGGAGATCTCCACCTTGTGCCTCATCGACAAAGGGAACTAAACCATAACCGACCTTGACTAAAACTGCGTCAATGTCAGGGGTTTGCAGTATATCATCATCTTCTCCAGGTGGTGCCATTAGTTCTCCAGCTTCCAATTCCTGCTGTATTGCCGTTTGGCGTTGTCCCAGGTAAATGGCCAGTACCAACAGGATAATAGCAAAAGTTAGGAATGGAATAAAGGGCAACCCGGTAAAGGCAAGCAAGAAAAGCGTAATCGAGCCAATAATCAAGGCGCGAGGTTGTGCCATTAGTTGTCGTGCCACATCCTGACCCAGATCCTCTTCCGATGCTGACCGGGTAATGACCAAACCTGTTGCCGTCGAAATAATCAGGGCGGGGATCTGAGAAACCAGACCGTCACCAATCGTCAGCAGGGTATAGGTTGAAGCGGCTTGACCGAACGTCAGCCCTTTTTGCAAAATTCCGATGACGATACCACCAACGATATTGACAATCACGATGATGATACCTGCAATCGCATCGCCTTTGACGAACTTAGTGGCACCATCCATTGAACCGTAAAAATCTTGTTCCCGCTCAATATCTTGCCGCCGTTGGCGGGCTTGTGGTTCGTCGATGAGGCCGGCATTCAAGTCGGCGTCGATCGACATCTGTTTACCGGGCATAGCGTCCAAAGTGAAACGGGCCCGGACTTCAGCTACCCGTTGAGCACCATTGGTGATAACGATGTATTGAATGGCAATCAGAATTATAAAGACAATAAATCCAACCACAGGATTTTGGCCGGCCACTAAATCGCCGAATACGCGTATAACATCACCCGCAGCACGTAGATATGGATTCCCTTCCGCATCCACAGCATTAAGAAGGATCAATTTCGTGGAAGCGAGGTTGAGAGCCAAGCGGTAAAGGGTGGTAACTAACAAGAGGGAGGGAAACACGGCAAGTTCCAGTGGGGAACGAACATAAACTGCCAGCATCAGAATCAGGATAGCAAAGGTGATGTTAAAAGTCAGCAGAAAATCCAAAAACCATGGCGGCATTGGCAGAATCATCACCAATAAAATGGAGATGATGCTAATAGCAATAAAAATACTACCGCTATATTGGTTTAGAGCTGACGGTGTATTTTCTCGAGCGGCTTCCATAATTCTAGCTTAACTATGCGGCGGTCAACCCGCTAAATCGCTGTGTGAGTTCGTCTACGTAGGCTAAAACCTCAGCCACAGCCTGATAAAATTCCATTGGAATCGCTTCACCGATTTCGGCATTTGTGTATAAGGCTCTGGCTAACGGCGGGTTTTCGACCATCGGCACATCATTTTCCATTGCGACCTCTCTAATTTTGAGTGCCACCTGTCTTTCACCTTTAGCAACGACGTAAGGAGCATCCATCGTTTCATAATCGTACTTGATAGCAACGGCGATATGCGTCGGATTGGTGATTACCGCATCGGCTTCTGGGATGGCTTTCATCATTCGTGCCATCGAGAGTTCACGTTGTACTCGTCGGATTCGACGCTTAATCTCAGGATCACCTTCCGTTCGCTTCATCTCCTCTCGCATTTCCTCGCGAGTCATACGGATTTCCTGCTCATGCTGCCACTTCTGGTAGAGATAATCAAGAATAGCCAAGATGAGCAGAAGCAGGGCTACTTTTAGCATTATTTTGAACCCGATGGCACCAACAGTTGATACAGTTAATGGGACAACTTTACTGTAAGACAGGCCCGCTTGGCCTAAGGCTAAAATCGTAGGGTAATCTGCAATTAGCGTCGTTGCAACGACGTAAGCAATCAATCCCAACTTAAAAATCGTTTTTAGCAGTTCAACCAGACCACGAATCGCGAACAGACGTTTGAGACCACTGATTGGATTTATTTTGTCGAGTTTCGGAATGAGTGCTTGGGCGGAAAAAATAATCCCAGTTTGCAAGATATTCCCCAGAAGACCAAAGATAAGAGCGATCAGCAACATTGGCGTAATGATTTTGAAGAGGCTACCCATAACATCTAAAAAAGTGATGATGGGTTCCTGCCGAACTGCCGGTATTGCCCTAAACGAGAGTTGGTAAACCGAAGCCATTTGATCCCAAACAGCATATTTGGTCAGGTAAAAAAAGACCAATAGCCCAATCAGGTTTATGACACCAGTTAGCTCTATGCTTTTTGCGACCTGTCCCTTTTTCCGGGACTCGCTCCGTTTGAAAGGCGTAGCAGGAAATATCTTTTCTGGATCAGCCATAATTTGAACCTAGGCGGCACCGGCTTTGAGCAGGAATCCAACTTGTTCAAACAGCGAATTGAATAGCTCCTCAGTTAAGGGACGAAACCAAGTTAAGGAGGCGTAGACAGTGATTAAACCAACACTAATTGTCAAGGCGAAACCGACCAGAAATACATTCATCTGTGGCACGGTCTTGGCCACCATACCCAAACCGACGTGGGTCAGCAAAACAGCCGCCATTACCGGTGCTGCAATCTTGATGGCAATTAGCCACATATCAGCCGACATCCGTAGGATTCCACTACCAAATCGGGGTAAATTCAATTCCGATATAGGTAAAACTTCATAGCTCCATAATAGAGCACGAATCGTGTGGTAGGGACCGTTGACAGACAGAAAAATCATCACGGCAATCAAAAACTCAATTTGACCGACAATAGGAATATGAACTTTAGAGAGAGGATCGATAACATTCATTACGCCAAGTCCCATTTGAGTATCAACAGCTTGCCCAGCAATAAAAAAACTGTTCATCAAAAGGGATGTTGCAAAACCAATGACGAATCCAATCAGTGATTCCCGCACAACGTATAACCCATACAGCAGCATAGAAGTGGCTATATTCAACTCGGGTGGTTGAATTAAGGGCAAAAGGGCCAGTACGATAAAAACCGTTGTCGCAACCTTTAGCGTTGGCGGAATATTCTGGCTACCAAAAACAGGCGCGGAAAAGACAATTGCCCCTGTACGAACTAAGAGCAACAAGATAATTGGAATTTGCGCTCCAAATACTTCCAGAATATCCAATTGCTGTTAACCCGCAATTGTTGCGACGCGCTCAAAAATAGACACGGTGTAGAAAATCATATTGACTGCAATCCACTTCCCCAAATATAGCAACAGCAAAACCATCACAACCAGCTTAGGAACAAAAACCAGTGTCATTTCCTGAATTTGTGTAGTGGCCTGGAAGATACCGATCATCAAACCGACAATCAACCCAACGATCAAAATCGGTCCCGCAACTTGAATGGCCATGAACAAGGCCTCTCGTCCAACACCAACAATTTCCTCCGGCGTCATATTTCCGTCTCCTATAGTGGCATACTGAAACTTCGTAAGAGCGAAGTGACAATCAAATTCCAACCATCAACGGCAACAAACAATAAGATCTTAAAGGGTAACGAAATCAGAACTGGAGGTAATAGCAGCATCCCCATCGACATTAACACACTGGCAATGACTAAATCAACCACTAAAAAGGGCAAATAAACCAAGAACGCCATCTGAAAGGCCGTTTTTAGCTCGCTAATCACAAATGCTGGGATCAGTGTTAGAGTTTCAACCTTGTCTGCAGTTTCGGCTGCTTGTCCGCCGGTAGCAATATGGTGAAACAACGCCAAATCCTTTTTTCGGGTATGCTGTAACATAAAGGCCCGCATCGACGAAACCACAATAGGGAACGCTTCTTGCCCGCTGATTTCCTCATTCAGGTACGGCCGGAGTGCCTCTTGATAGATCTTGGCACCAACGGGTCGCATCAAAAAAACAGTCATGAACAGTGCCAGACCGACGACAATTTGGTTGGCAGGAATCTGTTGTAACCCGATAGCCTGTCGTAGAAATCCGAGCACGATTACCATTCTAGTGAAAGAGGTGGTTAGCAGGACGATAGCCGGAGCCATCGTCAAAATCGTCAGAAAAAATAGGATTTCCAGTGAGGAAGCGACTTCGCCCCGGTCTTCTAGGCCACTCTGACTCAGGAATGGGATTCGCGGAATCTCTATCATTTGCGCTTGCGCGACGACGTCGCTTCCCACACCCAAGGCCAGCGCTAAGATCACCAATACCGCTGCGCTGCCACGTTTTTCAACCAATAGCGTCATGCTCGTTCTATTCTTTTCAGCCGATCGGCAGCCTGCTTGAAATATTCAACAAAGTTCGGCGTCTGCGGCTCGTATATTGAGGCTTCGTTTCTGAGTTTGTTGACCACTTCAGGTTCCGTAATTTCCGACAGGGTAGTGGCAGAATCGTCAGTAATTGCCATGACCAAAATTCGGTCTGCAACCTCGACTAGATATAACATCAGCTTGGGACTCAAGGTCAGGTGACCAATGATGCGAAAACTTCCCTGTGGGCCAAGGGGTTGTTGGGTCCGTATAAGGCCCTTCCTGACAAAAAAGGCAAGTACATAGATCACTACGATAACCAGAATAAGGGCTAAAACCCAACTAACTAGCGCAGAGAAGGGGTTCCCGGTAGGTGGTGCAATTCGTGGACTGGATTCCGGCTGAGCGTCGATGAACGGTTTCGGTGACTGATCACCTTCAGATTCTTGTGAAGTGACCTCGGAGATGGGAGAGAATAAGATGATCAGGAGACAGCAACAAGCGTACAGTTTGGTGGGTACCATGGCTTTCTACACATTGCTGATGCTCCGTATTCTTCGTTTTCACTCGGTTGCTGATGTATACCACGCATACATCAGGCTTTCCTAAAGCATCTCGCTTAGGCGATTCATCTTCTCGTCTTCGGAGATGATATTCGTAATCCGAATACCATAGGTTTCTTCCTCGATGGCAATGACCTCACCTTTGGCGAAGAATTGCCCATTCACCAGCAAATCTACAGGTTCTCCAACGACAGATTCTAACTCAATTAGCGACCCCGCCCCCAGATCCAAAATGTCCTTGATCGACCTCTCCGCTCGACCTAATTCGACGGTTACTTCGACCGGAACTCGTGTCAAGTGGGCTAGATTGGTCGCTTGAACTTGGTCTTGTTCCGTTATATTTGCTTCGTTCATTTACAATTAACTCCTAATGTGGAAGTCTGCGCAATTGCTCGTCAATTCTCTGTTCTTCCGTTAAAATTGAGATGACTCGAACGGCGTATTTTTGACCATTGTCTGTTGATACAACCTCTCCTTTGGCAAAAACCCGACCGTTAATCAATAGATCAACCGGTTCACCAATCTGTCTTTCGAGACGGAGTACATACTTCTTTCGCTCAGTTTGTGATAAATTTGGATCGTTTAGATCTGTACTATTAGATGGTTGGAGTCTAAGCATATCGGCCACAGACATCCGGGAGCATCCCAATTCGACAGTAATATCCGTCTTGACCCGCTGTAATTTCCAAATATTATCCTCTGTAGCCGTCACCTTCCGGTCCGTAAATTGGGGGAAGGGTACTCGGCTATAGCGAACTGCCCGTTGAGATTCTTCAGTTCTATTTTCGTCCATTGTTTTATTTTCCTAGATCTATACTATGGCAAATCAAATTACCTTCGAACCTCAAAATGGCCTTCAGAATTGTTCTCCTCTGTCACCTCGTCTTCTGATTGAGGAACACCATCTGATTCAGCACTCGAATCCGAGGTTAACTCTACTGGAGACGTTTGCTCCGGCTCTATAAAAGCTTCCACGCGAACTGCATGTCGTCGGCCGAGGGCGCCGGGGCGAGCCCAAAAGACCCTATTTTTCCCAATTACAATTTCGCTGGCTTCGCCCAGGTTAGTTCGAAAGGTCAACACATCTTCAACTTCCATTTCCAGCATATCTTGCATTCGGAGGCGGTCCCGAACCAGAATTCCGTAAATCGGCACTTTTACCTTTTCTAAACTGTCTCGTAGATCTTGGTTGATCGTTAGTGCTGTCGAAGCGAACATCTGGCTACTTCTCAACTTGGAAGTGATCGGCTGTAGCAAAATGTAAGGATAGCAGATCGACAGCCTCGCCCCTTCCAGAATCGGTCCAAATTCATCCCGAATCGATACTTCGAAGTCAGCTACGACGACTACGTCATCAGCCATCTGAGTTAACTGCAAATAATAAGGAATCGATTCAGCTGAAGTAAAGGCGGGCTCAAAATCGATGACTCGAGCCCATGCACTTTTCAACGACTCGAGTAAGGTTTTCAAAACCCGTTGTAACACCCGCTCTTCAATTTCTGTCGGAGCCCGAATTTCGTCTTCCTCTACCGCATCACCGCTACCACCGAGCATTCGATCAATAATCGGTAAAGCTAGTGCTAAATCCATATTAACGGCTGCTGAGCCTTCCAATGGCGGGATTACAAATCGGTTCAAACTCGTCGGGTTTGTCAGTTCGGCAATAAAAGCACCGTATGTCGTCTGCTTCGGTTCCTCGGTGAGACGAATATCGACCTGCCGTTTCAAAGTAATTCCTAGGGCAGGAGAATAAGATTTCGCGAATTGATCGTGCAGATCATTCAGCGTTCTCATCTGGTCCGTACTAAGTCGACGTTTCTCCCCCCAATCGTGGGGTTTGATCAAGACCTTATCTCCATTCGCCTCTGGGTCAGAAGATGATTCATCTTCACTTTCAGCAGGCAAACCTGCTCCCCCTTCGGCCTCCCCATCTTCACCAAATAACGCTGTCAATTCATCATCACTGATGTTTTCTTCGGCCATCTACTTCACCTTTTAACATCTGGAATAATTGAGGCAAAACCTTGATCATTGCCGGATAAAACTGCGGAAGACAACTTTTTGTGGTTCAAAATCGATCTCTTCCTTAATCGCTTCTTGAATATACTCGCCCATTTTGTCGGGATCAGTAACGAGATCAGGTAAAATCTCCTGCGTCTCTTTTTTTGCCAGGAAAGTCGTTACCGCGTGCTTTAGGAGTTGCGATTTAGCACCTAAGTTAGTTATATCCTGCGGGCTGTTCACCTGGAGAGTAATCTCCATACTTAAATATCCTTTTCCAGATTCGGTGTCAAAATTGGTTATGATCGGATCCGGAAAATCATACCCATGGAATACTGTCGGCTTTTCAGACTCATCGCCCCCACCACAGCCGAACGACAGAAACGCTCCCAAGACCATGATGATAATAAGTGTGCTACGTAACATTTCCTTCTGTGCCTCCTGCGAAATTTGGCTAATTAAACTGGCTTATAATTTCATCCAGCTTGATTTCTTTGGCTGGTCTGAATTTTGGACGGATAATAATATCGACGCGTCGAGGGTTATCACTTTCTCTTACTGGACCTTTCACGCTCGAATACGCGTTTAACTCAAAGCGAGCTTGGTCTATGCCTTTCCGTGTTACGAAGTATTCGATCACTTGACGTGCTCTTCTTGCGGCGATATCCCAGTTAGCTAACTTGCCTGCTGCGCCTCTAACAGATTTTGGGTCAGCATGGCCGACAACAGCGATAGTACGACCTCTATTTTGCACGATTAAGGGAACAACTTTATCCAGTTGACCTTTGCTTTCTGCATCAAGTGTGTCTGATCCCTCCTCAAAAGCGGCCATGTTCTTTAAAACGATGACCGGTTTGCCTTCACCTGCTTGATAGGTTTCAGGTTCAGACTTCTCCCCCTGTTGCGCCGCCACTTTGGTTTCACCTTTTTCACCAACAGCTCTGTCTGCCTTGGTTGGAACGGGTTGAGCCATACTGTTAGATGCAATGGGACTTCCAGATCCCGCTGGATCCGGTTTCGGAATGTCACCGGGGCTGAATAACCGCTCGCCGCCTTTCAGCACACCCATCGTTCCTTTGAGGGAGATTACAAGCTCTTTGAATTTTTGTGCATCAAGGGTTGCCATAGCAAACAAAATAACGAAGAAACACATAAGAAGAGTAACCAGGTCCCCATAGGTGCCCATCCACCCTTCAACCATAGCCGATTTTTCAAGCTCTGAGGCTGCAAGCGCAGCTTGAGCATCTTCGAGTTCACCCATATTGATTCTCCTTTATTTTCTAGCCGGCTTCAGCTTCACGTACTTGTGGCGTCACCTCTTCTAAAAGACCCAAAGGCACGCGCGAGAGCATCGTGTCAACCATTCCGTCTGGATCTGGCGCATTCAGCAGTTCAATCATTCCGGCCACAACCATGTCTTTATAAACCAATTCTTCATCGGTATTGCAACCGATTTTGTTGGCGACTGGTGCTGCAATTAAGTTGGCGACAAGCGTGCCGTAAAGCGTTGTAATCATAGCCACCGCCATCGAGGGGCCAAGTGTGCTCGGATCGCTGAGGTTTGCAAGCATAGCAACCAAACCTATCAGTGTTCCAATCATGCCGTAAGCTGGTGCGAAAGATCCTATATTCACCCAAACCACCTGATTACCGCCGGAGTCAGCTTTAATTGCATCCAGCCGAGGCATCATTTGCGCGGATAAGGTTTCTGAATCGGCAACACCACCTAAAATCAACTCCGTTCCAAACTGCATCAAATCGTCCGTAATGTCAACGGCTTGCAAACCCATTGGACCTTCTCGACGTAACACGCTGGCCATCTCTTTAAACTGTTGAATCGTTTCCGCGTAAGGAAATGAAGACGCGCCCCAAATGCCGCCGGCTGCCGCCATAGCATTTGAAAACTGCCGCATCGTGCCACTGGCTAAGGTCACCCCAATTGGACCAATACCAACAACCAGTATTGAAATTGGATCGATAAACATTCCAAAGTTACCACCGGCCATCAGGAATAATCCCGCCGCTACAGCAAATATAGAAATCCCAAATCCTATCGGCGTATTCGGCATTTTTGTAATTCTCTCCTATCGATTTTTGATTGATGGATCCAAATTGCCAATATCCGGATCCAATTCATAAATGTTAATTAATCGTTTGTAGTTGACGACGTTTTGAATGATTTCCTCAACATTCTCCCTAACCAGCAGTTTATTTTCGGTTACCAGTGTAATAGTTGTCGTATGTTCGGCGGTTCCATCCAACCACTTAATCAACTCAGCGTTCAGAATAATCTGGCTCCCATCTGTCTTGGTCAAGGTGATCATTTCAAGATCTCGATTAAACACGGTTAGTTCCCCGCGGGCAACATCAACGTCTGGGTGAGTTCAGTTGCCATTTTAATGTCGTCCTTAGCGATAACGGAAAGGATTCGCATCCGTGTACTACCATCCGTTTTTCTTAACAGGCTCAGCACATCGGCGCGACCTTCATCTCCTCGCTTTAACATCTCGTTTAAGATGTTTGCCACCTCTTTCGCACGCATGGTACTAAAACCACGTGCCATTTTTTTATGCTCGCGATCTTTAGCTTCTTGTGTAAAAGAGATCACTGGTAGTGGAACGGGCCTATTTTCTTCTTGTTGAAGCTCTAGGTCCTTGACTTTTATCTCTCGCGCTTCCAACACCCGTCTTTGGTCTGATAACGCTTTCTCCTGGTCAACTAACTGGCTTGCTCTGTCGCTTAACTTAGCGTCTTTTGCCGCCTGCACCTCTGCACTTTTCTTCAGGGCTTTGGTTTGTTCATCAAATAAGCGAAGCCGGGTCTCTAGCTGCTCTCGCTCTTCCTTTAGTGTTTCTCGTTCCAATTTGATAGTTTCTTGCAGGAATTTATCGTATTGGTTTAGCGATCTCTGCTGTGCTTGCGCAACCGTTCCCAGATCTACAGCTTGGCTTCCGTCTTGCTCTGAACCAAAGAGCCCAGACTTAACACCAAAAATATCAAAGATGAAAGTTGCTGCCACCAAAAGTATAACAAGAAGTATTGGTCCACCGATAAAAAGCAATTTTTTGGGCATTATACGCTTCCTATTTGCACAAATTGTTAGCGTTGACGTTTCTGTCTATAATTGTAAGTAATCGTAGAAATATCGTCAATGTTAATCTGCTCTCTTTTCTGAAAAAGGCGATGATACTGTTCCTTTTCTTTTTTTTCTAATTCTTCAATCATCAGTTTATCCTGTGAAGCTTCCAGTAATTTTTCCCGCTTCTGCTCTTCCTCCTGCTTCAATTCTGTGATTGTTTGCAACTGCTGGATCATCTGCAATTCAAGATTGCAAAAATAGTCGAAGTATTGACTACTCTCGACCGGGCTGATATTCAACATTTGTTGCTCCCGATAAGAAACAATCGAGTTTTTCTGCAACCGCAACATCTCTTCAAAAACCTGCTCAGCCTCAGTAACATCCTGCCCGGCAACAACAAATTCTCCTTGCCTCTGCTTTTCAATGTTGTCTCGAACCTCCAGTACTTGCTGCAACGGAAAACGAAACTGCTTCATTTATTTAAGCGCTAACCAAATAAACCACACAAGGTTGAAATACTCTGATCGTACGACCTCTCGTCTTCAATTTCCTGTCGGAGAAAATTGTTGATCGATTCTCGATAGTTGACGGCCATATCAATCTGTGGGTCTGACCCTTTGCGATACAGACCAATATTGACCAACGTCTGGTTGGTACGATAAGTTGCTAATAATTGCCGCAACCGATCAGCAGCCTCTAAGTGAACAGATGGAACAATATCAACCATTAATCGGCTGACGCTTTCCAGAATGTCAATCGAAGGATAGTGCCCTTGTGAGGCTAACTCACGTGACAAAATAATATGACCGTCTAAAATTGATCGTGTTGCATCAGCAACCGGTTCCATCATGTCATCGCCTTCAACTAGCACGCTATAAACCCCGGTGATGCTTCCCTTTCCACTTGACGTCCCGGAACGCTCCATAAGTTTCGGTAACATTGAAAAGACAGAAGGCGTATACCCGCGGGTAGTCGGTGGCTCTCCGATTGTCATTCCCACCTCTCGTTGCGCCATCGCCAGACGGGTTACCGAATCCATCATGAACAAAACATCTTTTCCCTGGTCCCGAAAGTACTCTGCAGTGGCTGCTGCGGCAAAGGCCCCACGAATACGCATCAATGCAGGCTGGTCAGAAGTTGCAGCTACAACAACTGTCTGCTTCAACCCCTCNTCACCTAGTACCTGATTGGTGAAGTACTGAACTTCTCGCCCTCGCTCACCAATCAAGGCAATGACATTAACATCGGCGGTGGTATTACGGGCAATCATACCCATCAGAATGGTCTTTCCAACCCCACTCCCACCAAAAACACCGATNCTTTGCCCTTTGCCCAAAGTCAATAGCGCATCAATCGCGCGCACACCAGTTGAAACTGTATCTGTAATCGATTCTCGCTCTAGTGGGGANGGTGGAGATTGGTAAAGCGGGTACTCGTCCTGATAACTAACAGGTCCTTTGTTATCAATTGGCCTCCCCATACTATCGACAACTCGACCCAGCAACCCTTGACCAACGGGCATGGAAGGCACGCGGCCGGTGGCAAGCACTTCATCCCCAGGAGAAAGCCCCTCCATTTCCCCTAGAACCATCAACATTACTTGTTGATCACTTTGGAAACCGATCACTTCGGCAGGAACCTGACCTCTCTTGTTTTGGATCAAACAGGCCTCACCTANCGGCAGTTTTAGCCCTTGTGCTTTAACCAGTAAACCAACGGTTTCCGTGACTTTCCCGCTGATGGGAACCAACCGGATCTGGCGCAAACGATTTCGGTACCGGGCAAAGTTGAGCGTCTCCTGCATCACAAGTTGGTTGACTGTAGTTCCTGCGGTGGGTCGTCGATTTGGTCAAGGCTCTCATCTTGACGGTTANCAACTTCAAATGTTTGTTCTTCCGGTAAGTGCTCTTCAGAAACTTGAACCTTTGNTTCTGCCATACTCAAGCTTTGCGGTTGAACCACCTGTTCGACTTGATTCAACTGCGTCTCAAGTCGGAGATCAATTTGCCCCAAATTAGATAGAACGACACAGCCGCCCCGGCTAATTTCCGGGTCCTCAACAATGTCAAGACGTTCAAGCTGCTCCATTAGGCTATAAAATTCGTCTCGATGAGGATCGAGTTTTTGCACATCGCCTGGATTGACCCGAATTTCTAGCGTTTCGCTACCAACCGCAAACTGGAGTGCCGATTTGACGGCATTATAGACGACATTGTCGTTTGAAATCTGGTTGTGAATNATCCTCTCTACAATATCGAAAACGAGGCCGATTAAGTCCGACTCTGTCTTTTCAATCATCCCTTGTTTCTGCAACCGGATGTCGGAAAGAAAGGTTTTTAACTGTTCAGTGGCCTCGGTATACTCCTGATACCCTTGTGCCCAACCCTCTTTGTAACTTTGCTCCCATCCNTCTTTTTGGCCAATATCGNTTCCCTCTTCCTTACCTTGGGTCAATCCTTCCTGACGGCCCTCCTCAGCTGCCGAGCGGTGGGCATCTTCTCGTATATCAACAGCATCTTCTTGTGCTTGTTGCCGAATCTCAACACCGGCCTTTTCTGCCTCTTGTCGTGCATTTTCTATGATCTGCTGACCTTCGGTATTGGCATCGGCAATCACTTGGGTAGCCTGAGCTTCAGCGGTAACAACAATATGNTCCGCTTGGCTTTCGGCGGTTTGTANGGTTTGATCAAAAACTCCTTGAATATTGATTGGTATTGGTAGTTCGTCAACTCCAGGCTCACTGGCCAGACCCATAAAACGATTTAGCCGATCAAGTTCAGATGCATATAGATCTTGCGCACTAATGGCCTTTCCATCTCCGCCGCCGATCATCTCAAGAGGGCCTGTGATCTTTCTACCCATACATTTCCTCTTGTTCTAAGGAGATTTTAATTTTTCCCGCTTCTTCAAGTTTCCGAATTTCGTCTAGAATTACCCGTTGTGCAGCGGAAACGTCGCTACTTCGCTGTGGTGGAAGGTCATTCATCGTTCCCTCTACCCGGTTTTTCATCTTTTCGGGCATGTTGGTGAGAAATTTGTCTTTTACAGCATCACTAGACCCTTTCAGTGCTAGCGCCAAATCGGTTTGGATACAGGGCAATTGTCCGATGTCACCTCTGAAAGCCATATCATCAATCATAGTGACATCCTCAAAGGTAAACATATTTTCCCGAATTTTTTCAACCGCTTCTGGATTTCGCTGTTCCAAACTTTCCAAAACACTGTCTTGTCTTTCCTTGGCGACTTTGGTCATAATCTTAGCTAAGACAACGGGACCATCCGTTTGATTTTGACCACCTTGGCTTGCCCCCTGAAACTTCTCCTTCAGGGTACCTTCTACCTCAGCAACGGCTTCTGGAGCTATAGTCGACATCGAGGCGACTCGAGCCGCAATCTGATTCTGCTTTCGTGAAGGAAATAGTTCCAAAACTTGAGCTGCTTTTTCAGCTGGCAGGTAAGATAGCACCAGGGCAATCGTTTGCGGATTTTCCGTCGATAAGAAACTATAGATCTCTTCTCCTTCCGACTCATTGAACATGCTGAAAGGCGCTTGTTCGATGACAGTTTGCAACCGATCTGTCATGTCTCGTGCTGCGCGTTTACTTCCAAACGCTTGCTCTAACAAGGCTTCGGCTTCCTCCAATCCTCCAGAGGCGTAGATTCCTTCTGACTCCATGATTCCTAGAAAATCATCCATAACCCCCGCTCTTTCGTCGGGCGAAATAGCCGCAGGGGAGGCAATTTCAACCAAAACCTTCTCTTGTTCAGGTTCACTTAGGCGTTTAAATATCTCTCCACTGATTTTCCCTTTCAAGGTCAAAAGGAAGATCGCTGTTTTCCGGATTCCATCCATTCTGATTTCACCTCTTAGTTTGTATAGCCGGTTATAAGGTTATGCGTCTGATGCTTCCTCTTTCGTTGAATCGGATTCTGTGGCTTCGGTATCCGCTCCAGCCCCAGTAACCCAGTTACGAAGGATATCTGCAGCCGTATCTGGTTCCTCTTCCGCAAATTGGCGAATCTGTTCGAAAGCATCTTTTCGTCTTTGTACCTCAGCCTCTTGAAGAAGCACTTCTTCCTCTTGGGCACGTTTTTCGGCCTCAATCGCATCGATTTTAGCCTGATCCTCTGCGGTCTGTTTTCGTGTCGACTCGTGGGCAACAGTATCGACCTGCGTATCGACCTGCTTCTGCTCGGCCTCTGCTTCAAACTCTTTCTTCAGGTCAGCAAACCTAACCTCTAACCACTGATTAACATAGTCTTGAACTGTTAATCCCTTCGGCAGATGCTCTTCTCCAAGCTGTATTGGTCGTTCGACTTCGGCGGCTGCGGCCGTTGCTGCCGGTTTGCTAATTAGCGAACGTAGGAACACCAAAATCGCAATCACAACCAGAGCCACAACGATCATCTCACCTAACTTGGTCCAAACAGGTGGCGGCGTCTGCTCCAGAGCCGATTCAAGGGCTTTAGTAACTGAGAATTGCGACAGCGATACCGATATCTTTTGATCTAACAGACCCGGCTCCGAGGCAAACCCGAGTGTTTTAGCAACAATATCTTTAATGTTATCTACCTCTCCTTCAAGTGAGAAATCGACCATTACTGCCGCTGAGAGTACGGTGACTTTGGGCGTCGATTTCTCCTCGGTGATAATTTTGTCCATTTCAAAGTTCTGAATCTCGCGACCCTTATCGTAAGTTGATGGGCCAGATCCACCCATTGAATACTGATACTCAGGTGGAAACAGATTGCTTTCTACACCCGGTTGCCCACCCGGGATCGAACCTTCTCCCTCAAACGATTCAGTTTCTTTGTACTTGCTACGGGCAATACCTGTCCCTTCTTCTGTTAAAGACGGTTTGTATTCTTCGCGCGTGCTCCGAATATCTGTCAGGTCTGCTGACACCTCAACACTAGCTATGTGCACCTTGTCTTCGTAGATTTTAAGCGCATTTTTCAGCTTCTTCATGTAGTGGGTTTCGTACTGATTTTTGATGCCCAGTATTTCGCTACTTTGGTCAACCGGTGTTCTTTTGTTTTTAATTAATTCGTTGGAGTCGAAGAATCCCTTGTTATCCACAATATGTACGTTCTCATTCTTTAAGCCGGGGATGCTATAGGCGACAACTCGCTGAATGGACTTTAGGGTATCAACGGTAAATTCACCCTGCATACTTTCCGGCAACAGAGTTAAGGTAACAGAGGCCTTGGGCGGTTCCTGGTCTCTAACGAACGGTTCTGGGTCCGGCATGCTTAATTGGACAGTGGCGGATTCAACACCTGAAAAAGTGCTTAGCGTTCTAGCCAGTTCACCTTCAAAGGCTTGACGCTTCAACTCACGAAACTCATCTTGTGAGAGCATCCGCAAATTGCCGCTATCTAGCAACTCATAGCCGCGCCGTCCTTTCAGGTCTGTAGAGCGATACATACTAACTTGGCCACTCAGTTGTGCGCCGGCCGCAATGCGCCTAGCGCGATCGACATCGTTGACCTTGACCTCTATCTCTTCAGGACTCGGCATTTTATAGCTAATCCCTTCTTGCTTAAAGGCATAGGCCAGGAAAGTGCTGTCGTTAGTACTCAGGCCACTATAAAGAATTACATAGTCGCTACCCAGCCAGAAAAAAGCGACTATGACCAGAGCTACTATTGCCGCTGCGCCCCCTAGCATAGCCAGCACCTGGATCGATCGACCTAGTCGTTGCCACTGATCTCCGACCTGGTCAACAACCCCCTGAAAGAATTCACGCATTAACTTGCTCCCCGCATTTTAACCACCGACTTGCCTAGTTCTCTCTACCTTAACTTATCTATACATCTAATTGCTTAATTGTCCCTTAAACTTGCATTCGAGATAGTTCTTGATANGCTTCCACCGCTTTATTCCGGACTTCAACCGTCAAGTCGAGTACCAATTTAGCTTCCTCTAACGCAATCATGAGTTCGTGCAAGTTCTCCGACTCTCCAGTAGCGAACTTACGACTTGCCTCGTGCGCTGCTACTTGTAGATCGTTAACATGAGACAGCGTCGTCCGCATTAGCTTTTTGAAACTGGGTTGAATTGCAATTGTCTGCGCAGCACCACCATCAGCTAAACTTGCGGTTGCCTTAATACTATTTGTTTCTAGGGAAGGAATCAAAAAATGTACCGGATTAACCTGCATAAAACTCCTCTTATCAAACCGGACTTATACTCGTCCTTGAATAACGGTGTGGATATTCCCGTAGTAGTCGTTGAGCAGACGGACCATGGTGNTATAATAGGCCGCATTTCCCGANAAGGTTGCCAATTCCATATCGACGCTGACGTTATTCTCATCGACTCGAATAGATGTCGCTGTATCTCGATGGGTGGTGGCTGAAACCTGATCCAAATGGGTCGGTGNTCCAATCGGAATATGTCCGACATTGGTTGTTGCACCACGCACGATCAGTTGATTATTCTCCGTCATGCTATCCAAAGCGGATTTGAGTTGTGTTCTAAATTTCACATCAGAACGCTTGAAACGAGGCGTGTTGACATTGGCAATATTATTGGCCAAAATTTCATGCCGNAACATTGCCCCATCCAAGGCCTTTTTTAAGGTTAGTGGTGTAATACCACCTAATAGACTCACAATTTCGCTCCTCGCAAGGGTTGTCTAATTTTTTCGATCAACGTGTTGACGGCTTAAAACCGGCGGCTCTAATGATCCATAGGCTGCCTGTACATCTTCGGCACTGGCTACTAACTGTGTCAAAGTTGGATGATTAAGCTGCTGTTTGATAAAATCCTGGTTAGCTGAATCCGCTTGTATAACCTCTTCTACGGTCTCAGTTAAGGTCAGAAGAAGATCTTCGATTTGTCGTTGATCTTCTGCCGAGTAACCTTCATATTCATCTTCGACGATTTGACCTAGTAGCGCGGANGATTCCAACTTCTTAAATTGTGTTAAGATCTGTTTTTTTTNGGGGCTCAATTCCACAAAACGATCGAATTCTTCCTTAACCAACAATTTTTGCTGGTCGGTTACTAAACTGAGCAACCGTTTGCTAACCCGTAACTGGGCTTGAATCTGATCAAGGACAATCTGAACCATCAACTAGTTACCTAAAGCCTCTAGTTTTTGTAGGTTTTTAATTGAAGATTGAACCTCGGCCCTGAATTCTTNATTTTGCACTAACCGATAGCTCGCAATGGCTTCGGTGTAATTTTTCAACCGTCGGTGGACGGCACCTAGCATCCGGTTGGTTAAATCTAATTCATACTGATGGAGACCAGGATGANTCGCCTGATCAACCAAAATCTGTTTTTTTTGCTTGTCCAATATGCTGATGGCTTCGTAAGGCATATTCAGAGCGAGATAGGTCTGAGCCAGGTTGNTACTCCTGCCGATATCCAGCTTNGGATATTCGGTTTCGACAATATGATAGGTTCGGATGACCTCTTCATAGTCGGCGACCGCCTGATCTTTTTGACTTCGGTTCCCACTATAATAATCTGCTCGGACGTAATGTACATCTCCCAAGATTAAGTGTGCTTTTCGCAGTACAGATGGCGATAGTTCTAATTGTTGTAACAGTTTATGGATTGTTTTAATACATTGATCTAGGTCTGTGATTGTGGACGTATCACCATGTTTGTGTTGNAAGAAAAATGCCGATGCCAGACCAACTAAGCTTTCATTATAGTATTGCTGCGTACGGGAAAGCGTGACATAATGGTTCTCTGCGTCNCCGTAAGTTCTGNGCTGGAGAGATTTCTCGTNNGAGTCGATGGNCTCTTGGTACTTCTGAATAGCTTCAGGGTATTGGCCATCTTCCAGTTGAATATCGGCTATGANTTTATAAGATTCCAGATAGTGTGGATGTAAATCCCGTTTGATGCTGGCGAACTCAATTTCATATTCGCTGTTCGTCAAGGTACCGGNAACCGAAATTTCGGGGGTCGTCAAACGGGCACGTCGAGCCCTAGCCATGTCGCCCATCAACCGGCCTGTTGATTTCCGCGTGAAAAGGGTGTCCAGCGTTGCTCGCGCTGTGGAATAATCACCTTGATCAGCTTGACACATACTCATCATAAAAAGTACATTGTCACCAAGTTTTAAGTCGCCTCTATTATTCGAGAACTCCTCGAGAAATAAATCTAATTCGGCTCGAGTTTTAGCGATATTGCCCTGATCATAGTTGAGTTGCGCTAACCAGAATCTGGTAAACTCCGTCCGAGGGAAGCCATCCGGTGGAGGGTTAAAAAGCGCCTCATTGGCGTAGATATTTCTGGCTTCGGCCAAATTCCTTTGTGCCGCTAGTTCCCTCTGCTGAGCCAATTGCTTTTTCCCTTGTCGCAGAAAATCCCGGCTTTGCTCTAACAGCAAGTAAGCTTGTTCAACTTTGACATCTCCGATTCGAAATCTGGCATGATACTGGAAACTACTCTTCGGTTGGTCATCTAAAGCCTGTCTAAACAGAGCCAAAGATTCAACCTCCAACCTAACCGGATCCTTACTTTTTACGGCTTCTTTGAACGCCTCTTCAGCAAAGTAATATTCGTTATTGATAATACGATCCCGATCGACTTCTGGAATACGATCTCTGAGGCCAGATAGAAAGCGAAGATCTTCTCCTTTCAACTGGGCTAAAATATTCTCACGTAGCAGCCACGTAGTCGCTTTTCGGCTGTTGAATTCAGCATCAGCCTCTCGCCGCTTTTGTGTATATTCATCTTGTTTTTGCCCCCCAACGCCAACACTCCCTAGTATCTCTTTTTTTTCGTCGGTCCGCTTCCTAAAATAAGGCCCTAACTGCAAGGCCAGATCACCTTCATAGGCAAACCGACGGAGTGCTTCGAAGTTAATCTGATAGCTATCAAACCGTGAAAAATCGACATAGCCTTCTAGTTCCCGTTTTAGAAGCCTCAGATCATCAGGATTGTTTTTGTACTTCTCTTTTAGAATGACACTAAAGTCAACTGAATAGCCTTCCAACTTCTCCAGGGAAATCATTTTGGACAGCAACAGGATTTTAAATTCTTTGGTCAGATCGCCATCACTCTGGCTTTTCAAGTTCCGTGCTGCAATAATCCCATTGACCAATTGCTCAGTAAGATCATCCACCAACTTGGCTTTTATAATCTCGTGGTCTTCACCAGCCTCTACAAGAGGGGTATTAAGTTTCTCCAAATCTCCGAGTAGCGTCTTATTTATGTATCGTTCTTCTATCAAAGCCTGGACTTCTTTGACATCTAAGTCTCGAAAGTCGCGCACATCTGCGAGGGATGTCTCCTTGAATAAGCNGTAGAGCTGGCCACGGAAAATNTCTATTTCGGCCGCCCGATCTTGGTCAGTCCCGGCCATCCGTCGCACTTCATCCAACTTCTCGATAAACCGTTCGATCGTTTCTTGCTGGGCCGTCTTTTTCGCAAATGGGTTAAGAGCTTTAATCTTTTGGCCTATGGGCGCTTCTTTTTTCTTCTGTTTTTCCTTTTCGGCCCGTGCGGCCTTGGCCCCCTCTTGTCGCCAGGTTTGAATGTCCAGATAACGCCTTAATCGTTGCTCAATTTGACCGACGACTTCCTCTTTAATTAAGGTCTTACGCTCTTTGTAGCTTAGCTGTTCGGCGTTCCTCAACTGACGCCGGAATTCATCCTCCATCACATTCTGCAGATTTGAAATTCGGGCTCCCAGTTCAGAGTTGAGCTGTCCTTTCCCTTCGTAGTCACTCAATTCACGCGCGAACTGAGTGACCATCGTCTCACGAATGCTGTGAAAAACAGCCTCCCGCTGTGGCATTCCAACCCGCTTTTGTTCAGCCACGATCTCACGAACACGCTTCCGAATTCGTTTGCGCTGCTTTGCGATTTCTTCCTCGAAAAGAGTCGTCAAAGGACGCGTGATTTTACGGTAGTCATCCCTCAAAAACCCATTGGCTTCCAAAGCCCGTTGTAGTGNCAAAAGGTCGNTTTTCAACTCGNTCTTCAGGGCACTCTTACCNANTTGGCTTCTTCTTCCGCGATATTCTTCAATTTTTTTCTGAAGGATCTGTATGAGGCGATATTCAATGTATTGAATTACCACTTCACGGTCCGCGTCTCGCAATAAGATCTCTTTCTGTTTTGTTTTAATGGCGTCAGTTAAATCGCGTATGCTATCTTGGTTTTCCTCGAAAGATTGCCGGAAGGAAGGGAGTTCGCCGTGAGCCTCCTCGGCTAACTCCAGATAAGCCTTAACCTGCCCCAAGCCATAGGACCTGACCATTTTCCAAATTGCACTATAGGTGGATCGATTTGGTGGTTGGGTAACACGAATATATTCAGGCACCTCTAAAATTTCCATCGGTGCAGCATCGTCAAGAAGCCCCCGGTATTCCTGCAAGCTCATCCGCGTTTCTTCATACATGATGGTTTTGGCCGCACTGAGCTCTTTGGGCGCGTAGTAAATTTGAAGATAGGAAGCGTCAGCGTCCTCTAGCTTTTGGGGAAAGCTGCGGTCAGTGAGTAGTTGAGGGGAAAGATAAGGAGATTTAATCTTACCTTCACGATCGCTAAGGTAAAGGCGGTGGGCCAGCCTTTTTTTCAGCAAACGGACAAACTCACGATCCGTTTGCAATAATCCTTCTTTAAGAAGTTCACGTTCCCTTTTTTGGAATTGAAACTCCTGCGATTCATTAGCCGAAGCACTGAAAAGNGGAAGAAAAAAACCGCTGGTTAGGGCAAACAAAAATAAGCACGAAAAAAAGCGGACAGAATATCGGAGAAAAAACAACCCAAAACTTCCTAGGGTGTGAGCTTATCAAAGACGATAAGCGAAATTAATAGACCAAGAGTAGACATAGATTAGCATAGTGCGTATTTTTTTGCAAGCGCTTTTTGTCTTACGATTGAATGTTAATGATAATAGTTCAGATGATAATTTTTTGACATCTTTGATCCTTTTAGCCTATACTCAAAAACCTAGGGAATATTCCGATTTATAGCAGNCAAGTGTTAAGACGCCCATTAAATTTCCGCCGGAGACGATGGCATCTTAGAATGAATCCGTAGAGCAGGCTTAATCTTTTATGATGTACGACATTCATAGTAATTCTCTNGCGGGGTNCCGAGCCATTTTGATTGGTGCCAAATTACAGACCGGTACTCTCAACGAGGTGAAGGAATCGGTACAAGAGCTACGCCAACTAGCAGAAACAGCTCATATCGAGGTCTTATGTGAGCATATTCAATCGTTACCAAAACCCAGCCCAACATTTTTCATTGGCAAAGGGAAAGTCGAAGAACTGAAATCATTAATCAGCGAAATGGAAGCGGATTCGGTGGCCTTTGATGTCAGTTTATCTCCAGCACAAACTCGGAATCTGGAGAAGTATCTGGACACCGTTATCATTGACCGCACTGGACTAATTCTAGAGATTTTTGCTCAACGTGCCCGTACCACTGAGGCCAAATTGCAAGTTGATATTGCACGCCATCAATATGCGCTTCCCCGTCTGACTCGTATGTGGACTCACCTCTCTCGCCAAGCCACAGGTGGTGGTGGTGCCAGTTCCAGTGGATCTGGTCGAGCCGGCGGGGCCGTTCGAGGAGTTGGCGAAACACAGCTCCAGATCGACCGAAAATTGATCCGAGGCCGAATTGCAAAAAAGAGTAGTACACTGGCTGTCATTGAGAGACGTCGTCAGCAGCAACGCAAACACCGATCTGAGATGGTCAATGCATCTTTAGTTGGGTACACTAACGCCGGGAAATCGACACTTTTCAATCGCTTGACACAATCAAGTNTTTTAACCGAGCATAAATTATTTGCTACACTGGATCCAACCACTCGTGTGCTACAACTGCCAACNAACCATCGTCTCTTGCTTACCGACACCGTCGGTTTTATCAACAAATTACCACATGAGTTGGTTGCTTCTTTCAAAGCGACTTTAGAAGAGGTCGCAGAAGCAGATCTATTATTACATGTGGTGGATGCCAGCCACCCAAACTTACACCAACACGTTGAGGTGGTCAACGACGTACTACAAGATCTGGATGCTGATACAGTACCGGCCATCTTACTGTTTAATAAATGTGATTTAATTGACGATCATCAGTTGAAGTTGCTCCAGACGGAATATACAAATAGCATGTTCGTCTCAGCTATTGAGGGACAAGGCCTCGACCAACTGCTGAACAATCTGTCAGATCATCTCTCTCGGCAAGACATCCGGTTACAGATCGAACTCTCTTATCAAGACCAGAAGGCACTTGACTTTGTCTACAAGAACGGGCAGGTTTTTGAAACCGATTATCGGACAGAAGGTGTCGCTGTTGAGGTACGTCTTCCGAGCCGTCACATAAAACGATTGACGGAAATGCTGGTGCATTCAACATACACCAGCGAGGTTTATCGGGTTGAGCGAGCAATCAACTGCTGACCACGCCTACCAAGATCGGCATATTTCTATCGACAGCGAACAACTGGTTGTTGGGGCACGGACCTTTTCGATTTCCAACATTCAGTGTTATACTGTTAAACCGGATCTTGCCCTAACTGGCTGTTCAGGCATATTTCTGATTCCACTCAGTGTTCCTTTCTTCAGTGCAGGGATCATTAGCAAAGTGGTTGGCGGAGTCATGATAGCGATTAGCGCTATTTTGTTGCTGGGTAGTAGACGCAACATTCTGTCTCTGACGGTCGGTCAGCCAGAGGCAGAGCCAATTGAAGAAGATGTATTAGTAGGGCAGTCCGATTATCTGGAGCCGATCACCGATATACTAGATCAAGTTGGCGTACCAGAACACCGCTTCTTCGGCGAGACAAAATAAGCAGCTAAGTTACCAGTTCGGTGATCGAGATCGTGATTCGAGTTTAGAATCTGACAAAAACTTTCAACGGTTACCAACACCAGAGAGGGTTGCTGGGAGCATTCACCAACCTATTCTCCCGCCGCCATCAATTGGTTAGAGCTGTAAATCAAATATCGTGACTATGTGATCGAGGAGAAATTGTCGGTTATCTAGGCCCCAACGGGGCAGGAAAATCGACTACTATTAAGATGCTGACGGGGATTTAAGTTTCAACGTCAGGGAAGTGAATGTTAACGGTTTTATGCCGCATCGGCAGCGAACTGATAAGGCGAAGCAAATCGGCGTCGTTTTCGGTCAACGAACCCACTTATGGTTCGATCTTCCAGTCGAAGAATCTTTTGATCTCTTACGACACATTTACCATGTTCCAGTTTCGCGGTACCATGAGAATCTGGATCTATTTAATCAGATTCTGGGGTTAGACGAGTTTTTCAGAACACCGGTGCGTCAGTATTAAGTCTCGGCCAGCGGATGCGAGCCGACATAGCAGTAGCATTACTCCACGATCCTGAGGTCGTGTTCTTAGATGAACCGATGATTGGCCTAGACATCGTGGTCAAAAACCGGATTCGTCAGTTTATCAGGCAGATCAATCAAGAACGTGGTATCACCGTCATTCTGAACTACTCGCGATCTGGACGATGTTGAAAAACTGTGCCGGCGAGTGATTTTGATCGATCAAGCAAAAATCATCTTCGATGGGCAATTGAATGCCCTGCGAAATTCACTTTCGACAGAAACGGTTGTTAGTGGTCGATTTTGCTGGAGATTATGATGATATCTGCTGACCTCAGGCTCAAATCATTCGTCGAGAGAAACAGGAGAGCACACTACGCGGTTTTCAACCGACCAGATTGCTGCGGCTGAATTGATCCGAAAGATGTTGTCCCAATTTGAACGTGGGCGATGTTTCGATTCAGAAACCAGAAATCGAAGAGCTTGTGTGGATGATTTATGAGAAGCAGCTAGATCTATAATTTTGTAGGAGTTTAGAGAAACTATGCAATTCAAACGAGAACAGGTTCTAGAACGTTTGAGAACTAACATTGATGCAGGTCAGCCAATCGTCGGCGGTGGTGCTGGTACGGGTATTTCAGCCAAATGCGAGGAAGTGGGGGGTATCGACTTAATTGTAATCTACAATTCGGGGCGGTTTCGGATGGCTGGACGCGGATCTTTGGCTGGTATGATGCCCTATGGCGATGCCAATGCAATTGTGATAGAAATGGCTAGTGAAGTTCTGCCGGTCGTGAAAAATACTCCTGTTTTGGCCGGAGTATGCGGTACCGACCCATTTCGAATCATGGACAAATTCTTGCAACAGGTTGAGGCCGTTGGTTTCTCCGGCGTCCAGAACTTTCCAACTGTTGGACTGATCGACGGCATCTTTCGCCAAAATCTGGAGGAGACCGACATGGGTTACGGTTTAGAGGTGGAGATGATTCGTCAAGCCCATCAACATGGTCTACTAACAACCCCCTATGCCTTCAACGAATCTGAAGCCGAACAGATGTCCGATGCTGGAGCCGATATTCTGGTGGCTCACATGGGATTGACAACCAAGGGCTCCATCGGAGCTCGAACTGCACTAACAATAAAGGAGGCCGCTAAGAGGGTACAAGCGATTCATGATGCGGCCCAAGGCGTTAATCCAGAGATTTTGGTGATTTGTCATGGCGGGCCGATTGCCGAACCGGACGACGCACAATATATCCTTGATCATACGCAGGGTGTTGTCGGCTTTTACGGGGCCTCAAGTGTCGAACGTTTACCAACCGAGAGAGCCATAGAAGCACAAATTCAAGCCTTTAAATCAATTACCTTCTAGTTTTGCTAGCTTTGACAGTTGACACATTGTTGCACCTATGCTAAATTATAGCCGTTAGATTTTAGAGAAGGCCTTTCTCGATGAAGATTTTGCAGTTCTTAGTGTTCTTCTTGCTCGCAACTAGTGGTTTGAGACAAGTGATAGATACTTTCAGGGGTGGTGATTTCACTAGCAATCCAACCTGGTCTGGGAGCACCGATTCATGGGGAATTAGCCAAGACCGCATAGCAGGTCCCAATATCTCCAACGCCTATGTGCTAAAACTGGATGTTTCGGCTGGATCCGGCACAAAACACCTCAGTACTCAAAGATCAGGGGCCTGGGGAACTGAACAGTCCTGGGGCGCCTGGATCGGTCGCCGGTCTAACTCACCTGCAACAAGCAGCAACCGTAGCTACGTCTGGCTAGGGGCAAACGCCTCTGACCTATCTNCTAACACCACCGATGGATACCAAATTCGGCTTGGTGATAAAAGTGGTGATGACGAAGTTTGCTTAGAGAGGGTTGATGATGGAAGCGCTACAATAGTCGCAACCTCTTCAGGAGCTATTCTAAATAATACTTCTGANCTCGGTTTTTGGTGCGAGTGGCGCGAAACGCTTTCTCTACCTGGACGCTGTACACCTCCACATTGCCGACAGCAAATGGGGGTGGGCACGNAGCAACAACNGTCCCAAGTGCTGCTACTAATCCGACATTAATCAAGGGATTGCGACCGACAGTTCTTACACTAATTTTGACAACGGTTATTTTATTTAGGGTTTGTGGCCAAACGACGTCCATCGAACCGGAGCGTGTTTTGACCAACTCTACTTCGATACCGCCAGCGACTCCTCACTTCCGGTCGAACTCTCAGCCTTTACAACCTACGCCACCAAAGGCCGAATTAAACGACAATGGAGAACGTAATCTGAAACCGACAATGCTAGATTTTGGATCTACTGCAGTTCCCAGCGAAACGGCGAATTTAAACGTCTCAATCCGGTCTTGATTGATGGTACTGGGACAACAGCGATGGCACAAAACCTATACTTTCACTAACAATGATGTCGAAGATGGAATCTCCTATTTTTATTACTTGGAAGATGTCGCTTTCGATGGTACTCGGAACAAATCATTGGTGATACAAGCTGGCCTTCGTTCAGACTTGGCTCGAAAANATTTGACCCGGTGGGCAACTCTGAAGCAGTAGCAGCATAGCAACAAGCAACAAGCAACATAATGGAATTTACAATTTAAGGATCATTCTAGTGAATTTGAAGCGACCAAATCGTTTGCTATTTCGAGTTATTGCTGTCCTTCTGATGTCGAGTTGTTTCGCAAGTGCCAACAGTTTNTTGCCGGCCGGATCTATCGGCCGGATTGGTTACGGTACGATTCGGAAAGTCAGTTACTCTGGCAACGGTAAGCTGCTAGCTGTGGCAACTACGATTGGTCTTCGTCTAATTAACACTGAAACTCAGCGACAAATCGGATTCTACCGTCAAGATGGATATATTAGTGATATTGTATTCATCTCTGACCAGTTGGTAGCAACTGCCACCGATAGTGGGATTAAGTTTGTCGATCTACTAGATCCACGTCAGAACATCCCAACTCCCTCCCTAATTCAGGGGAAAATTACCGACTCGGTTGCTGTCAGCGTTGACAGTAATTGGTTGGTCGTTGGTCTGACAGAGAATAGGGCTGATGAGGAGTTAGCTACCAGTATAATTTACATTTACACGATTGAAGGAAAGAAAGGTGGCAACGCTCAGCCGACTTTTGCGCAGGCACAGGTATTGAGTTTAGAAGGGGCGGTTAAAGANATACAATTTGACCCGGCACCCAGTGGATACGACCAGATGTTAGCGGTTGCAACAACACGGGAACTACATCTCTGGCGCAAAGGCGTAAATGAATCGGTGTATCGTAGTATTCAAAAAGGGATCTATGCGAAGGGTACTGAAATTCAGAAGATAGCGTATAACCACGATGGCAAACTCCTATTTGTTGGAACTTATGATGTCAAAAACGACACCTCGGATATCTACATCCAGGAGACCAAAAATCCTCAACCCCAATTCTGGCAGCAACTTGGCGCGGAAAAACTGTACGACCTGACTTTCCATTTCAGTCAAAAAAATCTGNTGGCTTACGCAACCGATAAAACCTTGCGCATCTGGGAGCTCTACGCTTCAGATGCCTCGCCCAAGCCACCGCAGATTTTGAAAAGGGCCTTTGTGGCCGATGACATCTCACTGGCTTTTCATCCGTACCAGGCGGATCTNATTGTCGGTGCCNATAATAATCCTTTTGAAGAAGCACTGATCCATCTTCAGATTGGTAAGGCAGAAGTCCCGGTCCGCACCGTACTAAATCTCCACGACTTCTACTCACAGGTAGTGGGCGTAAGTTTCCCTAATCAACCAAACGGTAAACTGGCCGTAGCATATCAATCGCAAAGGGTGGTAATTTGGAACCAGGAGGACCTAACCCCCATAATTACTTTGCCAGCCCCAAACCAAATTATTGGCTTGGATTATGCGCCTTCAGGGTTAGATCTTGCAATTCCCACTAAGACCAATCAAGTTGAAGTTAACGATTTATCTACCGATCCTCCTAAGAACATCAATGGACAGTTCGGCAACACGCACCCGGAACAAGCAACCGTGAATGCTGTTCGATTTTCGGATCAGAATGACTGGNTCGCATCAGTAGCAAACGATGGGAGTCTGCGTGTTCGACGAAAGGGGGCAATCTCCTTTGCCAAAGATGATATTTTCGTCGGCGTATCTGTCCAGGATGTCGACTTCAACTACGATGGAACATTGATGGCGGTTGTAACTGAAAATGGGAGGATCGCTGTTTTAAGCGTCTCATCCAAAGATGGCGTACAGGAAATTTCGATTGTTCCGACTGGTGGGGCTTTGACTAAGATTGCCTTTAGCCCTGTTAAGCGAGATAATAGGTTTATTGTTGGATTAGAAAATGGGGCGGTTCAAACTTGGGAGATCTTGGCAGGTGGTAAGGTAGGACGAACTGGTCAGTTGAACGTAGATCGTAATATCTCTCGAGGTAGAGTTAATGCGGTTAGTGTCTCCGCTGACGGTCGTTTCTTTGCAGCCGCCATTAGCGATGCCGTTTGGGTTTGGAATTATGCCAGCATCCAGAAAGGGCCTAAACTGTTCCGTGGGCATACGGATACCGTTACTGGTTTGACCTTCACGACATTGACTGATGGAACTAACATCCTGGCTTCTGGGTCTCGTGACGGAACCGTTTTGCTATGGAATATTCAGCGAGAGGTGGCAGGCGTACTCCAGCAAGGAGAAATCTGGCGACTTGTAGCCCCCAATCAGTTAGAAGATGTGGCTGTAACTTCTAAGATCCGAATCCGAATGCCAACCTTTTCTAAACTGAGAGAAGAAACAGTCACCCCTTTCAGCATTCAAGTACGCGGTCAATTAGCAGATCAATCGATAAAATCCTACTCTAGTCACCAGTCGCAGCTTAAGATCGAGGGACCTAACCTGGTACTTTTCGACCCACAAGCTATCTTCCGTGAAGAAGAAGAGGTTACTGTACGGGTTAGTAGTGTAATCGAAGATCACGCTGGCAAATACCTCCAGGCAGGTGACATTGTGTTCCGAACCGGATTGGTTGTTTGGCCTGGTGATACCAATCGAGACGGAAAAGTTGACGTTGTTGATGTTTTGCCGCTGGGGCAGTTTTGGAATGACGTGGGNCCNGTGCGAGATAAAGGCGATAATACNTGGCGACTCCAACCTGCTGTGGCATGGAAAGAAAAGCTTGCTACTCACGCTGACGCCAATGGTGATGGTGTCATCAACCAGGACGATATTATTCCAATCAGTGAGAATTGGCGGAAGAACCGTCAAATAGGGAAAAATTCTGCTGCTCCAACTCACATAGCACTCGACTGTTCAGCAGATATATCCAGCATCCCTCCCCTCCATTTGCAAATCTACGATCAACTTTATCAAAGGCTAAAAGATGTCGGTGGAAATACTGAATTGATGTTTGTTTTAGAGCGGATAATTGAACGCCTAAAAAGCGATGCAATTCCAACGATCAGTAAACTTCTGCCCAACTATCCGAATCCATTTAATCCTGAAACCTGGATTCCGTACCAGTTAGCCAACGATGCNACTGTTAGGGTTAAGATCTACGATCTACAAGGCCGGGTGATACGTACACTAGATCTCGGCTATCAGAGAGCCGGTTACTATACCGACCAATCACGTGCGCTTCATTGGGATGGGACAAATGAGAATGGTGAGGCTGCTTCGAGTGGAGTCTATTTTTATCATTTGGTTGCTAAGACCGAAAGATCGGNTCAAAACACTGAAGGGGTCGANTTCTCCGATCAACACCGTTTTGTAATTCTAAAGTAGAGGGCACTGTACTGATGGTCAATCGCTATTTTTCGCTATTTTTCGCTATTTTGAATGCTTTCGCCTTTTCGGTAACAATATTGGTCGGTACAGGTTGCGAACGAGATTACAACCGGGAAGCAAGAACAACCCAACCGACGGAAATATCATCAGTTCAAGTGACGCTGGCTCCTTCGCTATTTAGCGATCCGTCACNCTTCCAGAATCTAGAAGTGGTCGTTGAAGTGCTAATGCTCGACCGATATAGNGAGGAAATCTCCTTTGATCCGCCAATTGTGGATGCATTTCCCTTGAAAATAGGCCAATCACATATTACCAAATTAAAAGTTCCGATGGGAACTAAACGGGTTATCGACATCAAAGGGTACGAATTTGGAGATCTGGTACTTTCAGGCCGCCAAATCATTGACTATTTGGGTGACGAGTTGATCGTAGCCGATATTACCCTTGATCCTGTTGATCTACCTCTGCTCAGTATCAGTAGCCTGCAGACAACCTACAACGTTGGCGACGAAGTTGCCGTCAGTATCAACCTCAAAAATGTTACAGATCTATTTGGGGTCGCTTTGGAACTAGAGTACAATCGGAGCCGATTTTTCCCTTTGGATGTGGAAGTTCAACCTGACTCCAAATTTGCGAAGTCAGGCCTGCCAGTTTTCCACGACTTGAACTTGGATTCACGCCCGGGGAAAATGCAAATTGCCTTAACCCTGACCAAAGGCCAAAAACCAATCTCGATNGATCGCAAAGGTCAAGCCATCGCCATTGCNAAGTTTCGTGCGGTTAAAGCAGGCACTAGCGATATCAGAGTTAAGTCACTAATTGGTACTACACCTATGTTAACTAAAGCTGACGGGCAACAACTCGATGATCTCAATGGAATGCGTCAATATCTTAACCCCGCTGATGGCCGTGAACCTCGTGGTGTAATTCAATTTCTTGTTAAATGACCTGGGTGATGTATCCGTGTTCACACACCGACAGTGGAACGAGAAACAACAGGATCGAATCTACACTATACGTTCGCCTCACAGTTCTCATCGGCTCGTCCAAGTCGGGTACCGCATTGGTATTTTGGCTTGCTNTCGGGTTTTTCTCACCGTNTTTTGCCTGGTAGCTTTATGCTGTTCAACTTCCGGCTGTCTTGCTACTACGCCATCCAAAGTCGGAACCAGAAATAAACCGTTACAAAAATCGGGCGCACTAGAAAAGAATGAAGTTTGGGCAGGAGTCGTCCAAATCACTGGAGATGTTGTGGTTCCGGTAGGTGTCACTTTGACTATTAGACCCGGTACGGTTATCGGTTTTGATCCGCTGGTAGGCACTCACCGATTGGTTATTCAAGGGGCTTTTTATGCGGAGGGGAATGCGGAGCGGATGATTGTGCTTGGCTCGCTCGGAACAGAGGTTGAATCAGAAGTGCCAAAGGCGGGTGACTGGGCTGGAATTCAGATCATGTCAACCAGCCCAAATTCTCGTCTAGCCTCTTGTCGAATCCAACATGCGACGATCGCTATTACATGTCAAGCCAATTCTGTTCACGTTGAGCGTTGTTTTATCGTTGAAAATGAGGTCGGCATTTTGTGCGATGATACGTCGCCCTTTATTACTCAAAATGAACTCAATAAAAATGGAACCGCAATTCGGTGTGACCAGACAGCCGAAAGTGAAATCTCTTATAATACGATTCAGGCCAATGAATACGGTATTGTTTGTAACGATGATGCTCGACCTAAAATTCATCACAATCAAATCTCGACCAATTATCAGGACGGCATTGTCTGTTACGCCTCTGCCGAACCAGAAGTCGCTTCTAACAACATCACTATGAATAGTGGTTGGGCGGTTTATGAAGGTGGACGGCTACTAGATAATTTCATTCGGGGCAATAAACAAGCAACAACTGTTGAGCAGGGCAAAAGTCGAAACAGCGAGCAGTTCTACGGTGTAGATGAGGTGTTAGATTCACGTGTCAATCCGGTGGTAGATGCGGGGGTCCAACCCGAATGAGATCTTGCGTTAGGAATGGGTGTATTATCTCTGGTTCGCAATATTTTTGGAACATTAGATGAAACACATCTCGATGTTGCACGTTTTTTGTATAGGCTCATTGACAGTAGGATGGAGCCTAGGAGCTTCGAGCGAAATCACAGCTGAAACTGGTACTTTATGGTGGCTGGTCGCTAATGTCGACGATGATTCGGTGTTCGACAAACACCTTGCTACGATTGAAGATTCCGTTGGAGATGATCAAACCTCGCAGTTTCATCATCTTACCGGTGCAACCTGCCAGGCAATTAATCTACAAAAAGTAATTACTCGGATCAAGCGTCAGGCAGCAACCGAAGACACTTTAGTTTTCCTGTTTCGAAGCCAGATAACCAAACCAAGTGACAGCAACCAGATCTACTTTTCTGTTGCGGACGACCGGCTGATCAGCAGTTACCAAATCAATCAATGGTTGAAGGGGATCAATTCCATCGTCTTACTAGACTGCTTCACGACTGATGCTAACCTAGACACCTTTTACGCTAACCGCCAGTTATTGGGAGCCGCAGCCATTGTTTCTATCTTCGGTCAGTCTTTAGCTGAAACTCCGAACCTAAATTTGGTTTCCCGGTTGGCTTCAATCCTTTCTGGCCCTTTCGACGGATCGCCCAAAGTAGATCTGAATGATAACCGTCAGTTGACGCTACATGAAGTCTACGATGCGCTGGTATCAGACTTTTCGCATCCGGGAATCTTCGTCCCCACGGGAGATCTGGAAATCGTGTTGATGAAATTGCCGGCAATGATCAAAATTTGGGGACAACCAGACGAAGTATCTATTTTTGTCAATGGGCGGGAAATCGGTACTACGGAACTTCGGTTCACTGAAGATCTGCACCGACTAACAGGTGACGTCGAACTGCGGAAAGCGGGATATAATCTTCAGCAGTTGCCTCTGAATGCGATTTCGACACAGTTAGGCCAACAGAACTCGATCACCTATCGTTTAGAGCCCATTTTGGTGCAAGGCCAAATTTCTTGGCCTGAGGCGGGGCCGACAAAACCGGTTGTAGATTCGGTTGTGGTTGAGATTCTGGGTACTCCCTATCAGCAAACCTTGTCAGCTGTCAGTCAATACGCCTTCAATCGATGGGATCAAGGGTTGCTAGAAACTGACAGACCTTACACCTTGGTAGCAACAAGCAACCAGCGCTACTACGCAGAAGCTAATTTCGTTTATGGTGGTTTCGAACCTATTCGAGTGGATCTCAAGTTGAAACAAAAAACTTGGTTTCAGATAGCCCAGACACAGTATGACTTAGCACTGTACGAAGATGCAATTCAGGCCTTTCAAAACGGTATCGAAGATAGCCTGGAATTTCCTGCTCTTTCTCGGCCGTTTACCAAAATGCTCTATGATTCATTTGTGAAAACACTGAATCAAGTGGACGTACCGGCCACGTATCTAGCAACAATGGCGGAGCTGGCCGGGAGACAAAAACTACCGACCGTTGCCAAAGCTTACTGGCGAAAAACGCTTAATAAAGCTGAGAACGGAAGTCCAATTCACAAGTTGGCAAAACAGAAACTGAGAGCCTTTTATTTGATTTATTACTATATGATTGCAGGTGTTACCCTCACATTCTTACTCATCATTGGGAGGATCATTTGCCGCCGAAAGGGAAATAAAGGAAAAATTCATGTTTAAGATTCTGGGAAGCCAGCAATACAGAGGGATGCTGACTGAACAGAGTCAGCTACAGGATCGTTGCCAGGAGCTAGAAGAGCAAGTTAAAATTTTGACTGACGAAAAAGATCAGTTGTCGCAGGCCACCAAGGAACAGAAACAAGAGCTAGAAGAACGTTCAATTGACCTGACCCAATTGTCTGAGAACTACAAGTTACTGGAAGCGCAACTTCAAGAAATAAAAGATCAAGCTGAACTGGGTATTGAGAATGTGATTGACGAGACAATTAAGCAAATTGGCCTTAGTCGGTCACAAATCGACAAATTACAAGCCGATCGAGCAGACCTAATTCAGCTTTATATCGACAAACTGTATTCGCTTGCTCGTCACTTTGCGGTTTCAAGCCGTGGAATGGACAATAACCGGGGATTATTCTTAGTTCTAGCCGATTACCGAAATATGTCAGGGGTTAGTTTCTCCGAATTTCACGATGGACAAGTTGAGCATCTAGATCAAGGTAAATATAAAGGCATCGACCAACTTCCGCATATTTTTTCAACTAAAGTGCAAGATGTGCTCTCCTTTATGGGAGAGAGAACTATTTTACGGGACGAAGCAGGTAAAGTGACAGGACATGAAGAACGTGACGGGGCCTTACTAATAGATCTACAGGGAATTAGCTTTCGGACTTGTATGATGGTTGAGGGTGTTCGCACCTATCGAGTCTATGATAAAGTTGAACAACTAGTTAAGGGAAGTGCCCGTCACAACGCCGCCCTCTATGCCTCCTCCCTAGAGGAAGTCATGGCGGCTATAGTAGTTAGTGAAGAAAACAGTGAAGTGACTCTCTTTATTGACGGCCACTTTGCTAAAAGCTTCGACCCCATTGCCAACACTGAAACAACACGTGATGAAGACGGGAACTTTGTACAAGCAGAAAGCGATACCAAAGCGATTGAAGCTGTCGAACTGGAAACCGAGATTATTGTCGAAGAGGAGGACTACGTTACTGCCTAACTTAGTTCTTTGATTCATTAAACGCCTTAGTCAATTGATCGAATCTCTTACCTTCGATCCTCCCCGTCGAAATTCAGACATTTTAGATCTGCACCTTTCTAAATCAGAAAGATCTTGTCCGAGCATTAGCCGCAAGGCCAAGTTGGCCAAATCTCAACTCTTGCCTAAACCCCCTGAATTACCCCCAGTTTTTTCTACAGATAGATTTTGACTAGGGTTGTTAAGCCATGGTAGTGAGAAACGCCTACTATAACTCAATGGTGCCACATCGGTGGAAACACCGACAAACTAAAATTCCAGGGTAATTTAAAGCCAATCCAGCATTTGGAGAAGCGCTCTCTTATCACCCAGATCAAGGGCTTCCACTGTTGAGTTCCGTTGAATAGGGCTGGCCAGCGATAAGCCGACTTCTCACATTGCAACATTAGCAATCCATAAGTTTAGACCTAACATCAAGCATCAGATTTTCAGACGGCTCAGCTCAATTATCTTCAGTAGCTAACGCTTTTTCTTGCCTCGTGAGAGTGCATATTCCATCCTAGTGTTCGTTATAAATCTGAAGCCAATGGGGGGGAATGCAATTATATACGCATTTGTTAAAGCGACTGTGCTTCTTTTCCTGCCATTCCCTTCTTGCCTCAATGGGTAGGCTGATAATTTAGTACTTTGGTGGCATGTGATGATTATAAATCTCAGCTATTGCCCCTGTTGGCTTTTTTGCTTTGCCATGGATTCAACTCGTGTACAGGGTAATCAGATGGGTATCAATTTCCCAGCTGGTATTCTTTTCCTACCTCCAACTGATTTCTTCTTTTCCAATCTAACACTCCCAAAAACTCACATGAAAAACAACTCCCACCGACCCAGGCGATCCACCCTTTTGTCGTCAGTGGTTGGCAGTTTCACTGGCTGGGTTTCACACTAGTTGTGGTCAGTTGGAGGTTGTATCGTTGGCTAATCGCTATTTCAGTAGTGATAGTATGTTCTGTGATATTTGGTCGGCAACCGTACCTGACTGGGTCAGTATTTGCGTGTGGGCTAGGTTACTGGCTTCAAAGGCGAAGTCAGCGCCACGGATAGTGGATAGAGAAGATTCAGTGTGCTGGATAGATAACAACAGGTTAGGGGTGGCAAAACCTAATCGGTTCTGCACAGTGTCTAAGTTGGAGCGTTAGTCGGTGGCCACATCCAGCGAGTTGATGGTAGTTTGAGCATCGCTTAAGGTCTCCACATTGGTATCAGCTAATCAAAGGTTTAACCTTTCATTGGCGAAACTGCAACTCGAATACACTTTAGAACTTGTGGAAACTATTGATTGATAAAAACAATTGCTTTTGCCTTTGGATATGAGCCGTCTGGAGGTCGGCGGCTAAGCAGGAGTGCTAACTGTTTTTGAAAGATAGATCCCAGCAATTCCAAATCGGTAAAATAGACTTCCATCTACACCACTGAACTGAGTATCAACCAAACTAACTCTGCAAACCTCTTATCAGTATCCAAGAGGTCTGTCCCTGAGAAATAGGAGATATTTTCTTCACGATGTTGACTCGGTTTTAACCAGTTTACGAAAACTTCGCACCCCAGCTCTGGGTGGGTCGAACATGCGTCCGTAGGCACTCCACGCCACCTCTCCTACATAGAGATCACCGTATGAATCGACGGCAATGCCATGCGGGGATGTAAACTGTCCGGGTTTCTCACCAGCTAATACGTCACCTAGACGAGACAGACAATCACCCTCCAGGTTATGGATACTCACGCAGGCTCCCAAATTCGGATCGCCCTCATTCACATCGAGATGAGTCGGTAATTGACCGATGTAGACAATGTCATTTTCAATGTGCAGTCCACATGGCCGGTGAAGATTGTTCCACTGAGTAAGATAAGTGCCCTGACTGTCAAAGATTTGGATACGATGATTCTCCCGGTCAGCGACGTAAACCTTGCCTGTACTATCGGTACATATACTATGCGGAAAGTTGAAGGTTCCCACGTCTGTACCATAATCTCCCCAGGAAAAGAGATACCGCCCATCAGGTGAGTATTTATGTATCTTGGCATTACCATACCCATCAGAGATATAAAGCTCGGTTGTTTCCGGTTCCACCGCCACCTTCGTCGGTCGGTTAAACGGACGACCGCTCCGCCGTGGTGTTCCTTGATCACGTGTGCCGATGCTCGTGAGCAACTCCCCATCCAAGCTAAATTTACCAATCCAATGGCCGTCATCGTCGACGCAATAAAGCACTTCACCATGTTCCTGATCCAAGGTGAGTGTCAGGCCGTGAGGACGAGTGAATAGGCCTCCTCCCCAGGAGGTGACGAAACTACCATCCCGCTCCAAGACGACGATAGGATGGCTGCCCCGATTGAAGACATAAACTCGATTCTGCGAGTCGACAACAACATCAACCGCGTCTATAAAATGCCAACCGTTGGGCAGTTGTGCCCAGTCAGCGATTTCTTCATAAGTATACGCTCCGCTACCAAGTTTAACCGTCATTTCGATATTTCTCCCAAGATTTCACGTTATAGATCAGTCGGATGATTCGATCGAAACTGCGGCAGTAACCGCAGTCACTACCACTCGTTATCCGGAGGCCAGATGTTGAAACTACCGGCGCCAGCACCTTTGGGCCCTTCATCAAACCAGTCTTTGACCGTATCTCGCCACTTGATGAAATGGGGGGTTTGCAGATGGGCTTTGAAAGCGGCCTCATCCACGTAAATCTCGTAGAGCCAGATCCGGTTAGCATCTGCACCATCTTGAATGACATCGAATCTCAGGCAACCCGGTTCATTGTTCACCGACCCTTTGGCATCTTCCAGCATAGCCTCAATGAATGACTCGCTGTGTCCTTCCTTAATTTGGATTGGCGCGACTATAATGTACATGCTTTCTCCCCCTCACTATAAAAACGCTCTCAAAAGATGTGAAACGGCATCCTGAATTTCTGCCAGGCTGTTACCTGTTCTTTTTGCTAAGCCACGGCTTTCCGCCCGGCTGACAGAGTCATAGGGTAGCACAGATAGCAGGGGAATTCAATCGGGATCTGTTGCAAAACCAAAGCTATGACATTAGAAAATTGGGGGTTGGCATCTAGGAGAATGGCTGGTCCTAGACATTAATCGGTTGGGAGCATACAAACGACTCGACATTATCGCGATCTAAATCTGTGGGGCGTAACTTTGCCATCCTTCGTCGAACCGCCTTGAAATCGTTGAGACCAGAGTCGCCGGTGAAATTAAGCACAGCCAACAAACAACTGATGACGGCTTGCAATGAGTGTTAGATTCTCGTCATTCTTCTTTTCCTTCAAATGCAATTCGGCCTATCAAAGGGGAGAGTAAACGTAGTAATGCTATCAACGGTATAATAGTTTCGTAATTAGAGTCTATGGAGTGCTTAGAAAGTCATCCAACAAATTTAGAAGAGGTCCCGTAGCTCCCAAGCAGGGAAAACTTCATTAACACGGTGAGGCACGGCAGCCTCGGGAGGCTTGATGAAACGGTGGTAAGTTTATGCAAAGTGCCCTTTGACCCATTTCAGGACAAAGATAAGTAAGGCCACTCCTTGTTTAGCTAGGTGTCGAATGCGCTAAACTTTAGTGTTGGCCTCATCGGCAGCAAGTGTCGGTGGCTGATTTCTCAGAATCACCTTTTCCTCCGACTTATACAGTGCACGGGATTCTGAAACGGAGGTGGTTTCGACCTAGACCAGCAGAAGAAAGGTTTCCTCTTTGTAGGTTATGGACCGCATAGTCGTAAACTTAACCTTGGAGATCCGCTCTGGCCCAGAGTCGCATCCGTATCTAGGTGGTGCGGGCGTAGTCGGGATGAAATGCGTCCCCGCCGGCGGTCGAACTGGTGCCAAACCGGCCCTAAAGCTTTAACCCGGCTCTTGTCCTCCACCTGATGAGCCAAGTTGAATTGTTGATCTAACTCGGTTGCAATACTAGCCAACAAGCAAAATCAACTATCGCTATTACCGAAGGTAACCCTCAGGTCGCAGGAAAGGAGACGGCAGGAAGGCAATCATGTTGAGGGTTGGAACCATATACTACGGTAGCATTTAGCACGATTGGAAAGAAAACCATTACCTCATAGATGCCGATGTAGAAGGCATCCAATTCCGACGTATGCACTGGTAAAGCGTTGTCCATATTACCCAAACGATCACTCATCTCAAAACTACCGCCCGGGATCAGAACCATTTCTGCCCGTCTTTTTCAGGTGATCTTCTGTTGAACCAAAGGATCACTGCCCTGACACAGTTACTGATAGTGTGGCCTGTGACGACCATAGGCAGAAGTGTGCACATGGATTGGCTGGCGTTCCCGATTGGCTTCTGAATCGGCTCGCCGGGCTGAGCCCGTGATCCGGTCCATAGATTCGTCTGCTTTGAAGCGACGATATAGTTTCTCTGCTTTGGTAGCTTCGATTTTATTATCTATCGCTCGGTAACACAACATCAAGTTATAGTGGGCGTTTAGATTTTCTGGATCGACGGCTAAGGTTTTTTTGAGTTCTTTAATCGCCTGATCATATTTTCGTTGCAGATACAACAGGCGCCCGATTTCGTTTCGAACTATCTTATCTCTAGGGAACTGATTGGCCGCTTGCCGCAGGTGATTCAGGGCCTCATCATATCGACCGTAAGGTTTCAAACTAAGAGCATAAAAATAGTGGACTTTGGCCCGGTGTGGGTTCTGTGGATCTAGAGTTTCCTGGATCTTTATTGCTTGATCCAGCATCTCTTGTGCTCCTTTGACATTACCCTCAGCAATTCGACAGCGAGCGATATTGACCCAACCATCCAAGTAGCCAGGCTCAAGCTCTGTCACCTGCAGAAATGCAGATTCCGCCCCTTTCAGGTCGCCCTGTAACAGCAATCCAATCCCATAGTCATTCCATCGTTCGCGCATCCGGCTAGTGTTGTCCAATTCTATGGGACTGGACTCACTCGCGGCGGCCTTAGGTCCACTAGTGTAGTTCTCATCACCCACTGGAATAGTTACCAGGTCTTCTGCCATTGTGACGATCGGCAAATTCGGGATCTGCTTCACTTTTCCTGCCACTTGGGAGGTGTCACCTGAGAAAATCCACCGCCCATCATCGTAGGCTTTATCCAATGCGAAGTCGGTATCATCGGGATCACGAATACCGGCGTAAGCCCACTGAGTATGCCACCAGTTAAACTTCCGATGGTTCAGTCTGGCTTGAAGTGTGATTTTGTCACCGCAATTTTCCGGGATTTTTAGTTGAAAGTGAACTGTATCGGCGGCACCAGGCGGAATTGTACGGTTGTAGACTACCGTTCGAGCCGCCCAGGCGTTTCGTTTGTTGATCAGGTTTCCATGAGCATCAATCGGGTAGGATCTATAAAAGTGAGCACCTGGATCTATGGGACCATTGCCGTCTTTCGCCTCGATATACCCACTCCAAAAAATTACTTCTCCGCTTTCGTCGGTTGCTTGCAATTCTAGCCAGATATCGAAGGCATCGATTGTGCCGGCGGGGAAATGATGCCCAACGTTACGTGTTCGAACTACAACCTCTACCCGAATATCTTGACCTGGCTGAAGAATTGCTTCTTCAACCGGAATCACTCTATTCTCATCATTTACGGCGAAAATATCGACAGAGACCTGATCATTTTGCAAGAAAGATTTAACTGTTTCTAACTGTTCTTGATGTTGGTTAACAAAAGGTAGTGCCGTATTGGCTGCCGGGAAACGGTGACTATGAATCTTCCCGTTGACGTTGGCTGCATCTTGTGAATTGACAAGCGGCATATGGCAATCGGTGCATTTCATCGGTTTCTCTGGATAATAAAATGATAATGCACCCTGATGCGAAACCCCACTGGTCTGCCACTGGTCATAAGTATTAAAGCCGCGGAACCAACGGAAATTGTTGATGGGTTCATCCAAGTGAACTTTGTGACAGGTCGAGCAAAACTCGGCTGTATTTTGGTAGTGGAAGGGTTTGAGAAAGCTCCGCCGATGTGGCTCCGGATCCAGACGAATTAGATAATTGTGCAGTTGGCGCACAAACGGATTCTTACTAGCAGCGATCTCGTGTAATGGGGGATATTTAATAACGTAGCCACCATTGCCGATTGTGTCTTTAATGCGCTTAATGGAGTGACAAGCAGTACAGGCTAAGCCGGCCTGCGCCTCTGGAGTATGGAGATTCTCACGAATTGGCCGGTCCATGGTCCCATTGAACAAAATTGCTGGATCGTGACAGCCACCGCAAAACTTGGAAGACTGGATCCCATTGACATCCTGCATATAAACAATCGATTTTCGATACCATTGATTGTTGAAGGATGAAAAGTGGTGAGCCGATTGGTACCACTGTTGGTAGGTATCGGGGTGGCAGCCACTAGCTGCACAGGTCTCTGAGGTGAGGAAAAAATTGGTTGGAATCAGTTGGCCCGCCGCCGTTTCAGATGAAGATGGAAAGAATGGACTGTTAGAGCCGCCACCTTCTTCATACATACTAGTTGGAACATCGTCGATTGGATTCTTGACTAGATAATCGGGATTGGGCAAATATCGACGAAATAGCAGTACGCCAATTGGAAATATAATGGCTATAAATAAAACTACAGTGGAGGTTCGTCGCCAGAATTTCAGTTCTAAGATCAGATGTAAAATCAGGGAAATACAGCTGACTGATGCGATAACGATATGAGTTGTTAACAACCAGCGATTAGGGCGAGTCCCACCGACAAACATTAGCCAAATTCCGGTAACCACCGCCGGGGCCAAAAAGAGTTGACCGACTTGCCAAATGCTAAACTTCGTCTTAATGTAAAATCTCCACCAACAAGGGAGGAGAATAGCAAGTGCAACAGTTAAGACCAAGCCTAACGTAATATGCAACAACACGTTGCCAATATAAAACATTGTTGGGCTTCCAAAACTGATCAGATAAACGCTGTTTAAGATCAGTAAAAAGAAGCCAACAATTAATAGTTTTGCCCATCGGCTGGGGATAAACTGTGATCTGTTCATAATCTGCTAGCGTTCAGTTTTTTAGTTAAATCAATTTAGACATCCAACCGAGGAGGCCGCCTTCGGTAACGAAACAGCCACTATCTTAGTTTATGATGCTGCCTTCGACTGCATTGGGAGGAACCAACCGGACATCTCGTTGTGGGAATGGAATTTCAATATTTCTAGCTCTAAACTTTTGGTCGATCATAAAGTGAAGATCACTCAAAATGGGGTGCTGCTCCCTAGCTTCATAGATCCAGACGTAGAGAACAAAGTCCAGAGAGGAATCACCAAAGTGAATGAAGTGAACTTCAGGCGCCTTTACCAGCGATGACAAGCTCGGTTCAGGTTGATTGATAGTTCTCGGATGCGCTTTGGCTACTTCGGTCAATGCGTTCTTTACTTGCGTTGTGTCCGAACCGTAGGCGACACCAACTTCAACTTTGATTCTAACCTGCTTGTCCCGGTGAGTCCAGTTTGTTATGGGCTCTGAAACCAGTTGAGCGTTCGGAACAATAATATCGATATTGTCGTTGGTTGTGATATGGGTAGATCTTAGATTAATAGCGTTGACCATGCCAAATGTATCACCAACTGTGATTGTATCGCCAACCCGAACAGGGCGCTCAAAAATCAGTATCAATCCGGAAATCAGGTTGGAAGCGATACTTTGTAAGCCAAAACCGATCCCGATACTCAATCCACCGAGGATTGTCGTAAAATTGGTCAGGCTAAGTCCAGCTACGTTCAAAGCGATTAAGATACCCAGTCCGAAAATACAGACATGGACAAAACGCAACAATAGAAATTCAGCGTTGCGAGGAAGGTCAAAAGGTGGCAATAGCTGATTTCTAAGAATTGTTCGAAAATACTTCGAACTAATCGAAGCCACTAACATAACGACTAAAGACCATAGAATCTTGACGAGACTCAGTTCGGTCTGACCGATCGGAATAGAAAAATATAGGATTTGTTTTACTAGGAGAGGAGCCGCAACGTCCAGAACACCCAGGCTCAGAACGAGACCAATACCAACTATAGTGGCAGATAAACTCAATAAAATCAGGTGCAACATGCGCCCCTCGACATGGAACCGTGTCAAGATCCGCTGCCCTGAACGATATAGCAATCGGGTGATGAAGAACACCCAAATAATCGCACTGACAAAAACCAGTAACTGGACCAGAGTTATGTTCAAGCCAGTAATTGGGGTCTGAAAGATGGTTAAGTCGAAGAATGTATCCATCTGGTTATTATTACATTCAATTCCCCGATCGGGTCGCTCCCTCCAAATTCCCCAATCAAGTCGAGGATAACTTGCGGGATTATTAATCGGATGAGTTAGGAGCTATCGCGATCCGAACGGCTTTCTGTTGTTTAGCCTGAGCAAATGCTTGGTCGATTTCCAATAAGGGAAATATCTCTCTCACTAAGGATGAGTCCGGGTAACGATCTTGTGTTTGCTGAACAAAATCAATTACTTGTCCTAAAGATCTGGGATGATAGTTGTGGTTGCCTAAAACAGTGAGGCATTTTCGCACTAATAGATCCGCAGAAAAGTTGACCATTGCTTGGGGATAAACATAACCTAACGATAGTAGTTGTTCCCCAAACCGCAACCAGTCTAATGCTGAAGTTAGTGCTGTCGGGTTACCGCAAGCTTCAACGACTAGATCAACTCCGCGTTCCTTGATCGTTTGGCTAACCTGTCGATGGATTTGGTCACCCCAGACCAAGGTATGTGTTGCCCCAAAATGGGTCGCTAATTCGGCACGTTGTGGATTGATGTCAATACCGATCAGGTTTCGCCAGCCTTGATGACCAAGAATTGCGCAAGTATAGAGCCCCAGCATCCCGAGACCGATGACAATAGCAATATGCCCAATGGGTTGATCTAGTTTTCGCAGTCCATCTATTACCGTAGCGGCAGCACAATTCAGCGAGACAGCAGGTTTATCATTGCGGTCATCAGGTAAACGGAAAATGGCAGTTCCCGGACGGAGGTAAATGTAGTCGGCAAAACCACCATTCAATGGTCCAGACCGTTTGCAGTCGATTTAGCATGACCATACTTAAATAGCCGCTCGCATTTCTGTGGAGGATCGTAACCGGTACAAAAGTCGCACTGATTGCAGCTAGCGGCAATGCTCCATGTTACCCGATTGCCAACCTATAGTGGATTGCCGTGGTAGTCGGTCGCTAACGGTTTGATAGAATCGGATAGAAACTGCGCGATTCTACCAACGGCTTCGTGCCCCAAAATGCATGGGGTCGGTGCCGAACGGCGACCAGAAACAGTATGTAGATCTGACCCACAGATGGCGGCCAGATCTACCTTTACAAGAATACCTTCTACGTCAGGTGTTCTCCCGTTTGGATGAAGGAAGAGGAGATGATGATAGATCTCGAAAGGGCGACCGACTCGACGAAACCGGCTGACACAAACTTTGGTTGGCAAGTGAAGAACTCGTCCCGTGCTGAGCTACTCCTTAGAGTAATCACTGCTGAGTTAGCGTCTTTTCAGCATCTTTGTAGATCTGTGCGTAGAATCTATCACGAGGAACACAGCCTGAAGGAAACTGATGAAGGGGGTTATCTTTGGCACGCATCAAGGCTGTGCAATAGCTGATAGCCACACAAGATTTATTTTTAGCCATCTGACCCGATTCCATTGTGTCTTTGACATAGTCCGGGTAAGCCATTGATCCTCGCCCAACGGCCACGAATCTAACTTTTCCATCCTGTACGTTGGCTTCGCCGGCATTGACGACATAATTTTGTAACCAACTGTAGCCTGTTCCCACAATCGGTAGATCCGGGTGGGCCTGCTGAATATCGGCGGTTAGTCGAAAATGTCGATCGACCCCAACTAACGGATGTTCAGGTGTTTCGTAACCGTCAATCGGTGGGCGCTCAAAGGGGCGACCAATATGAGGGTTGTAGTAGGGGCTGCCCATAGAGGCATTGACCAACTTTACGCCTGATTCTTTCATCAATCCTACGAGTTTAATCGGTTCGCTCATATTGGGTTGCGGCGGATTGTTTTCGTCAACCCCAAAGCCATATGGGTAGGGCGTTGGAGTTTCTCTCGGCATGCCCATATTGGTATTTGGATTCGGCATATAGGCTATACCGTCATAAACATTGATCCGGCTAGCTAGAATTAAACGATCCCCCACTTCAGCCCGAATTTTACCAATAATATTGCGGATAAAAAGGGTCCGGTTTTCAAAGCTGCCACCATACTTACCCTCACGGGTTTTAGCGGCTAACAACTCGTTTAACAAATAGGTGTGACACTGTTTAAGATCTATAAAATCAAATCCGATTCGATGGGCTAACTTGGCCACTTCAACGTACCGATCCTCCAGCCGTTCTAGTTCATCATCTGAAAGAACTGGATAGTCCTCTGGAATTGGAATCTTTTTCTTTTTATCGACTAGCGTGACTTTATCTACCACAGGATGTCGGAAAGCGATCAGCGGTCTTTTGTAGCTGTATCGACCTGAATGGGTCAGTTGCATCCCGACAATCACCTCTTCGTTGGCACCGAAGATCTCTTTATGTTTATCTCGTGTCAACGTCAGTAGTTGTTCTATCGAATTGGCGGTATAGTCGTTGATTTCCAGTTGGCGACTGTTGGCCTTAGCTTCTTCCAAAATCGCAGTTGCTTCACCCCAAATCAGCTTAGCACCACCTGCGCCAAATCGCAACCAGCGTCGGATAGTCAGTTCACTCGGCTTACCGTCAAGTGTGCAGTCGCACCCTTCCATCGGATGGATGCCAAAAGCATTTCCCGCTGTTTTATGACCAATTTGAACAGGTTGAAAAAGGTTTTCAACCCTATCTGCTAAACGGATCTTTAAACCAAGTTTAGCAATTTCCTGGCGTAGATCCTCGATATTCCGATATCGGAAATGTTTCCGTTTGACCACCATTTTGTTGGAGTTAGCTGACATCTAACGGCTACGGTTCTAAATCCAAATCTTGTTGCACTTCAGTTACATCAACCACACAACGAAATCCGATGCCCGGTGAACGAGTATGTGGTAGTGCATGAAGACGGCGAGCCGACCGAACATCGAGTTCTTTCATTCGCCATTCGTTCCACATTCCGCCCCGATGAATACGGTGTTCGGCTCCGCCAGTATAAGTGAGCCGCCCATCGGGTGTGAAACGGCTGCCAACACTCGTTTTGGATGGATTATCTACTGTCGACTTAGTATAGTAGCCGATATCGTATAGATCAGATACCCATTCTGAGGCATTCCCTGCCATATCTTGAACCTTATAAGGACTAGAACCGTCATTAGGACCAGGGCCGTAGAAACCAATAATGGATGGCCGGTCGTAGACCCGCTTAAAATTCAATCGATTTTCCAGCATCCCATTACCCCAAGGATAGAGTTGAACACATTTAACGGCGTTCTTTAACACGTCTTCATTCCAAGCGTCTGACTCTTTTGGAACCCCCAACTCTTCTGCCCGTTCCCAGTCCCAGCAGGCCGCTTTTTCCCATTCTGCTTCTGTTGGCAGTCGTTTGCCGGCCCAGCGTGCATAAGCCTCGGCATCGTCCCAAGAGATACCGACAATCGGCTGTCTCGGATGATTAAATTTTGGGTCTTTCCAGAATCGCGGCATTGTACCGCCTTGATCTTTATAAAACTTATTGTAGGCTTCATTAGTGACTTCGTATTTATCGATATAAAAATCGCGCAAATTAACTTTGTGCTGGGGCATTTCGTCCCAAAAGTTCATGGCGTACCCGGTTGCAATTCGATTAGAGGTAGCTTTGGAGGTCCCCATCAAAAAAGTTCCAGCTGGAACTAGTACCATCTCCGCATCTTTCCGGGTAGCAGGAACAAATTTCCCCGTAACCTGATCTTTCCGAATCAATTTAGGAAGTTGAGTAAGAGTTCCGTTCCCATTAGCCGGACCTTGGTTACCTGGTTGTTGTCCACCACCACAAGCAATCAGAAACAGCGATAAAAGTCCGCCAAATAACCAGGTTGGATAATCCTTATAAGAGTGCTTGTTCATACCATCCTCTATCTAGGGGCAACGTATTTAAACTCTGTGGAGTAAATGCCTGTTTGCTCATTAGCGCAAGTTCATGCTATTATAACAGATCGTCGAAATCATTGCATTAACAAAAATGTACCTGCAAGACTTGCGCATGAGGGTCGAACAAAAATATCAAACTACCAACCAGCGGGTCACGATACCAACGGGCCTATTAGAGATGACAGTTGTGGAAGATTCTGGTCTACTACTGAATCAGTTAAAATCAACTAAACTATTAACTTTTCCTTATTGGGCAACAATATGGCAGGCGGGGATTGGATTGGCACACCACTTAGCAACAGTTGGAAATTTCAATGGGCAATCGGTACTGGATCTGGGATGTGGCATGGGTCTTGCTGGTATTGCGGCTTGCCAACAAGGAGGTCGACTCTGTTTCTCTGATTGGATTGCAGATGCTCTATTATTTGCTCAATATAATACTTTGAGAAACGGTTACGATGGAACTTTCGTTCAAATGGACTGGTCATTCTCCTGCTTAGGACATAAATTTTCCGCTATTCTGGCTTCAGACGTAATTTACGAACGGCAGAACTGGCAACCGGTGCTCTCCTTTGTTAAGGCGCATTTAGTTTTTGGCGGACGGGTATTTTTTTCCGAACCGGCTCGGAAAAATGCGAATGATTTTCCCGATTATTTGACTGACAGAGGATTCCAACTGTCTCGATATTCCTACCCGGTAGTGGTTGGTGGACGATTGTCAAAAATCTCGATTTATGAAGCCCGGTACCTGTAATCGAAACTGAACTGGTAGCCCTGGCACCCGGGGGCTTACACTACAACCGAAGTACTCAAACCGAATACCATTAAATAATTTGGTATGGAGAAGACGATGACGCGTATCTCATTGTTACAAATTTCATTCGTTAGAACAAGCTTACTTAGCAAACTTAGCTTGTCTTTCTTGCTATTATTAGTATGGGTTGGCTGTGGTGGTAGTAGTGTTAGCAATACGGTTGGCAGTGAAGAAAACATATCCTCCTCAGGAGAATTGAATGTACAGATCGAGACAGATCATACGACAGTTTCGCCCGGAGAAACAATCGACCTTGCCGTTACGTTCGATTCGCCGGTCAATACTCAAATTCGGATAGCTTGGCTCAACGTTACGGGGTATGGGAAACTCGCCAATAAAAACACGCTTCCCAAAGTCTCGTGGACGGCTCCGAAGGAACTCAATTCGCTAGAAAGCATTGAGGTCGTTCACGTTATTGTGACTGGTGTTAAACGCGCTGTATCTGAGGACGGATTGGATGCCAGAACACAGATTTTAACTGAAACCAAAACGATTTTACTAACGGTCACTGGGCTCTAAGGCTCTGCTTGATCCTGATCGTAGATTCATCTAACAGAGGTTATTTCTCAATTTCAGGTTGATTATGCTTGGTCTTAATTTATTGAAGCGCTCTGCTTGTCTTGCCCTTTTAGTTCTACTGCTTTGCGGCGTTAGCTCCGCCAAGCGCAGGCATCAAGGCGTATGGTATCGTGTTCGCAATGGTGATACCATTAGCCACATAGCCCGTAAGTATCGCGTGTCACAAGAATCTATTATTAGCGCCAACCAGATACGAAACGATCGGCGACTCTATGTCGATAAAAAATTATTTATTCCAGGAGCAAACCCGGTTTTGAAAACGGATGGTCGTTGGTACCAGGTCAAAAGGGGAGATACGGTTTCGCAAATCGCCGTTTCCCATCAAACAACTGTCAGTAAGTTAGTAGTTGCCAATAGACTTATATCCGCCGACGACCTGCCCGCTGGGCAGAAAATCTTCATCCCGGAAAAGGGCGGCACGGGTTTTCGGAATCCGATGAAAATCCCTTTGGCCATGACCTCTAAATACGGTTATAGAAAACACCCTATTTCTAAAAGACGGAGATTTCATCACGGAATAGACTTGCGGGCAAGGAAAGGAACGCGGGTTTATGCTTGTAAAAGTGGAAAAATTGTGCGTGCAGGTTGGGATCCGGGCTACGGGAACATCGTGGTAGTCGAACATTTTGGAGGCTACAAAACCGTCTATGGTCATCTATCGATCATCTATGTTAAGGTTGGACAACGAATGAAAAAAGGGCAAGTTCTCGCCCTAACCGGAAACAGCGGTTACTCGACAGGACCTCATCTTCATTTTGAAATTAGATGGAAAGACAAAAGCGTAGATCCACGTCGCTACATTCGCCTTCGTTCGTAACCTTGTTCGTCGAAATGTGCAGCGCATGGCGGAGGAGGGGTGGAACAGGTAATCTTTATTGTCTCTTACTGCTTGTCGTTTGTAGCCGGGTGACGGCAGAAGTAGCCTTGGATGCTCGTGCTATTGGTTTTGGAGGTCAACTGGTCAGTACCCCACACGGTGCGATTGGTCTTTTTGATAATCCTTCTACCGTCGCCAGATTGGATGAGGCCGTCTTCAGCTACGATTTTTCCCAGACGGCTTTAGCCTTTACTCTACCCCTTCAGATTAGAATCGACCGCAAATCTAAGTTCTCGCTTGGAACCATCGGTATCGGCATTACTGACTTGGTATCTTATGATCGATTTTTTGTTGCCAGCCTAAATAACCCTATCGGAACACAAATTTGGGGGGACAATCAGTTAGTATTAACTTTAGCTCGAGCCGTAGGTTCCAGGGCACAAATCGGTTTTAATATTGGTGTCCGACAGCACCTGTATCTATCTTCTGATCGCCCTGATGAAGTACTACGTGACCTCTCAATTCCCTATGGTGTTGGGGTAATGATCCAACCTCATACGCGAGTATCGGTCGGGTTAGCATACCACCACCTAGATCTAAATTCGGTCAACGACTACCGGGCAAATTTAGCCCCTATCGATTCGGAAAATCTCTTGTCTCTGGGTCAGACCCAGACGGAATTCGCCAACTTACAAGTTGGTGCTGTCTATCATCTTCGCCAACCAGATCTAATTGATCAGCACCTTCATCTGCGTATCCGAAACAGCCTAGACATCCGAACGCTCGGCCCGAACGACTGGCGATGGCGAGCAGGTGTGGAATTTGGCATGTACGGCCTCTGGCTGAGAAGCGGGCTCGTCACACAACTGGTGGGCACATCTCCGACACCACAAAGCAAAACAAGTTGGCGAATTGGCGCCTCGGTCGAGCGAGGGTACACAGCCATTCACTATGCCTATCAACACGATACAAACGATTACCAACATTTTCTGTCGCTCAATTTTTCACTCGGGGAATTCATTCGTCAAAATTTGGTTTCGCCGCTCCATCCAACCAGACAACCGCTCAATCGAGTAGCCTCCCCGGATTCCCCAACTGATCAAACGGATCTAAGATATTCTGCTGACAGTAGTACCGGAAAAATAACAACCGCTGAACAGATCGCTAACAAGAACCGAATTGAAGTTGAGTATCTGATAGCGCTGGTCAAAACCGAATCTAGTTTCAAAGCCGATGCAGTATCTGGGAGTGGTGCGGCTGGATTAACCCAGTTGATGCCATTGACGGCAAGGGATTTAGGGTTGAAAGTGCCTACCTACAGTGACTTTCGTTCTCCAATCACTGACCCGAAAGTTGACCAGCGATTTGATGCTGAGAGAAACTTGGAAGCCGGAGCAAAATACTTGCGTCAGATGCTAAATCGTTATGATGGGAATTATGCCTTGGCCCTAGCCGCTTATAATGCTGGGCCTGGACGGGTTCAGAAGAATATTCCCTTAATCCGTGAAACCGAACGTTATGTCGGTAAGGTTCTTAGCGCTTACTATCAATACCAAGCTAATCCAGAGCTAAAGTCAGCGGACCTGCGAAAACTAAATCAACTGGTGCGTCAAAAATAACGGTGTATTACCGAGTCGCAAATGGTAAAGAGCCGTCGACAATGACAAGTTACAATCAAACGCTGTTAGTACTGCTATGGTGTTTAGTAGCAATATCCACCATCTCAGTCTCAGCCCAATCCCTTATCGAGCAATCTCTTATCCACGCCGGTGAAAATACGATGCAACTAAGGACTGCACTGCACCAGATTTCAGAGGCCGAGCGGACCGGCATGGAATTCCTGATTGCCTACATGTCTCTGCAAGATCTCCAAACCCTAACTGCCGATTTTTTGTTAGAACATGTTACTTATGCCTATAAGGCTTGGCATCAGTCGCCATGGAAAGAGCAAATTAGTGAAGACCTGTTTTTGAATAATATTTTACCTTACGCTAATGTAACAGAAATTAGAGCAGATTAGCGTCAGAACTTCTATGCTCGGTTCCAGAACTTGATTAAAGATGCCGACACCACCGGAGACGCAGCAGCAAAGTTGAACCACCAAATCTTCAAACATACTGGCGTTAAGTACTCAAGAAAACGGAATCGCCCAGGCCAAGCCCCATCGGAGACCATCCAGACCGGAGTTGCATCCTGCACTGGGCTATCGGTAATATTGATTGATGCTTGTCGTAGCGTTGGTATTCCGGCCCGTTTGGTTGGGACCCCATTGTGGTCAAACATGAGCGGCAATCATTCATGGGTGGAGATCTAAGATAACGGTTGGAATTTTACGGGCGCGTGTGAACCTCCAGGAGATGATTTGAATCGGGGTTGGTTCATTGATTGCGCTGCCCAAGCCGATAGAAATAGTCGTCTGAACGCCATCTATGCAGTTAGTTACAAACCGACTAATCAGGTCTTTCCACTAGCATGGTCTGAGGATGCTGACCCGGTTTGAGCTGTCAACGTCACCGATCGCTCTACTCGATTATCAGGTAATGTTTGCTACCACAGATCAAGATGGGGAACGCCTATCTGCAGAATTGACGGTTAAGGACACCAGTAACCGGATTATATTCCAAGAAAAAACTAACGATGAGCAGTTTGATGCCAATGACCATGTTAGTGCTAAAGTCAAATTGAATCAAATATATCGAGTTGAGTGAAACATGGCACTGCGAATCAGGTATCACAAATCGAGATCAAAGCAGAAAATCAGTTATTTAGCTTTCAATTATCTATCTGAATTTGAAGAATCGTCGGAGACATCTCCAGGTCAAAACCGAAGCAAGTAAACCTGTGTTCCTAACTTAATTGGAGATTACAGTGGATAAAGCTTTTCTTGGTTCGCTGCTGGTGATGCTGTTGGTTCACACTTCTACTCCCCTTATTGATGCTTTAGGTCAAACGACAGATAAAGGTTTGAGCGCTGGACAGACCAATGCAATTGTGAGCGAACTCTGGAACCTACATCGCCAGAAGATCCAATTTAAACGTCAGACTGAAATGGACGCCCGGAGATTGAAGTTGGGCGAACTGGAGATGCCGTTTTGGCACCAAATCTACGGAGAAAAACCTGAAAATGGGCGCAGTTTGTATATTTCACTGCACGGTGGAGGCGGCGTGCCAAAAGAGGTAAATGATCAACAGTGGGAAAGGCATAAACGATTATATCAACCAAAAGAAGGAATCTACCTGGTGCCACGTGCACCTACAAACACCTGGAATCTCTGGCATCAGCCACACATAGATAAATTCTTTGGTCGTCTAATTGCGAACCTAATTATCTTGGAGGACGTCGATCCAAATCGGGTTTACGTTATGGGTTACTCGGCAGGTGGCGATGGTGTGTATCAGATTGGCCCGCGGATGGCTGATCGTTGGGCCGCAGTAGCAATGATGGCCGGACATCCCAATGACTCAAAGCCGGATAGCCTTCGGAACACGGCCTTTACCCTCCACATGGGGGCTTTGGATAGTGCTTACAACCGAAATCAGGTGGCGAAGAAATGGAAAGAATTGCTGAGTCAGCTTCAAGCCAATGACCCTGGTGGTTACAAACATCTGGTCCAGATACACGAAGATAAGGGGCACTGGATGGAGGGTGAAGATCGAGTTGCAATACCGTGGATGACCGAAAATACGAGAAGGCCGTATCCAGAAAAGATAGTTTGGTTACAAGACGATGTGACACACAACCGTTTCTATTGGTTAGTTGTTAAAGGTGAGTCGGTACAAGGACGAAGTCGGATTGTCGCCACACGAAATGGACAGCGAATCAACATTGAATTTTCAACTGTACCAACAGTGATTATTAGATTAAACGATAAGATGTTGGACTTAGATCTACCGGTCGAGATTCAATTCAGAGGTCGGTCGCTCTTTCAAGGACAAGTTAAGCGTGCAAAGGCAGTAATTGAGAAAACGATTGCTGAACGCGGTGATTATACCGGTATCTTTAGTGCTGAAGTGATGGTCGATATCCCACCAACAGACTAACATTACGTGCTGCATAATCAGCACTCTCCCGCGTCAAGAAGATTGTATCTACCCGCCGGTTTTTGGCGCGATCCACCAATACTTTGGAGCCGGATCCAGTCGCTTGCATGGATAACTAGTCTTGGGCATTTGTTACCGTGTAGCGGTCAATGTAGAACGATGATAGAAACACTTCGTGTTGAGGGGACCCAGCTCGGAAAAGCTCTTTGGATACCTCCTGATCAGCTGGCAGTAGAGAGGATATTGCATCAGTTTGACTATCCATCAGTAAATTCCCGGACGGAACATAAGCCATTTCTCTTCCGTCCACATCGTTGATAACAGTAGAAGTCGGATTCCCGTAACCTAGTTGGAACCCGATTTATATTCCAATTGAGGACCGCTAAAATACGTTGAAACGGGAATTGGTATCGATGAAGTAGCGAATAGACGGTTTCAATTGCGTTGAATCGTCCAATTCCCCCCTATGGAAAGCGTAATAGTTGTCTTTCCAATTTTACGCTTGTCTTGCCATCTGCGGCCAGGTTGGTGGCCAGTTGTTCAAGCAGATCAGCAACATCTTGGCCCTGGCTAAAGGGAATAATTACACTCAAGAAGGTTTTTGGCTCTCCGATCTTGACGATTGAAGCCGCCCATGAACTGTTCGTATTGACCTCACAGGAAAAATCCGGTGTGGATTCATGTTGGAGTTGTCCATAGGTCTGGTCCGTAGCAGGATGGATATAAACCAGAAGACGTTTTTTCCCGTTTGCCAGGCTGCATGATCAAATGCTGGTGCCTCGAACCAATGGCGCTGGCCATCATGCGTTGGTGGCATATTTTGGAACTTTCGCCTGATAGACCCATCTTCACTTTCAGTCCATTTACCGTCTGCTCGCAGGCACCAGATGGGGCCCACACGACATCCCGCTGTCTCCGAGCAGGCCACATAGATATCACGGACAACAAGAAACCCTTCTTTCGTCAATAATGTGTGACGAGTCCAGGTACTTCGCGCACCAAAGTAATTCCGCGGTAGGCGAAGCCACCAAAAGAATCACCATCGCGATCCTGAACTGATACGGAATCAGGCTCTAAAACCCCACCCCGAACATCGTGTGGTGGTACTACAGTGCGGATCATTGAGGATCATATCCGACACCAAAGCTGGTGCCCCTGTTTGTCCATGCCGCCATCCTTGCCGATACCGCAGGTGGGTGGACTGGCTGTGGCCTTTAAATTCAAAACTGACACAGGTGGACTCTTCAGCCAGATAAAATTCACGAGGAGAAATGTCTTGCCGCAAGGTATATGAATAGCCAGCCTCCACACACACTTCCAGTGCTTCTTGACCGTCCTCAGTAATCATAGTCACCGATGTCGGATCTACCCTTTTTCACTCCCCATCTGGATCTGATAATTTGCGTCGTGTAACCTGCAAATTATCAGGCGGTCGGGAAAAACCAGCCAATATAACCTCTCCCCTAGGACCAGATGGTCGAAGGTTCCGCAGGACGACCTTGTCCGGCGTAGCATTCTCATCCAGGTTACCGTTCAGACGTAAGGTGACGCTGTATAAGGTGTAGTCGTCGTTGAGGTACATCAAGCCATCCATGTTGGCGGTTGATTCTCCTACTGGATCATCAACCCGTCTCCACGTCCAATGATCATGCTGCTCAGGTGCATACCGCCAGTTCTTGGAGTCAGGACCGGTGCGGGAATGCGTTATGCTGGGCAAACTACAGCAGGAGGCGCG
>PACG01000211.1 GCA_002699335.1 Candidatus Poribacteria bacterium
CACGAGATTCTGGAACGAAGGAAGCACTGGGAGCATTACTATTAAGGCTTAATTTGCCTGAAGTACGTATACCTGCGATTCGGGCCATTCGATCCATGGGAGTACAAGCTATATCAGCGATGCCTAAGGTTTGCGAGCTACTGCAAAACACAGATCTCTTTATTCGGGCGCATGCTTTGCTGGCCGAAGCGATGGGAATAAAGACCATCGCTTCGGCCCCATTAGAGGCCTAAAAGACCCTTTTCCTATGAATGCTTATCTGGCTGCTGTTTGGGCAGACAAGGAGAAGCAGCCATTCAAGCTCTACCCGCACTGTGTAAAAACCTCGAATCTCCGATACACCGAATTCGTCAAGGTGCAAACAAAGCCATTCAGCAAATCGAAAGACAAGAGTAAGTACACCTCCAGGATTAGCTAAAATCAAGATGAGATACTCGGTGGGAAAACTTGTTACCAGACCTGAAAATATGTTCTTTCCTTTCTAAAGTTAAGCCCCAAAAAGGATGCTACACATAACTTTATCCCGGACACCGTGATTATCAAAAACTCCTGTTTTCGGGGTCATGTTTGACTTCCGTTATCAGGTTATGTTATTAGTAGCCAATGGGGTAAAGAGGACAAAAATACGATGATGCAAGAAATGAATTTCGCATAGGTCGAAAGGTACTAGGATTCAACAAGTGGCTATTATTCAACGCGGTGGGGAGATTTCCTCAAGGACGAGCAGACTAACTTTCAAAACATCTGAACTCTGAGGAACTGAAAAGATTGGAGTGATTGGCGTAGGAGGCATGGGATCAGCGCATTGCGGCGCATTAAAAGAAGTCGAAAACACCGAATTCGTCGGTGTTTGGGACCTCAGTGAAGAGGCAGCAGCCAATGCTGCCGAACGTTTTGAGGCCAAGTCGTTCTCGACCTGTACAGAACTTCTCGACAACATAGAGGCCGTAGTAGTAGCGACACCCGGCTTTCATCACGTTGAGCCTGTAGTGAACGCAGCCAGGGTCGGTGTTCATGTCTTTGTTGAAAAGCCCTTCGCGGCTACCGTGGACGATTGCGATACCATGCTGGCAGCCTGCCAGGAGAGCAGTATCATCGTTCAGGTCGGTATGGTACTCCGTTTCTATCCGACGCATCAACTCGGAATGCAGATGCTCCAAGCCGGTGAGATCGGTGATCTGGTCTATATAGAGACTGACTACTCTAGCGGATACAATGCGCCTCGACAACGGCCCCAAACCTGGTATGGAAAGATGGGCGGCCTGCTGGAGAATGGCATTCACAAAGTGGATCTCATCAATTGGTACGGCGGGAAGGTGAAAACTGTTGCCGCGGAGGTGGGAACGTTCTCTGGCCACGATAACTGGGAGGATTATGCGACCGCTCTCATTCGCTACGAATCCGGCGTTCACGGCATCCTTCGTTGGGGATCATTCTTGGGAGCGCGAGGGTCGACCGATACTTTTCTGGACGGTTCGAAAGGATCGCTCCGGTTATGCATCGGCACGCAGACAGTCTTCAAGAAACTCAAAGGCGAAAGCGATTGGGCGGAGATTATACCCGACAATCATCGGCGCAATAACGTTGTGGCTGAACTTCAACACTTTGTCAACTGTATTCGGGACGGCGATCAGCCCATCGTTGACGGGAAAGACGGGCGTGCCTCAACCGAGTTAGCCATGGCCATCTACCGCTCAGCTAGGGAAGGCGAAAAGATTAACCTGTAATCGCGGATCTGACCGTTTGGCAGACTTTGTGCTTTTTGGTAGAGCAAGCGATCCCTGGGGCATGACAAAAATATGTTTGATGTCGAAGCGAAAATATCGCTATTTTGCTTAATACATTTAAGGTACTATAGGCAAAATGGAGGAAATGGTCTGGTTGATAATCGAGTGCAGGGCGATTATCAACCGACGCACTTTATTGCTATCCTTTCAAGGTTATAGCAGCAAGCCAGCCACTTAATTGGATTCAATCAGGGTCAACACTGGATGCATTAACCTGCGCAGGGACGAAATTACCAGTTGAATCTAGTTGATTTCAAATCTCATGAAGAAGAATAAACGTTGTCGTCCATGATTGAATTTTCATATAATGAATTGGGTTGTCAAAAATAAACAGGAGTTTGATTATGTGGAAATTGGTTGGTCTATTAGCTTGGATTATTTTGGTTGGTTGTAGTCAAGATCAAACCAGGTCGGAAAAAGTATCCTCCAAAATTGTTGCCTCGGATGAAGATTCTGTTAGTCAGCAAACCAACCCCAAAATAACGTGGAAAACGGATGGAGCCAAGATGATCTTAATTCCAGCTGGTAATTTTGAGATGGGTGATCATCTAGATGGTCTGAAAGTAGCGTTACCTGTGCACACCGTAGAATTGGATGCCTTTTACATGGATATTTATGAGGTCACAATGGGACAGTATAAAAAGTTTATTAAGCAGAAAGGAGTGGCGTTTCTACCCCCTTTTGCTAAGGAAGCCTCACCGACAGATAAACATCCGGTGGTAGGTATTAAATGGGAGGATGCTGTTGCCTACGCTGAATGGGTAGGCAAAAGACTGCCGACCGAAGCAGAGTGGGAATATGCGGCTCGTGGAGGCTTAGTTGGTAAACGGTTTCCGTGGGGCGATGAAGGTTTGGAGGACAACGCTGCTATGCCTAGAGAATATGCCAATTTCGAAGGGAAAGGTGGCAAGGATAAATGGAAAACGACAGCCGCCCCCGTCGGTAGTTTTTCAGCCAATGGTTACGGACTGTACGATATGGCTGGTAATGTGTTCGAGTGGGTCGTCGACTGGTATGATCCTAAGTACTACAACCAATCACCCAAACGAAGCCCGAAAGGACCAAAGCAGGGGCAGACTCGAGTTTTACGTGGTGGGTCTTGGAATAACGGAAGCAGCTACCTGCGTGTTGCCGACCGTGATCATCCGCCACCCATAAATCGAAAAAACACCTTCGTTGGATTTCGTTGTGTGGCAGATGTCAAATAACCCCTGACCTCCACAGCACAGCTTTACCGCATTTTGTACTTAGAACGGGCCTCTGCCGTTGGCTAGAGTGGTAAGTATCCAGATAGACAACTGGTTACTGTCCTCAATAGTAGCAGGGGTTGCAAGACCTATTTAGAGGAAATAATTGGGTGGAAAGATGGTTCTGAAATGGTGCTGACACCCTCAGGTTCATTTTAAATGGGGGATCACTTTAACGCGGGGGATAGGATCAACTACCAGTGCATGAAGTTGTGTTGGGTGTTTTTTACATAGACGCTCACCAGGTGACCGTGAGGCAATTCAAGAAAGATGTTGATTCATCCCACCAATTTAGGGCGGTGACACAAGCCAGAACTGATCCCCAAGCATCAATCAATACCGGCAACTGGCAGCAAAGCGACCTTCAACTGCCCCTAGGCAATACTTAACTCACTTCGTCTATTGACCGCTTTTAGTTCCTGGCCGATCTCTCTGGGTCAGGTTCATAATCCCCTTCATACAGACGAATGACATCGAACCAAACATCCCCTTTGATACTGTCCCGCATCTCGACGTAGATGCCAACTTTGTTGTCATCGGCCGCCATCTTAACCGGGGGCCAGAACTCCTGCCAATCTTTCTGGATTGTGATCGCCTTGTTACCATACATAGTCCACGGAGGTTGGCGATGGTTTACAATCAGTTTAGCCGGGCGTTCAGCCTCAGCCTTTGCCCATATGGCGTAGGTCAGGACCTGACCTTTTTTAAGGTCAAAGTACCGCTAATGTCGTTTGATCCGTTTGTTGTTCTTACCGCCCTTTTAACCTCCATCAGCAAGCTTTTTTCCCTTTTAGAAGCTCCTTCTTGTCAATCGTCATATTGACAACTACCNCGGCTCCCGCGACCTCAACCCATTTGGTNCATGGTTGAATGTTTCCGTCTTCAAAATCGGGATTTTGTACCAGGTTTTCACCCTTCCTAGCATGTGTGGTGGTAGGGGTACCCCAGAGGACCANTGAAACGACCAGGCATGCCCCCAAGGGGAAAAGTCTCCCTCGCATAACATTTTCCTCTATACAGTTATTCTTCTCAGAACCTAACACAGTTCCAAAAAGAATGGAAGTAGACTTGGTAGGTATTCCTTCAGGGTGAAAATCAATTTTTGGTTTGAGGGTTATCTGAACGGTGATTGGTTTGATTTTTGTAAGTCGGGTTATCGGATAATACAACTGGGGCTTCAACAACCCACGCAAACGGGAATCTTTCGATCGAGTGAAAACGATTGTCCAAGAATAAAAATTAAGGTGAGGCCAAAAGCTGATATTATACTAGTTTGCNCGGTCACGTGCCATGCTTGGCTGAGTCAATNACGAAAATATCGTTCGTCATCATAATTGGNCGCCACCAGAAACTTCATTGGAAAGCTCGCCATTTATATAAATCTTTATTGCTTTTCNATCATAGGTGCCGGCAGCGTAATACCATATTTCTTCTTTGACTGTCTCTCGAGAATAAGCAGTGCTAGGGTCTGTTATTCGGAAGGTGATACTGGGTTTATTTGGGTTGACACCATCTCCAGTGTCGAGAAAAAATAAATAGGCCTGGTTGACAGGCGTTTTCATCACGAGTTAATATCNCATTTGTTCAGTTGCTGAAGATCTTAAAAACAACCAAACACGCCTGCTACATACGTTACGTTTGGCGATTCGATCGGCCGTCAGCTCATACAGACATTTCGTGCTCTTCGCTCAATATCATTGACAGGACGGATTCGACTAATCCGCTGGCTCTGGTAATTATATTGTGCTCATTATTATTCCTCTATGCTTCTGTCCAGTTTACGGTAACGCCTACGATAGTCTCGTCTCCTCTTTTGATTTGCCCGAAGATTTTATCGGCATNCGTGTAATCTACNCGGTGGGTTATACACCTTTCCCACTGTAACGAACCNAGGGTCATGTTCTTGAGTACCGCGCGACGGCAGGGCTGCAGACCATCGTCACAGGGGAAATACATCTTCAGCCTTCGCCCGTGGGGAGGTGGAAATCGCATCGAAATTGGATCGGTGCCATAGTATCCCTGCCAGACGTAGGATCCATCCCTCCTGCATAACTCGATGGATGGATCGATGCAGTCCGGATTGCCTGTGGACTCGAAAACCACGTCTGCTCCGTCCGGAGTAATCTTCAACACTTCATCTTTTACATCGCTTGATGATGCATCTATGAGATAGTCAGCTCCCAGATCGCCAGCGATTTTCAGCCGTGCACTCAACTTATCCACTGCGGCGACAACACAGCCGCGATGGACCAGCGCCGCAATTACTCCCAGACCGATCAGACCACACCCATATACCACAACAGTTTCGCCCATGCGTGGATTGGCCATATCTACACCATAGAGGCCCACAGCCGGCATGACATAGAGGCTGGCTGTTTCCATGTCTGCCCCCTCGATCAGATGATATGCACCATGAGTGGTATTCGGCTTAAGTACCGCCCGCGAGGCATGAACGCCAAACGTTGAAGTGACTGCTCGGCCGGCAGGCAATGTGATAGATTCGCCGCAGCGAAAATATACTTCATCGCCCTCTCTGAAATTTATGATTTCAGCTCCAACGGCTTCCACTGTGCCCGTGCCCTGGTATCCTGTACACATGGGATGTGGAATACCCGCTATTTTTCCAGTGATATATGCAAACTCCGTTCCTATACTCACTCCTGAATAGTGAGTTTTTATGCGAATTTGGTCAGGGGCCGGATCCGGAATTTCCACGTCTTCGAGTGAGAAATGCTGATCTTCCCAAGCTATGAGTGCGCATGATTTCATTTTTGTCTCCTATAAAAAGTCCACCGTTAGTCTTCAGGCTTCCGGTCTTAGTGCCTGATCGGATCAGGCGATTCCCTAATGGGATAACTTATAGTTCAGATGAAGAGAAAGTTTCGTTTATTTTTGTCTTACAATAAAAGTTTTAAGCCCGTGATTTAGATCAAGATGACCGATATTTAATAAACCCATACCAAATAAATACCGTAAATATTGAAGGGAAATGACCCACAGACATTTAAAGAATAACTCATTTCTCTGCCTTTAACTTTACCCAGACTATAGCGGGTTTACCAAATGGGGAAACGGCGAGAAAATTATCAAGGCTCTTTTAAATTATTTTTTGAACTTCCTGTCACTTGAAGTTGCGTTCCCAAACAGATATTTCGCCCATCATCCCCAACAAATGGTCGGCTGTCATTAACATTCATTCCAACACGTGCATCTCCCCTCCGGTCTCTATAAACTAGAAGAGATGCCGCACAATAGTGGTAAGGCGGGAGTTCCGTACGTTTGCACGAGCGATCACACGCATAGACAATTTTGCTAGAAAACAAGGGTAGCAACCAACTGGACGACACGATTCTTGACGGTACGTCCATGGTTTTCGAGACTGCTGTCGTGATCACATAGGTCACACCGCTTGCCAAGCAGTCCCCAAAACAGATCGCCAGGTATTGGGCCGCGTGATCTACACTCCTTGCAACTCCACAGAGCCACACACCATGCAGCTGAGAATTACGCCGCGGAAGGTAGAACTTCGACAAAGGTTTCCAGAGTACAAGACTCCTATCAAGAGTCTTGCGCTAACATGGCAGCCGTGCTTTCCTCGATCTCAAGTGGAGAATCTCGTCGGCCCAGTACAAGCGCACCAAAGATCAACAACTCTGTACAACGTAGAAATATCCAGTTGTTGGTGTGCCGTCCAACCACAGGTAGTGTCGCCCACGGGAAACCGAAAAAGACGAAGTTGAGAGAGTAATAAACGAGAGCACTAAGAATTAACCCTTGGCGCGCAAAGATTCGTCCACTTAGACCACGACGTCCAAGTTTTTCAAAATAAAATGCGGCTAGCGTCATTAGCCCTAGTGGTAGGACAAAGAAGGTAAAAGAGTCAGTGTAAAGATGTATCTTGTCGGTGATTTTAAGGGTGATTCCGGCGATCGGAAGCGCTATCAGAGGCAACGATAACATGTAAGGCCAATAGCGCCCTCCCAAAACGCAGACGACAGGAAGCAGGCCCATGGCGAGTGGAAAGTTAGCGACCGTATCTATGCCCTTGTACCTTTTAACACCCCATAGATACACTAGAAAGGCATATACAACAATCAGTATCCACTCGGCCTTCAGAGGGATTTCAACCGACGAATCCCGGTCGCCCCGGGCAACCAGTTTTCGGTTAAACCAGAGTCCGAGCCCGAGTCCAAAGCCCAGGACGGAACCGAAAGTCGTCTCCATCATGTTCCACCAGTTCCAGCCCATCAGGCTGAAGAACTTCTCGGGAAAAATGCCGGGCAACGACCCGTGTAATGATAGATCGAATCTGGTGAGCCAGCCTGGAGTCCAGGAATGCTTGGCCTGAAGACCTTGTCCGAGGGTGAAACCGAGACCACCTGCCAGCACACCCACAAAGGCCATGTTGCGAGCCAACTCATCTTTCTTGATATATCCCACGTAAGCTACCAGAGCCGCCAAAGCAGCGAGAAGACCAGCCCAGCACTCACGACGCGGTTTCATGTCGAGTTTATCCGGCTCCCATTTCCAATGGTCCGAGAAGTAGATCCATGGCAAGACTCGATCCGGCGAATCGACCTCCGGAACATAGGGACGATTGAGTAGTTGAATTCCAATGAACGCGAACACAACTAGGGCAGCGTAAAGTCCAAGTATTTCCTTCCACTGGTATTTCTTACCTCCCAAGCCGATACCAAGAAAAGCTCCACCAAAGCCGACCCAAAGCCCCCCCTTGATGAAAAGCCCGATCATACCCCAACGATAGGCATCGTGGTTTCCCACCAAGGGAGTGTCGTGAGTTAGCCCAACGGTCTGACCGTAGGTCATCGTACCACCGAATGAGAAGGCGAGGGCAGTCAGAGATACGGCTCTGGCTGCGTGGAGTGAAGTCGATTGCCGGCAAAAAAGAAAGACGAGAGTGAAGGCCACCAAGACGCCAGGTACCATCGCTCCCCACTCGTGTCCATACTGTCCTCTTATGCCCCAGCCCATGCCGCCGGCCGCCGCTCCCATCAGTGGCGCAGCGAACAACAACACGAAGGACGAGGCCGTACTTTCCTCGACTTCGGTGTCGTGAGACTCCAGGTTTAGGTCTCCCATCGTCGCGTTCCTTCTAATGACCCATTGCGTGTGGAGCCTGCTAAAAGGTTATCAGTACCATTTCGATCTATTTCCGTCACTCTGAACTCCTTTTGCTGTGGCTTTGTTTTGACAACCTGACCACAATATGGACAGGTTAATCGGGTCGCATTATCGGTTATTGGGTTCTTTTTCTGCCACCGTAGTTTATCGATGATGTCTCTACTTGCTAAATCAATCCTTTTGTTGGTTGGGTCCAGCATCAATTGCGATCTGTATTCAACACAATTCTCTGTATAACAAGGGTAGTTTAGCAACATGTTACACCAAATCTTTTCTCGGCCTAATTTTACCCCCTCTCTTCAAATTATTACTTTTACTACACCTACCCAGGCGTTCACATGCATTTGGAACCAGCGTGATTATCGGCGGATAGGCCTCAACTGATTGGAATCGGTTAAACAATACTTGGATAACTTGGATTGGCGTCTATCACTATCTGGATTAACGGTGTGGCATCATAAATCTTTCAGGTATTCCGCCATCTGTTTCGGCTGGCCATCATCTGTCGTTTCCATCGCCGCAATTACCATGATAAAACTCTTAATATTATCTGATATCTGTGTATCAGAAGGTTCCCTTCCGTCAAGCCAATTAATAAATTCGTCAAAAAGGTAATCGTGAGCCGATCTCTCAATGCCTGGCGCTTCATAGATCTCTGTTTCCTGCCCGACTCGGTGAATCTTAATTTGATTTCCACCTGCAATTTCGACAGTCCCCTCTTCAAACTCAAGACGGTAATGCTCGCTGTTCCAACAATTGGTAATACCTGCGGCCGAGCTATTGCCCTCATAACAAGCGTGAACACCGTTATCCATTTTCATCAGGTAATAACCACTGGAAAAGTGTTTGAAACTCGACCACTCCGGATTCCAGCCGAAACCTGTTAAGGTTTCACAGTCACCACCAGATAGAAAGCGCAACATATCAAAATGGTGTACGGAGCCTTCAAAGAGCAGGCTGAAATCCATGTCATGCCGCCAGGCTTTGCCCCAAGAACCGGGCCGACGATAATCACAAGCATAACGGCCGAAAACATGCTGAAGACGTCCTAACCTTCCCTCTTCCCTTATTCTGACCAACTCCTGCTTATTGCCCGCATAACGATAATTCTGGATGATGGTGCAGGGCAAATTTGTCTCTTGAGATGTACGCACCATGGCGAGGGCAGCCTCGAGTGTATCGGCAATTGGTTTTTCACAAATGACCGGCATACCATTTTCCATAGCGGCTATGGCGGCAGGACTATGAAAAGGAGGTGGTGTAGCTACACCGCAAAAATCAGCCTGAACCGTTGCACAGGCTTGATTGAAATCAGTAAACAACTGATCTTTTTTCAGGCCCAGGGTTTCCGCTTGTTGATCCAAGACTCCTTGCTGGACATCCACTAATCCAATGATTTTCACTCGGTCGCTGAATTCATTAATCAACCGGTTGATCCAACCACCAGCCATCCCACTACCACCAATCATCAAGCAAGTTTTGATTGCCATAACTGTTCCTCTAAATAAGCGATTTAATTCTTTTGACGCAATTATATACTAAGATGGAAAACAATCAAAGTTTCCACTTAGAATCTGTTGAAAATAAATTACAGCCGTTTGAGCCACAGTTGAATCCTAGTAAGAAAAATCCTTTTGGGCAATATCGACACCCTTTGGCCTTCCTAATCCAAATTTCAGCCTCGATACCCTCTAGAGCAAACAAAAGTTAGTTCTATGATCCAGCCGGTAGTGTCCCCGTTTTGTTGTCCTTCTATACTGCTCGTTCAAACTCAAATCGGTGAACGAATAAACTACCTGAATTCTAGTTGTAAGTGCAACGTTTGTTGCCCTTGCACAGAAATGAAAGTTCTTGCGATCTACTTCGCAGTTGTGATACGGTGGAGTGGGATCGAGTTGTTGTCAGGAAAAGGTTAACGGCCCCCCCAAAGCGAAGAAATAACAATAACGTGATGTTGTCTGACCTTCGGTTGGCAACCTGGCACTAGTTGAGTGGTAGTGATTTTATATAAAGGAAGGAATTAAATGAAATCTGGAATAATGAGCCAACATATTTTTTCAACAGACCACTTTTGGTATCACCCGCAGCCGGAAGGCCCCTACATTGATTCACAACGTAATAATAAAGCATTCGGTTTTATGGACAGGACTATTCTCCTGTCTGAAGACAACGGCCGCACCTGGCCGTACAGTACTGCGTTTCCCGATGCTAGCAACATAACCTTCAGTTGCATTCTGAAGAATGGGAACATCCTTTTCGGCGTTGGCTCGAAGCTATACCTTAGCACGGATAACCTGAAGACATACAGGCAGATTACAGTAAAAGGCGTTGACGATTCTAACTACATCCCGCATACACCACAGAACGCAGACCGGCCAGGATGGTACTTCCATACTCTTGCCGGCACAAACTCGTGGGATGTAAACGGCACAGAGATGCTTGTGTGGGGAAATTACTGTAACGTCCTTGGCGGTGCGGCCCCGGTGAACATTTACTACTCAGTAGACGACGGGCATACCGTAAAGATTGCGTATGCCTTCGGACAGAATCCCTATAATCGGGATGATGGTTCTCCCGGTGGAGGTCTGACAGGCACGCGACTCGGTAATCCTGATAATCCGGTCATTTGTCGTCACATTCATACCGTGGCGTATAATCCTGCCGAAGATGCGTTTTATGCATGCACAGGCGACCATGACAAAGCAAAGGGCTACGAATGTCACTGGCTGAAGGGGCACTATGATACGGTGAAGGATGAGTGGCATTGGACGGTTCTCGTGTCGGACAGTCTGAACTCACGGTATAAATCCGGCGGTATCAACTTTGTTGAGGGGCAACTCTATTGGATCAGTGACGCCAACGGCCCCGAGCCCCATGACCGGGGAGTTTTCCGGTGTTCCCCTACCGATATAGCCAAACCCGAGGCTCACACATTACTGTTCAACCCTAGGGTCGAATCCGGTAACATGATTATTCAAGACAAAGTGATTCTTGCGTCTCATTGCGCGCCCGCATCACCTTTAGATACGGGGTTTATCATTTCCCTGGATTTAGGTCAAACGTGGGAGCAATACGACCTGAAAGAGTTTGGCAAGCGGTCACCTACGCGTTTCCATGAGAAGAATAGCGACGGTTGGTTCCGGGTAGATCTGAGATCGGGATGGGTCACGTATGCTGAAACGTTGTTCATAAAGCCGAAGGAAGTGGGCTCTTCAGAAAAGTAGCTGCACTATCAAACGAATGATGAAATTCAAGTTGTAAAAAAATAATTCTTTGCGTCGAATTTACGTTACTTATGAGCGGATTGATAGAGAGAGCAGAAAGGCTGGATTGCTTAGGAGTTCCAGTGGGAAAGAATGTTGAGGGCTAGTGATTCCCGGCAGTTAAGATATTCTGGATCAAGCTGGTCTTTTCGACACTGCTGGTATGTAGAACGCATAGCCGATGCAGACAAAGTAGTCATCAAGCGTAGGCCAATAACCGGCCGCCCGTTGGTCGTAAAACCAATTGCGTGAGATCTGCTTCGCTCCCACGGTGTGGGATTGGTGCCACGCCCATGATATTTTGCAGGGGCGACGTAGCATTTTAGTCATCCCGACCTGTCCTTCGGACTTCCTCCCTCTCTTAGTAAGGAGGTGAATGTACACTGTACATTCGTGGTGGCGATTCCGGACGCCGGTAGGGGGGCTTAAGTGGATCATTAAAACGGATAATGATTCACAGCGGATTATGCAGATGATGCAAATAATGGCAATTCCCCCTCATTAATCCTTATAATCTATTGTGAATACCCACTATATTCCATAATAAAACGGAGTTTTTAATGTCCAATCAACCTAACATTATTCTGATTAACTGCGACGATTTGGGCTATGGCGATCTCGGTTGCTACGGCTCTGAACTCAACCCAACCCCTCATCTGGACCAAATGGCGGCAGAGGGTATCCAATTCACTGACTTTTACATGGCCTCACCTGTCTGTTCACCGTCTCGCGGGGCTATGCTGACCGGTTGTTATCCACCCCGTATCGGTTTTGCCGAGTTCGATGGTCGCTGGGTGCTGTTCCCAGGCCAACCGTTGGGGCTGCATCCGGAGGAGAAGACGGTTGCATCTCTGCTGAAAGAGCAAGGGTACGCCACCAAAATTGTTGGCAAATGGCACTGCGGTGACCAGAAAGAGTTCCTGCCTACTCGTCACGGTTTTGACAGCTATTACGGCATTCCCTATTCCAATGACATGGGCATTCAGAAAAAGGATGATATTTACCCACCGCTACCCCTGCTCTTGGACGAAGAGGTGATCCAGGCTCAGCCTGACCAGGCGTCGGTGACGGAACGCTACGTCGAGGAGTCGGTGCGCTTTATGCGGGCCAACCAGGATCAGCCGTTCTTCCTCTACTTCGCTCACATGTACGTTCATCTGCCAATCTATCCACCGGATCGTTTTATGTGCGAGTCGAAGAACGGTCGCTACGGTGCGGCGGTACAGGCTATCGATTGGAGCGTAGGCGTGCTGCTGCACGAACTGAGGCAGTTAGGTTTAGACGACAATACGCTGGTTATCTTTACCAGCGACAATGGGTCACGGGCACGAGGCGAAGGTGGCAGCAACGAACCTTTGCGCGGGCATAAAGGCACCACCTGGGAAGGCGGACAGCGTGTTCCCTGCCTGATGCGCTGGCCGTCGCAAATTCCGGCTGGAACTGTTAGCAATGGGTTGGTGTCGGCCATTGATCTCTGTCCGACGCTGGTGAAACTGGCGGGTGGCCAAGTGCCGCAGGATCGAATTATCGACGGTGAGGATATTAGTTCGCTGATGAGGAACGAGGAGGAGGCGACCTCACCTCGCGACACCTTTTTCTACTATCGGTTGCATAACCTGATGGCTATTCGCAGTGGTAAATGGAAACTACATGCCTACACCGTTGGACAATCGGGTCTCGAACCGTGTAACGAACTCTACGACCTAGAAACCGATATCGGCGAAACCGCTAACCTGTACGATCATTACCCTCAGGTGGTGGCCGAATTAGAATCCAAGTTAGACGCTTGCCGTCAGGACTTGGGAGATGACATTGTTGGTACCGAGGGTCAAAATGTACGCCCCCTCGGTCGGATCGACAACCCGCAGACACTGACCCAACACGATCCTGAGCATCCGTACATTATCGCCATGTATGACCTGAAGGATCGGGGCTAAAACCGACTACTCGACCCACAGGTGCCTTTATTTGGCTATCATCCGGTCATCGATTTATAATTGTTGTAAGTTACACCGGACAGACAAAGATCCGACTGGAACACTTGAGATTTGTAGATCAAGGTGCCGAGCAACATGCGAGCGTACTCTTGAACGCCTTCGGCAACAGCGGGATGTGGATGTAGCAACTCGGCCAGGTCGCGGACCGAACAGGCTCTGTACATCATCAGTGAGATAGCTTCGATCGTTGTCGAGGCGTGAACGTCGAGAACTCTCATTCCCAAGACGTGCATCTCCTCATCGTCGGAGACCAGCAATTTGACAAAACCGTTTGTTGCCCGCATGGCTACGGCCCGGTTGACGAGAGCGCATTCATAGACTGACACCCGGTATGGAATTCTTTGCGCTCGCGTGCTCTGCCCATTCAAACCGGCGGCAACTTCCGGATCTAGAAATATGATGGTCGAGTGTTATCGAATATCAGTGGTTTGGACACTAGACTGTACATCGGCTCTACTGCGTATCGACCTGTAATTTCACCTACATTAACCAAGCCGGTTATAAGCAGTGACATCCCCAACCGCGTAAATGTGAGGACAGTAGTTTGGGTACTGGTTTCGAGACAACACATCCCCGTTCATCTAGCCCTATACCTGCCTGGTCCAGGTTAAGATCATCTAGTGCAGGTCCGGCGACCAATCGAGATCAGCGCGTGGTCAACTCGGATCGATTCCCTGCCACCCGTGTCATGCTGGATGCGAGTACTCCACGTCACCATCGACCACTCGCATATCTAATAACCTGGCCTTATGGTGAATCGTTACGCCTTTCTAATCCAGGTTGACCGAACAGATCCTCAAAATGTCTTCATCGTCAAACGGAAGGATACGGTCGGCTCTATCGATCAGATAGACTTTAGTCTGACCAAAATTGCAAATAATATAGTGTCAAACTCGCAACCGACGATCCCTGCTCCCGAGATCACCAGGCTACGGGGAAAGCGTTTTAACTGCATAAGATGGTCTGACGTCATAATAAAGTGACCGTCGATGTCGATAGCGTCGATCATTTTGGGGCGACTACCGGTTGCAATTATAAAATGATCGGCCGTTACAGTTGTTCGTTGCATGATCTGGTCGCTAGTGACCTAAACCGTTTTCGAATCGATAAAATGTGCGATTCCTTGCAGAAAGGTAATGCAACCGTGAGGATTAGCCCCCTCTTCTCTCACAGTAGATAATTCATCTAGTTGACGGGCCAGTTGCGACATTTTTTCGCTAATTGCTTGATCCACGCAGTGTGCCACGTGTGTAAGATCGATTTCGATATTTTCGGCAATATATCCTCGGTCCTGACGGCCAGCATATAAGTGGTCCCTGGAGAGTTCCCACAATGTTTTAGAAGACAAGGCTCCGCTATGGAGTCCTTTTCGATCAAGCAGACATTTTCTCCTAAGTCCTATCCACGCATGGCTGCGGCGATTCCGAATAATACAGATGTCAAATTTCAGCATGATTAATCTATCCTGTTGGATTTAAGAATGGAGAATCGAGAATTATCAATTCCAAATTCGTCTGCCGGAGTACCCTCGATCGAAACTCGATAGCCTCACGATGAGCTAATCATTTTTCTGGCCAGTAAAAATGCCTGTCGAAACGCTGTTGACGTGGCGATTCCCTGCCCGGCGATATCGAAGGCGGTTCCGTGAGAAGGAGTAGTAACGATCCACGGCAATCCAGCCTGTAATGTTACCCCCCGTTCAAATCCCATTAATTTCATAGCGATTTGTCCTTGGTCGTGGTACATCGTCACTACCGCGTCAAATTCGCCACTCTGAGCCCTGACAAAAACGGTATCAGGTGATAGCGGTCCAACGGTCTGAATACCAAATTGGTCGTTGGCACATTGGATAGCCGGTTGGATCAGGTCGATTTCTTCCCGACCGAATAGTCCACCCTCACCGGCATGTGGGTTTAGCCCAGCTACCGCAATCTTTGGCCGTGCGTACCCGTAACTCAAGAGTGCTTGATAAATCAATCGAATAGCGTTGATAATACGCTCGGGGCTGATCAAATCAGCGACCGTTCCAAGTGGAACGTGAGATGTAACGCGTGAAGTCCACAGCACCCGATCGATCGATGGTAGAATGTTGATTTCACCGCGTTGGCCTTTATAATCCATCAACTGGGCAAAGTATTGAAGTTCGTCTTCGGTCGGCAGTCCGGCTAACTTCATTGACTGTTTATTGAAAGGGGCAAAAACCAGAGCGTCGATGCAATTTGTTTTCAGGGCCATAACGGCAGCTTGAATGGAGTCCAGGACATATCGACCCGCTTCTTTACTGACCTGTCCCACTGCGAAATCACAATCCTGTTCAGATCGATCCGATGAGAACTGTTCGTCCAAGAGAATCCTACCGGATTTAGAAATCTGTTCAAGCTCGCTATCAACAACCGCTTTTGTATATTCCAATCTGGTCTTGGCCACAGTCATTCCCAACTGAAGCACTGACTCGCTGCCGATGATGACGACTTCGGTCTGGTCGGTCGTATCTTGATCAGATAAGAGGTTAGCCACCAATTCAGGGCCAATCCCCGACGGATCTCCCAATAATAGACCAATTCGACTGGCGCTTGAGGCTTGTGGATTAGAAATTGAGGGGACGGGGCCAATAGAGGTGGTGGCTGTACTCATTAGTTTTAGTTACCTCCTGAATCTACAACACGATTTGAACTGAGACAGGTGTCTCCAAATATTTTGTTTATTTCACTAAATTTTTCAATCAAACTTACTTTGCGACCCAACAATCAAGTGAATTTCATCGAATCGCAAGAGTATTTTTCAGCCAATACTTTAGAACCTGCTATTTTAGGGTAAATATATTCTCCCTTTCCACCAAACGATTCAATTTTCGCTGGTCAGTAATCAATCAAAAACGCTTACCCAGAGACTAGTTGTTGACGGAGACCACTAACAGCTTGAAATAGCGGAGTGTGTCTCCTCAATCACAACCAAAGCCTTCTACTTCTCTTATACACTTGAACCGCCAGGTAGATCAACTCTTGTAGACAGTGCCTAGCTCTTTTAAAGTGGAACTATTGATGTGTCTTCTTGGCCCCACGGACGTAGGTTCTAATAGTTGTGTTGCAGAGTTTTGAGGAATCCGTTTTGGTTGTGACAACTGCCGTTACGCAATTTCGAGTCAAAGCCAAATTCTCCTCGCCACAGTAGCTGTCAATTGGTGCCTAATCATCCGCCTCCTTGTAAGTCAAAGAGTCCCCTTCCTTTTTGGGGTTGTCATGTGGAGTAACATCAATGCCCAAGTGAGCACAGCCGGTGTGCGAAAGGATAATCGAGGCCTCTGTGCGCATTAGGAACTCCCATCATGAAGGGATTGATCAAAGGCGGTTGCGCAGGTTCAACGTAGGAAGGAAGCTTTTTGTGATGTTCATCGGTTGCTTGAAAAAGTGATCTTTACGAACATGATTCGCTGTTTCAAAGTCGTTATTGCCCGGGGCTAAAATTCCAAGATTAAGTCTCGATGTGGCCGCTGGCAGGGATGTTAGATGTGGTGGGTGAGTAATAGCTTTTCAGCAATTAGTAGCGGCGGAACGGCAACACCGATCCTGACATCAGTAAATGCGACACCCAGTTGGGGAAGAGTGTCAAGTTTAGCTGGCAGACCTCACGTGTTTTGTACAGGGCCGGATTCTGGTAGGGTTTGAGGGTATAGACATTGAAAACGTGAACCATCCCGTTTTGTGAGAAAATAGCGGAAGAAGCAAATCGGTACCAAGTGAGTGGCCAGCAGAAATAGAAACAGGTATTTATAGATCCGTGGATAGGGGGGAAATAGCGCTGATTGTTTCATTCGGTCTTCTCAAACTATCCGAGGAGATACGGCCCCGTAGACCGGAAGCCAAAGTAGTCAGGAGAGGGCTATCAAATCAATCGTGTCCGGTTTAACCATCGGAGTCACTAGCACCGCGTTTGGCCGTTACTCGAGGCAAAAAATATTCGGTTCCAGATTTGACTTCAACCTCTTTCTGCCAAACAGGTTCTTAAGAACCTTTAACGGCTTAATCTGCTTTTTTATGCCAAACAGCCTTGAAATCGTCACGTGGCTGAAAGCCCAGTAACCGCTTGGTTTTCTGGTTGGAAACCCACCCGTGTGGTAAATCCGCAACGATAAAGAAACACTCACAAGGCGAGGGCATTGTATCCAGGTCTGCATCCAACGCACAACGGAAAGACTCGGCACAATCTCGCCAACTAACAGTGAAGGGATTTAGATCGGTGCCTGTGCGCGGATCATCGTGATCGAGAAAGGTCAGAAACAGCAAGGTCAGAACGTGAAGATCGTGATTTTCGGTAAAAATACGGCAGATCTCTTGACCGAGCGATTTGGTGAGAGCATAGAGATTGGTCCCGGGATGTGGCGGAATGTCGGAATTGAGACCAAAATCAAAATCTTCGTAGGTTTGACCTGCTAGGGTAAAATGGGGACCTGTATTGATGACGCGTGGTATCCCATGCTCAACAGCGGCTTGCATAGCGTTGTAGGAACCGCGGGTGCTGACATCGAAGGCTAGTTTGCGGTCATGACGTAAGACCGACAAATTAATGATGGCATCCATGCCTTCGGCTGCTCGCCTAACCTGGTCTAGATCAGCCACATCGACGATTCTGGTTTCATGCCTAGATTCAATAATCGGCATGGTGTCGGTAATCCGCAGCGTGTGGTAGTCTTCGATCGCTTTGACTACGTGTGGCCCCATGTATCCATTACCGCCTAACAAAAGAACTTTCATTTCTTACCCCGTTTCTTCTTCCAAATGGATAATCTGCCAAGGCTCGTTAGAGGTAATAGCCTGTGCCACAGCCAAGGAGATTGTATCTTGGCTGACTTTGCCTGGCCGAAGGATCGTTATATTGATTTTTCCCTCCCGTGCAAATTCCCGGCAGACAAATTCACCTAAATGCCGAGCCAAAAGATCCGGTTCGGTCGTCGGGCAGGTCCGCCAGCGTGGACTCAAGGTTAGATTATCGCCTAGTTTCTCAAATAGGCGCATAGTGCTGAGAAAAACAAAGTTGGATACCTTAGCCTCAACAGAAGCCTGCAATAGGTTGTAAGTGCAGCGCGTTTGAAAATCGAGTGCTTGATTAGCCGGATCTACAATATCATTTAAGGGTTGGTCTAAGGTCGGCAATCGGGCGGGATGGACAATTGCATCTATGCCACTGACAGGTAACTCCGACTCGTGGTTGAGATCGGAGCGAATAAACTCGAAATTAGTCTGGCAATCAACCAGATCCGTCAACTTGACCTGATGTGAAAGGGCTAAATCGGTCGCCAATTGCTGACTTAAATTGGTGGCAGCAGCGGTTATTAAAACTTGCATCGTCACTCCATAGAAAATATGCCTTAAGCGTTAAAGTCTTAAACAGGGAAAGCCAGTTGCTGATCAAAGAATACGCGACTGACGGAACGGTGCTTGTGGATCCGAAAAATAGCCTCCGCCAATAAAGGGGCAATAGAGAGGACCTGTACTTTGCCGTCAATCTGCTTTTCGACCGGTACAGGAATGCTATTGGTGGCGATAATTTCACAGATCGAGGACCGATTCAGGAGTTGGAGTGATTGCCCGGTTAAAACAGGATGGGTAATACTGATATAAACGGGCTGAGCATCGGCTTCTAATAATGCATCGGCGTGCTTGTAAATACTTCCACCCGCAATGATATCGTCAATCAAGATCGGGGTTTTCCCAGCGACCTCACCTACAATCTGGTTGACTTCAACCACCTGCCCCCCGATTCCACTTCTCTGCTTGTGCATAATTGCCAGTGGCATTTTGAGAATATCGGCATATTTCTCAGCCAGCTTGGCCCGTCCAACGTCCGGTGAAACAATGACCGTGTTTTCGAGTGCTTTCTCTTTCAGGTAACTGGCCAGGGTGGGTAGCGCAGTCAGATGATCGAATGGGATATTAGCGAAACCTTGGATCTGCGTAGCGTGTAGATCTACCGAAATAATCCGGTCAGCCCCCGCCGTGGTAAGGAGATCCATCACGAGCTTGGCACTGATTGGTTCTCGCCCAGTGGACTTGTGATCTTGCCGGGCGTAGCCAAAGTAGGGTATTACCGCCGTGACTTGCCGGGCAGAGGCACGGCGCAGGGCATCGAGCATAATCAGCAATTCCATCAAGGTATCATTGACCGGCTCGCAAGTCGATTGAATGATATAGACGTCGGTTCCTCGAACGCTTTCTTCAATCTGGACATGAAGCTCGGTATCGGGAAAAGTTTGCACTTCAACTTTTCCCAGATTAATGTCCAAGTGTTGGGCGATCTCCTTTCCTAGTTCAGGGTTGGCCCGCCCTGAAAATAGTCGGAAATCGTTGCCGACAGATTCTCCATCTCGGATTGACATGATCTCATCCCCTCTGCATAATCACGAGCAATTTATCTCTTAACAATAAATAGGTCTATAAATTTAGCTTAGGAACACCCACTGGTCTCGCCACAGTTCAGACAACGGTAGCAAGTTCCATTACGGACCATAATTGTACCACAACTGTGACAAGCAGGGGCATCCGATTGCATTTGCGCAATTTTGGTGTCCTGTTCAATTCGGACTCGAGCTTCCTCCCACTCTTCCAGTAACGGATGCTCAAGATCAGCAATCATTTTGTCCTCATCCTCATTGTTTTGTTTAGCCGACAGAAACTTTAGTTCTAACCAGCGGAAAACATAGTCAATGATCGACTTGGCAATTGGGATCTCTTTATTGTTAGTGAAACCAGACGGCTCAAAACGGGTATGAGAAAACTTGTTCACCAGCGATTCTAAAGGCACACCATACTGTAACGACATTGAAGTCATGGTCGCAATTGTATCCATCAGCCCAGAGATGGCAGATCCCTCTTTTGACATGGTTAAAAAAACTTCGCCCGGCTGCCCATCATCAAACATGCCAGCAGTGAGATAGCCTTCGTGTCCCGCAATACTGAACTTATGGGTAATGGATTGCCGTTCGTCCGGCAGTCGGCGTCGAATTGGACGAGCCTCTTCCACTACATGGACTGATACTTCCTCTTCATCCTCCAAGTCTGCAGAGGTACTCAACGGTTGGGACATTTTAGAACCGTCACGATAGATTGCCATCGCTTTTAAGCCGAGTCGCCAAGATTCGGCGTACAACTTTTCGATTTCATCGACAGTCGCTTCATTGGGAAGGTTAATGGTCTTTGAAATTGCGCCTGAAATGAAGGGTTGAGCTGCAGCCATCATACGAACATGCCCCATCGGCACAATAAAGCGAGTACCATATCTACCGCATCGGTTGGCACAATCAAAAATCGGTAAATGCTCAGGTGAAAGATGAGGTGCCCCCTCCAGTGTCATCATCCCACAGATAACGCTGTTTGCTTCCTCGATTTGCTCTGCGGTAAATCCGAGTTCACGTAGCAGGCTAAAGGCTGGAGCTCCGAACTGATTGGCTGTCCAGCCAAGTCGCAAAGCTAGACCTTCACCAACAGTATGGATATTAATCGCATTCGAGAGTTCGAAAACCGAAGGCAGAACCGCTTCAATTTTACCGATTTCCTCGTCAGTCAATCCTTTCCCTTTAAGGCTAACCACATTAATATGAGGGGTACCCAGCAAGGTGGAAGTTCCTTGCGCGTAGACAACAATATCGTCGATTTGTGTCTCGGTATAGCCTAGTATTTCCAAAGTCCTCGGAACAGAGGTATTGATGATTTTGAAATAACCGCCACCCGCTAGCTTCTTGTACTTAACCAGGGCAAAGTCTGGCTCAATACCGGTGGTATCGCAGTCCATAAACAAACCGATCGTACCCGTTGGGGCCAGAACGGTAGCCTGCGCATTTCGGTAACCATCACGTTCACCTATTTCGACCACTTCGTTCCAAATTTTTTGTGCTGCCCACAGCAAATCCGGTGGACATAAATCTGGATTGATCTGATAGGTTGCGGCACGATGCTTATTCATCACTCGCAACATCGGTTGGCGGTTCTTTTCATAACCGGAAAAAGTCCCTTTAACCGCCGCCATTTCAGATGAGGTTCGGTAGGCCTGACCGCATAAAATAGCGGTAAGTGCACTACACATGGCAACTGATTCTTCGCTGTCGTACGGTAGCCCCTTGACCATAAGTAGTGTTCCTAGATTGGCATACCCTAACCCAAGCGGTCGATAATCGTGGCTATGTTGAGCAATAGCTTGTGTCGGATAAGAGGAAAAATCGACCAAAATCTCCTGAGCCACGAAAAAGATGCGACAAGCATGTTGGTACTTCTCGATTTCAAAATTACCATCTGAATCCAAAAACTTAAGCAGGTTAATCGAAGAGAGGTTACAAGCACTGTCGTTCAAAAACATATATTCAGAGCAGGGGTTACTGCTATAAATTCGATCAGTGGTAGCACAGGTATGCCAATCGTTGATTGTAGTGTCAAACTGAACCCCAGGATCAGCACACTGCCAGGCGGCTTGAGCAATTTGCTGCATTAAGTCTTTCGCTTCAAACGGCTCGTGAACCTCACCTGTCGTTCTTAGCGTTGTATGCCACGCCTCGTTATTGAGGTAAGCATTCATAAAATCGTCGTTGAGTCGTACTGAGTTATTCGAGTTTTGACCCGAAACGGTTTTGTAGGCTTCACTGTTGAAATCGGATGGATAACCGGCTTCAATCAGGGCTGCAACTTTTTTCTCTTCTTTAGCTTTCCAATTGATAAAGTCTACGATCTCCGGGTGATCCATGTCTAAGCAAACCATCTTGGCGGCTCGCCGGGTAGTTCCGCCCGATTTGGTGGCTCCTGCAGCACGGTCCAATACCTCCAGGAAAGACATCAAACCGCTACTAGTTCCACCGCCGGACAGTTTTTCTTGGCGACCACGAATCGCGGAGAAGTTACTCCCGGTTCCTGACCCATACTTGAAGACACGAGCTTCGTTTTTGACCAAATCAAAAATAGACATTAGATCGTCATCGACTGATTGGATGAAACAGGCACTACACTGTGGGTGATCGTAGTTGTTATCGGTTTGAACTACCGACTGCTGATCAGAGTTCCAGTACCAGTTGCCTCTTCCGCCTTCAATCCCATATTCGTGAAAAAGGCCGCAGTTGAACCAAACGGGAGAATTGAAAGCACCTCGCTGTGTTACCAGCATATAGGCCAGTTCAGCCTCAAAAGCGTCGGCATCTGCTATCGACTCGAAATAGCCACCAAAATCCTCACCTGCAGTTCGAATGGTATGGGCGACACGATGAACCAATTGGCGGATACTGCTTTCGTAGTCTATCTCAGGAACGCCAGCTTTGCGGAAATACTTAGAGGCGGCAATATCAACTGCCAGTTGTGACCAATCAGCCGGAACTTCCACTTGATCTAAGTGAAAAATAACTTCCCCTTTCTCGTCGTGGATGGACGCACTTCGGAAGGTCCATTCAACTTGATCAAATGGGTGTACCCCTTCCTCAGTAAAAAGGCGGGAAAATTTCAGGCCTGCTAGTGAGCCCTCCGTAGGTAAGCGTTTAGTGACGGTTTCGTGGCTTGGAGCAACAGAGATCGTATCGATCTCGTTTATCCTCTTTTCCATAATTGTTTCCTTCGTTTAAAACTTTGATCTGGACTTACAAAGATAATAAATAACAAAGTTAAAATAATTGGGGATAATGATAGCTAACTTTACCCGATCNGGAGTCCATTAAATGCGTTGTTTGGCCGAANGCGGCTNCGGCTGAGAGTTGGCATAGACCAATCGCTTTCCATTGACNAGCGANGACTCAATTTTCCCTTGNGAGATATGCCGTCTAACCGTNCGCTCTGACATGCCAAANTGNGCCACCGCNGCCTTNATGTCAAGCCATTCCCCTTGATTGCCGTCATTTTTAGGCGGTCGTATGTCATTGGCATATACCAAACGCTCCCTGTTTTCCAGGCGGGATCGGATCTTGCGCTGGGAAATGTAACGCCGAAGCGTGCGCTCTGGCACGCCAAAAATAGCAACCGCCTCTTTGACGGTTATCCACTCCAGTGTCTCAACCATATCGGCAGGTCGCAAATCGCTGTCCGCTGAAATTTGAAGGACCTCTTTCTCAAAATCATGAATATCCTTAAACTCACGATAAACAGAAGCAAAGCGAATATAGGCCACATCATCGAGGCCTTTCAGAAATCCCATTACGATCTCGCCGATGGCATAGCTTTCAACCTCACTGCGACGGAGCGCAATCAGCCGTTGTACGACCTCACTGATCAAATTGTCGATTGTGTCCTGGTCAATTGGCCTTTTTTCACAGGCCTTGGTTAGGTTAAGCCGAAGTTTCTGGCGATCGAAAGGTTCACGTTGGCCATTTTTTTTGATCACTAATAGATCCAGTGTTTCAGCTCTTTCGTAAGTGGTAAACCGCTTACTGCAACCCAGACATTCGCGTCGTCGACGGGTCGCATTTCCCCTGTCGGTAGTCCGCTTGTCAATAACTTTTGTCTCATTGCTTTTGCAGTAAGGGCAACGCATGGCTCAGAGCTTAGAATTCACCTGGCATTCAAGATGTTGTGTGGTTGGGGCAAAACGGCCCAACATGTTCGGCCTATCCGTCCGCCAATAATAAACCAATTTTTCTATTTTGTCAACCGCTTTCTCACTGGGATATTTTGATCAGCCGGCCGGCCGAAATCCGTCTTGACGACTGCGTTTACGGTTGTTATGCTAGTAGAATGTACCGAAAAAACTCCGAATTTTTTTGTTATTTTTTTTCTGCTATAGCAATTATTTTTTCTTTTTTACCCCTANGGGCAGCAGTCAATTTTTCCAGATCCTCCTCAACTGGACAAAAAGTTGCGCAGCAACTTATCGTTCGACTATCCCAAGAAGCAAATCCACTCTCGGTTCGGGATGCACTTCAAGCCAACAGGATAGCCCCGCTATTTCCCAATCTGCGTTCTAGTACTTCCACTGAATCGGTTAATCTGTCACGGATCTATCTTCTCCATTTCCCATTGCGTATAGATCTGGAAATCAAGCGACAGCAATGCTTGTCTGATCTAGAAATCGAAGCCGTCACCTACAATTACATTCGTCCAACGCAATCCGTAGTGCCGAATGATCCCAAATATATCGAGCAGTGGAATCTGGAGAAAATCGGGATGCCAGAGGCTTGGGAAATTGAACGAGGTAGCTCCCAGGTTGTCATCGCATTGGTTGATACAGGCGTCGATTACACCCACGCTGATTTTCAAGGTCAAATGTGGCAAAATCAGGGAGAAATTCCCGATAATCGGATTGACGACGATGGGAACGGATATGTTGATGATCTGGTGGGTTGGGACTTTACAGACGACGATCATAAGCCAATAGACCAAACGGGACATGGCACACACGTGGCGGGAATANTCGGAGCTAAAGTCGATAACCAAACGGGCATTGCGGGCGTAGCCTGGAATTGTAAAATTATGGCCATTCGGGTAGGTGCTTCTCAGCGTTATGGTGGGGCTGGAATGCGGGATAGTAACTCGGCAGCTGGAATTATCTATGCCGTCGATAACGGAGCCAAGGTTATCAACATGAGTTGGGGCAGTGACCGCCTCTCTTTTGTCATCCGTGATGTTCTCACCTATGCTGATGTGCAGGGCGTACTACTGGTCGCCGCTGCCGGTAACGATATGAAAGGAAGCGTTATCTATCCGGCGGGNTATCGCCAAGTTATGGCAGTGGCTTCGGGCAACCAAGATGATGAGCGGTTTTATCAATCCAACTTTGGTGCAGGTGTTGACATTGTAGCACCGGGTAATGAGATCCTTAGCACCCAAATCCAAGACACATACCGTCTGTTGTCNGGCACTTCAATGGCGNNNCCGCACGTGGTTGGAGTNGCAGCATTGATGATGTCGAAACGACCCAACCTAACCGCGGAGGAAATNCGTCAAATCTTAGTCAGTACGGCTAAGCCGATGCCGAAAAGCCCAGAATTCATGGGGGCNGGTTATCTGGATGCGGCCNCAGCAATTCAGANAAGTATAAGCCTTCAGGCTCACATCACCGCTCCAGAGACAGGAATCGGCAGTCACCGGCAGATCCAGGTTTGGGGGAGTGCCAACGGATTAGGCTTTCAAAGCTGGCAATTGCAGTACGGACTGTCGACCACACCGACAAACTGGATTTCGATTGAACCTCTCAGTTTCANACTCAAAAATAATCAATTGTTATCAGTTTGGAATACTGAAGCCCTGTCGGAAGGAATCTACACAGTCAGACTCCTGGTAAAAGGATCAGATCAGCAGCAAATAAACGACGAGGTGGTGGTCTATGTCGATCACTCACCGCCAGTTCTCCAGCATCGAACCTTCCAAAATTGGCTTGCTGGTAATCGCTACCTGCCAGTTGTGCTGTGGGCAACAGATGATCCAACTACCGATACCTTACGCTGGAAACAGGTAGGTACAACCAACTGGNAAAATCAAGAGACCGAAACCTCGGTCGGTCGTGAACACATCTTTTCCTTCCTNGATTTACCAACCGGAGATTACGAGTTTTCGATCATCTCGACCAACGCCGCCGGCTTGACTACTACCGATCNTTTTACGGTCCGGNCGCAGGATGANCGCATTCCGNCAAGTGGCTTTCGTCGTCAGACACTTGGCGTTCCACCCGTTCATTTAGCTGATTTTGAATCTCCTATTGACTTCGACCAGGATGGGAAAATTGAGTTGGTTGGGNTACCGCTAAGCGGATCTTTTACTACCGGCGTTCNNATCTATGAACGAAACCAACGAGGCCTTTTCCCACTGCGACATACTAGCGTCGATAAGTTTATCCCCATTTTTGTCGGCGATNTAGATCGAGATGGCCAGCTAGAAATCGCCGGCTACGACGATGATCAGGTGTTTATCCTGGAGAGTCGAGGGAAATACCCGGAGCGGAAAAGCTGGTCTTCTGAGATTATCGAAATCGCACAGGTGGCAGACCTTGACCAGGATGGACGAATGGAGATTATTGGCCTGAACAACTATACAGGACAAATCATCATTTTTGAAAATCGAGGGAATGACACCTTCGATCAGGTACTGGAGGTCAACAATTCGAGCGNAGGTACTAACGTTGTAAAGAGATTGGGGATCGGCGATCTCGATGGTGATAAAAAAATGGAGGTTGTTTTCGGCGACAGCGAAGGGGATCTATTTGTTTATACATCGTCCGGTGATGATAGATTGACTAGAACCTGGCAGGGCAAATTGCCGCTGCAAGATATCCGACTGGTGACGGTCGGCGACTTAACAGGAGATGANNTCCNGGATTTCGTNATTGGTGGTAAAGNCGATCAACCNTCGCTTCCCTCNATTGCTNCTCAGTGGGGAATTTATGCCTTTNCNTACCAAAGATCAACGGGAGATTANCAGCAGATCTGGTCNCAATCATTCCTNCCCTATACACCTGAGGGNAGCGATTTAGCAATTGCTGANCTGGANAANGATCNGCANAACGATTTAGTAATTGCCATTACTCCCAATCTTTACCTGTTCGACNACAACTTCAAACCGGTTTGGCATCAACCGATTGGAGAAACGCCNAAGGTAACGGTAGCCGATTTCAACGCTGATGGTCAAGCNGAACTCTACGTCAACCAGGTGCGGCAGATGGTGGCCTGGACNCNAACCNATGCCGACTCCCAAAANCAACCGCCTTGGGGNNTAACNGCTAAAGTCGCAGATCCAACNNGACAAAGGCGNCCAACGGAGGTTACATTGAACTGGCNGTCAGAAGCNGGCCAGTTCAANNTCTATCGGGCNATCGGANAAGAGGGTGCCTGGCAGAAAATAGGAGCCAGTCAAACCNTCACCTTTTTGGACCGAGANCTCCGACNGGATACAGTTTACCGTTATGCAGTCTCTGCCAGTGATGANGCTGAAACTACCAAAAGTAATGAAGTCAAAGTAACCGTCAAAGCACNGCCTGAACTCAANGAGNTTAAGCCGTTGAATAGACGTCAGGTTGGGCTGACTTTTGATGGCCGCTTGGATTTAAATCTGTGGGAGGATCTAACCGATTATGATATTTTTAACAAACAAAACTTTACACTGTTCCAAATTAACCAACCTTCAAATACGGTAACACAGCAACCAACTTCAGTGATTTTAGATCGGATGGACCAGCGTCTAGTTTTGACATTCGATAACCTGCAAGCAGATCAGGTCTATCGGTTGACCATTTCAATAGGTGACGAAGCGGTGTTTGCAACGCCCAAGTCCGAGAGTCTACCAGCTAACTTGGATTATCTTCAGGTCTATCCGAACCCTGTTCACCCGAACGAATTTCACAAAGGGGCTGTGATTTTCGACCAATTACCGATTGAGGCCGAAATTGAGATCTACAATCCTGTCGGCCAACGGCTGGAAACTTTGCGGCTTCAACTAGAAGACCGAGGTCAAAAACTGTGGTATCTCCAAAATCAAGAAGGCGTTGGCGTTGCCAGTGGGATTTACATCTATGTGGTGCAACACGATAACCAAAGACGAACCGGTAAAATTGCTGTCATCAAATAGGATAGTATACAAAGTATCAGCTTATTTGATAATCACCGCTATAGAAATGTTTGACAATTATTTCTTATTTGCCTTATTATATATTATAGTAAATATCATTGCTCGTTTAGGGCAATATGTAAAATCTTCGTGCCAGGATCAGACGGTCGTAGTTTTAGATGGTTGGAGTCCTGCACTTTAGACAAAAAGGAGATGTTTATACTCATGTTTAGATTAACTCAATCGGTACTGGTCTGTATTTGCTTAATTGCAATTGGGCTAATCCTGACTAGCCAAAGTTTGGCTGGTGTTACTGATCTAAAAGCAGCCGCTACTGGTATTTGGCTGTTTGATGAAGGTAAAGGGACTGCTGCCAAAGATGCCGCCGGTAAAGGGCTTGATGGCGTCATTAAAGGGAACGCAAAATGGGTCAATGGTAAGTTTGGCAAGGCGTTAGAATTAGACGGCAAAACAGCTTACGTTGAAATTCCCAAGCATAAGAATCCAACCGAGGCCATTACCGTTCTGGCTTGGGTCAAAAGTCTGACCAAAACTTGGAACAACCATGGCTTTATCATGTCTAAGAGAAACGCCTATATTATCCACAACAACGTCGATACAACAAAGGTGTCTTTTCCTATTTGCAACGGTGCATGCTGGAACAAACCCGGCGGTTGGAGAGATGGTGAAGTTGGCCCCGATGACATTACCGTGTGGCACATGTATGCCGGTACTTTCAATAGCAAAACAGGTGAATGGAAAATTTTTATCGACGGCAAAGAGGCCAGCAAACTTGACCTCGATAAAAAACCGCTTGCCGCTGAAGCAGAGAAACCTCTCTTTATTGGACGTGACACCTGCTGTGATGACCGGTACGGGAAAATTGTCATTGATGAAGCCGCCGTCTTCAACATTGCCTTGACCGCCGGACAACAGCAAGGCATTATGAGCACCGGTTTGGGTGCGGCCATAACCGCTGTTGAAGCCATTGAAAAGTTGGCTACCACTTGGTCAAGCCTTAAAACTCAGTAATCAGGATACGTACGCAGTTTAAGTCTGAAAAATAAGGAGTAGAAAATGATGTACGTCCGAAGAATAACAGTTTTCACCATTAGTTTCTTGATTCTTTTTGGTTTGGTATTCGCTTCACCAAGTATCGCGAAGGTCGATCTGGAGAAACATCTGGTAGGCTTGTGGAAGTTTGACGAAGGAAAAGGTGGAAAAACGAAAGATGACTCCGGCAAAGGCCTAGAAGCCGAGCTGGAAGGCAAATGCAAATGGGTAAAAGGAAAGTTTGGTAATGCTATCGAGTTTGATGGTAAGAGTGCTTATGTGAAAACAAAGCCACATGCCAACCCGACCAAAGCCATTACTGTTTCCGCTTGGGTTAAGAGTGCCTCAAAATCTTGGAATGCGCATGGCGTTATCATGTCCAAGAGAAACGCCTATATTATCCACAATAACTCAGGTGGTGTGGGTGTCTCGTTTCCCATTTGCAATGGTGCGTGTTGGAACAAGCCCGGCGGTTGGAGAGATGGTGAGGTCCTCAACATCAAAGATATTGATAAGTGGCATATGTGGACTGGCACTTTTGACAGCAAAACAGGCGAATGGAGGATTCTGGTCGATGGTAAAGAGGAAAGTAAACTCAAGCTGGATAAAAAACCGATTGCTGCCGAAGAAGCCAAAGAGCTGTGGATAGGACGGGATCAGTGTTGCGACCCTAGATATGGAGAAATCACCGTAGATGAGGCTATGGTCTTTGACGTTGCTTTGAGCGAAGCTGACTTGAAACCTATCTACGAACTGGGTATTGATGGGGCGCTAGCCGTAGATAGCCTTGGAAAGCTGACTGTATCTTGGGCCAGGATTAGAACGGAGTAACTTGCCCTAATTCATAGATGTCGGTTGGTACCATTACTAACCGACATCTTCTTCCTTCTGGCTGGTCCTATTTCTGGCCTAATCTCTCAGCGATGTAGACCAACCCACCCGCCTCAACCAGATCAAACAACTCTATAATGTCGTCATTTATCATCCGGACGCATCCTTGAGAGGTCGGTTTTCCGATCGCCTCCTCTCTAGTTGTACCGTGGATGTAGATTCGCCTCATCAGCGTATCGACTTCACCACCCTTGTTTTTTCCTTTTTCGGTTCCTATCAGGCGGATAATGCGAGTGGTAACAATATCGTTTGAGGTTTCTGGATCCCGTTGTCCTTGA
>PACG01000212.1 GCA_002699335.1 Candidatus Poribacteria bacterium
AGGTTCCTCCGATTCCCATTGGCCCATCTAGTTATACTAATTCCAGCCCAGAAAGTCAGGTGATGCAAAGGCTGCACAATAAACCTTCTCCATTTGCTGAACCGAAATTTCGTGATTTGCATATTAAGGACCAAGGTTGTCCGGCATATGGGATGACTGACAGACACTCCAACAACTATCAGCGCTAAACAGCAGGTATACTCGAAGGATTTCCTAGATGACACCACGATATTGGTACACCATAACAGGAAAGTGTTTGGTGTAGAGCCAAATGATACCGTTGGGCAAGGGCAAATTGAGGTTAATCGTACCGCCAAAAATAGGGCAGTTGGGATCGCGGTCTTGAATTACACGTACTTAGTTTCCCAGCCTTATCCAGAATCTGAAACAGGAAAGCGTGGACAACTCGCTCTTTGTGGATGTTGCCACTTAGGTTCAGTGGCTAATCGTTAGCCTTTTGGTTTGGATTAGTGTATCCCAAGATTCTAAAGTCCGTGTTGTAGGCGGTGTTAATGGTGTGACCTTATTGTCGTATCGTTTCTGCATTAACTCGATATATGCNTCTTAACCTGAGGTGTATGCACCGAGGTTGCGAAAGCGCACTNGCCAGNTTGTGTGAAAAAAAGCAGGNGGAAAGGGTCTGGCTTTAGATGCTAGCAAGGTAGGGATATCGATCGATTAGCATATAGGCNAAAAACCTAATCAGACGACCTTCTACCACCATTAGCTCGGATGTGTTTTGCAGACCCANGCAAATATTATCTTCAATGAATGTAATCCTGGTCATCTCAACCGGCCCCTTTTGGGCATCCATTTTAGAAGGTTAGATCAGTCAGTGATCTCGANAGGTTCTTACTGCTGTTGCTTCATATGATTCAGCACCGATTGGAGATTTTGCCGAGCGACTTTTGACACTTCTGTATCTGCCTCAATAGGATATTCTTCCAGTTCATCGGTCACGAGATTATAGAGCCGACCGTTATCGTAGAGTTTCCATGTTTGATCTTGAGCCCACTCCTGCAAGCGGTACTCCTCTTTAGCCCAGCCCGGTAATGGGTTATGCCAGGCATAAATCCATTTTCTTGGATTTGNTCTTTCCCCAACCAATTGAGGNAGGAATGACCGACCGTCGCAGATAGTATCGGANGATAAAGAAGTCCCAACAACCTCCATCATCGTAGGTAGAAAATCGCTACAGTCCACCAGGTCATCGCAGATGGTGATTCCAGTCTCACNGTTACCCCAGGAGGCTACCAGGGGAACACGAGTTCCAGCATCGGTGGATTTTCCTTTACCTCCTTGGAATGGCCGGTCGCCTAGCATCGACACCACTTCAGTAGGCGACCCATTATCGCCGATAAACATGACCAGCGTGTCGTCACGGAGTCCCAAGTTGTCGAGGCCTTCCATAATTCGGCCGATCAGCTTGTCGGTATATTCGACCATGTATTTAAAGTTTTTGAGATCGCTCTTCTGACGATCCTTAATCCACCCGGGGCTATCCGGAGTAGGCATAAATGGTCCATGTGTGAGTGCCATCGGATAGTAGATGAAAAACGGTTGATCCTGATGGCGTTTAGCAAAGTCGAGAAGGTACTCAGTATAAAGGTCCGGCCCGTACTTCCCTTCCGTGTCTTGGCGGAGACCATTATTGTCGAGAATCACGGGATCCGCATACCGTGAGCCCTTGTCCTCGGTGTGNCCGGCGTGCCAGAGAAAATACTCATCGAAGCCGGCATTTTCCGGCAGCATCCCCTGACCTCGCCATTCCGGTTCAAAATTAGGAGGATTATAGCTCCAAAGCTGCCACTTCCCGGTGATACAGGTTTTATAACCAGCATACTGCATGTAATGGCCGAATGTTTTCTCATTTGGATCAAGAATACCAAAAGATTTCCAATTGCGAAAATTATACTTTCCGGTCATTATCTGGACGCGAGTAGGCGTGCATAATGGCAGTGNATAGGCATGAGTGAATCGCGTGCCGGACGCAGCCATAGCATTAAGGTTAGGAGTATTGTATGATTTTCCTCCGTAGCAACTGAGACACTCATAACCAAGGTCATCGGCTAGAATCAGGATAATGTTTTTCTTCCGTTGTCCCGTCATAACACACTTTGTTTCATTTCATTTAGATGATAGGATCCACTATTCCATTCAAGTATCTATGATAGCACATCCTATGACGACCGGTTAGACTTTGTCAAATCATAGGATCGTTTATATCTTCAACGTTTCTTTTTGTTTAGGCGGATTCAAGTTGCAAGTGCAACGGTATGATTCCTAGACTAGTTCCAGTAGTGTTAGGTAGCCAAGCNCTGTTTGTGTCNTACTGATTTGGTTAAAGGCCATGANCTTAGGAAGGTATTGCCGAATAATCCATTAGTGTTTTCATTGGTACCTCGTTGCCATNAGGCCTAAGGCTTAACCAAATACGCCTCGGTTCTTAATACATCGGATACGGCTTCGTGTGGNNGGTTGGAGTATGTTTGTCGGATTCGATGCTAAAACGGAAAAAGGTNGGTATATTACAGCAATTCCCTAAAAAATTTAACCTAAGTATCCACAATGCTTTAACCATCCCTGAATATTGTTCCAAGGTTTTNGCAATGTATTTCTCTAGCTCCTCTAACCTCTGACCGGCCGGTCCTCTTAAGAATNCCTTGATCTTCGATNNACACTCTTCTACGGCGGATACCTGATNACAGGATAAGTGATCTAAAATGACCATTNGACCAGCTTTCAGTTCTGGCTGAANAACTTCTTCAACATAGCAACCCAAAATATCTCCATTTAAATTAGCCTAAANATATATTGGAGCNACTATTTCTGATAAGCCCATCCCTGCGATCACGGTGAGTTTTTCAGTGGGCCGAGGAGGACAGACTCAGACACACCTTGAGCTTTCAAGGCCGGAGCATATATCTCTGGACCTGAAGGTGTCAACTGCTGATTCATCCACTAAGATCAGACTACTGGNCTGGCTTTGTCCTGGAAATACCTGGGATATTTCTCTTTCCTCTTTCACTTCTTCTGTCTTACTCTTAGCTTCATATGGCTGTTTTTTCGACTCAATTGATGTCTTTATCAGCTACACTCAACGGAAGATTTACCCGCCTTCAAACCACACTTTTCTTCTAACAACAACACCAGTTCCTTCAGAGTAGGATCTGCAATCNAAGAGNNTCTAAGACTTCCCCCTTCTATTTTGGCCTTTCTTCCTCCTCCATGAGGGCCTGGTTTTAAGGATTCTGTTTCTGTGTACAGTTTTAAGATATTTGACACCATTGATGCTGAGGTCAAATCGTTTAGCAACTGGAGGTGTCGAGGTTTGAGGCTGTTGAAGAGGGTTGAAAATTCCTTTGAAAATGGGATGTCATAAGACCCTAGAGCAACTCAAAGAAACAGAGTCCATGAGTTGTGCCACCAAATCCAGACGGCTATGAATAACATGCTCCTGATTATCGTGATAGGTTCACACCTGATTTTTTGTAATCACCTCTGTCAAGTATGCTATAATTTTGTATCGAATTAGAATTTTTGGCACTGTGGAGGGGAAGATGTTTTTTGAATTGCGACAGTATGTGTTGAAGCCGGGGCAGCGCGCGAATTGGGTCAAATTGATGGAAGAAGAGATTTTACCCTTTCAACTTTCTAAAGGGATGATCGTTGTCGGTAGTTTCCTTAGTGAAGAGGAGGGGAATGAGGATGGGCTGTATGTCTGGATTCGCCGTTTTGACAGTGAAGAGCAGAGGGAAGCCCTTTACGCTGCCGTCTACGAAACCGATCATTGGAATAACAACCTTAGCCCACGTGTGGGAGAGATGATCGACCGGGAGCAAATCTCGGTAACACGGATTGTACCTACCAACAAATCGATCTTGCGTTAANCTANACCCACCGCGTTCACCAACACACTTATGCGAGATCAGCAACAACTTAAGGGTCTGGAACTGCTACAACAACAAACCCTGGACGCTTGTACCCACTGTGGACTCTGTCTGCCAACCTGTCCTACCTACCGAGAGCTGGGGTTAGAGACAGACTCACCACGGGGCCGGATCTACTTAACCCAGGCTGTGATAGATGGAGAAAGTCCGGTCAATGAAGACTTCGCCAAATATATCTATCGTTGCCTGGACTGCCGGGCTTGCGAAACGGCCTGTCCTTCGGGAGTCCATTTTGGTGAGATTATCGAAGCGGCACGCGCCATTTACGAGATGAATGTTGAGCGTCCAAAAGAGGTGANATTCTGGCGTAACCNGGTCTTCAACCAATTATTGCCTTATAAAGACCGCCTTGACATACTGTTTGGGTTGATGTGGTTTTACCAGCAGTCAGGCCTGCAGACGTTGACCCGGAAGTTGGGCCTCCTGAAGTTAATGGGGAAAATGGGCGAGATGGAGGGAATGCTGCCCAAACTGCCTAATCCAACCAGGAAAGCGGAAATTCGCAACTTTATGCCGGCTGATGGAAAAGCCAAATACAGGATCGGATTTATGCCGGGCTGTNTAATGAACCAGATTTTTGTCGATACCAATCTGGCCACCATCCGGGTGCTAAACAAAAATGGGTGCGATGTGGTGGTGCCGGGCCAGCAAAACTGCTGTGGTGCCCTNCATGTTCATAACGGTGCTTATGATACTGCGCTCAAATTAGCCAAGGAGAACCTGGATGCTTTCGAGGATGAAGTTCTGGATGCCATCGTTATTAATGCAGCAGGTTGTGGTGCCACCTTGAAAGAGTATGAAGTCCTGATGAAAAACGAATCAGAAGCCTATCAACAAAAAGCGAAACAATTTTGCCACAAGTTGAAAGACGTCAGCGAATTTCTAGGCGAAATAGACTTCCAGCCNCCAACTAACCAAATCAAGTATAAAGTGACCTACGATGCGCCNTGTCACTTGATCCACGGTCAGCAAGTACAAAGTCAACCCCTCAAACTATTGCAGTCGATCCCGGGTCTCGACCTTATTCCGCTGCGAGAAGCCGACTGGTGTTGCGGTAGTGCCGGCATTTACAACATTCTACAACCTGAGATNGCAGACAAGTTTCTACAGCAGAAAATTAAGTGCCTGACTGAGACGGAGGCCGAAATCGTAGCTACTGGAAACCCGGGCTGTATCATGCAGATACAGGCAGGGATCAAAGCGCATCGGTTGTCGATGCAGGTGATGCACCCGATCGATTTGCTCGATTGTGCCTACCGAGGTATCAATCCTCTAGCATGATGGACAAATCACGAGCTCCTAGGAAACTAGCGTTCCTNACCATCATGCATGGTANGGTGGACGCCTACGCCACGTTATTGCCCCACATTTTGCCACTACTGCTGGCTAAACTAGATCCGACCTCTGGCCAGAACAGACTGGCCGGGATCCTGATGGCCTCGGGCAACGCCTTCAACTCCTTTAGTCAATTGGTGACGGCTAGGATTGCTGACCGCACGCGTTCGATTCATTTCCTGACGTTAGGTGTGGCTTTGCCGGCCATTGNTGTCTGCCTGCTGGGGCTGTCCCCTTCACTGTTTTTTCTGGTAATTTTGCTGGCCGTAGCGGGAATTGGGGGGGCAATTTTTCATCCCCCTGCTACAGCGCAAGCGGCAGAACTNNCTGCCCAAAACCGGGGAACTGGAGTTTCTATCTTCATTACCGGCGGTAATGTCGGACAAGCCATCGGCCCGTTTCTGATTATCCTGTTTCTGGATAANATATCAGAGAATTTGCCACCAGATAAACTCTATCTAAAGCTCCCATGGTTAAGTATATGGATGGTACCTGGACTACTGGTAGCTGTTGTGGGCGGTATTTTGCTCAAGGATACAGTCGAGTCTCCGACCACCCGTACCTTAGCCAAAGTACCCGTTTGGCCGGAGATAAAACGACAATTTCTACCGCTGCTCCTACTCCATCTGATATCGATGTTGAAAACCGTCACTGTCCTCGGNTTCATCACNTATCTCTCCCTGTTATTGAACCAATTAGAGTACGCTCATACCAGGCGNTCAATGATTCTGGCCGGATTCATCTTCGCCGGCTCCATGGGAATTCTGGCTGGTGGNAAACTCTCTGATATATTAGGCGGNAGCGTAGTATTGCTAATTTCGCTGGTCTTTTCGACCCCCCTGCTTCATCTGTCAGCCATGTCCATTAGTGATAACCCGATCAGTTTTATCGTTTTGCTGTTTGCCGGCAACTTTGTCTTGGCCAGTTCGGCCTCAGTCAACATTGTAATGGGCCAGAAGTTGTTGCCCAACCACCAAAGTATCGCCTCNAGTTTCATGATGGGNGCAGCCTGGGGCGTGGCCGGATTGCTCAACATTCCACTAGGCAGCTTAGCTGACCAGATTGGCCGGGTTAGTTTGCTGAAAAGATTATCCATCTTGCCCTTCCTGACAGCCAGTTTATTGGCCTTCCTGAAGATGCCAAAAACCACGCCTGACACAGTCTCGAGCATCGTCGACTAATTGACAATCCAAGCGGNTCATGCTATAATCGCCGACCGAAGGCGGGGCGCGTTTTGATGCAGTCGATCGACGCAAGTCCCAACAGATAAGGAGAACANATATGCCACTAGGCAGAAAAGTGCGTTATGGAATGGTTGGCGGAGGCCCTGGGGCTTTCATCGGTGAGGTTCACCGAAAAGCGGCCGCTCTCGACGGTGAAATCGAATTGGTCGCTGGTGCCTTTTCGTCCGACCCGGACAAATCACACCAACAGGGCGAAGAACTCTTCCTTGATCCTAGCCGTGTTTACGGCTCTTACCAAGAGATGATCGACAAAGAGAGACAATTGCCGGACGGCGAACGGATTGACTTCGTTTCGATCGTGACCCCCAATTACGTNCACCATCCGGTAGCTAAAGCTGCCATTGAAGCCGGGTTCCATGTGGTCTGCGACAAGCCNATGACCCTGACAGTGGAAGAGGCCGAAGACCTCTGCCAATTAGTCAACAAGCACGATGTTGTTTTTGCTCTTACCCACAACTATACCGGCTACCCGATGGTTAAGCAAGCTCGGGAATTGGTGCAGAACGGCGAATTAGGCGAAATCCGCAAGGTAGTAGTTGAGTATCCACAGGGATGGNTGGCCGANTTTCTGGAAGATCTGGGAGAAGAGGAAGCCAAACAGGCCGTTTGGCGGACGGATCCCCAACGNGCTGGTGTNTCGTCCTGCATCGGTGATATTGGCTCTCACGCCGAGAATCTAGCTCGCTATATTACTGGGTTGGAACTGGAGGAAATTTGTGCTGACCTGACCACCTTTGTTCAGGGGCGNCTANTGGAAGATGATGGCAACATCCTGGTCGGATTCCAGGGCGGTGCCAGAGGCATACTGCACGCTTCGCAAATCTCCGTTGGGGAAGAGAACGACTTGAACATCCGTGTCTATGGTACTAAAGCTAGCTTGAAGTGGCGACAGGAAGAGCCCAATTATCTACAGCTAAAGTTCCCTGACGGTCCGGAACAGGTCTACAAGCGAGGCAACGATTACCTGTCCGAAGTAACGCAACACTTTACTCGCATTCCGTTCGGGCATCCAGAAGCCTTTATCGAAGCTTTCGCCAACATCTATATTAACGCGGCTCGAACCATCTCAGCCAAACTGGCTGGTGAGGAACCGGGGNAATTCGACACCGACTTCCCGACTGTCGAGGACGGTGCTGTCGGAGTACACTTCATTCATAAAGCGGTCGAGAGCGGTCAAGCAAGAGCTTGGATCGACGCCAGCTACACGCCACCAGAATAAACAGCCTTCAAACTTATACATTCTATCTAACCCTAAGGTTAGACTTAACAAGAGGAGAAAAATAAAATGGCAAGACCAGTTACCCTGTTTACCGGCCAGTGGGCAGATTTGGACTTTAATACCATCTGCCAGAAAGCCAAAAGTTTCGGTTACGATGGTATCGAACTGGCCTGTTGGGGCGACCACTTTGAAGTTGACAGCGCACTATCCGATGATGGATATGTCAGAGGCCGTTGGGACACATTGGCTGAGCACGGGCTAACCGCCTACTCCATCTCCAACCATCTGGTTGGTCAAGCTATCTGCGACCGTATCGACGAACGGCATCAGGCGATTCTACCGGCAGATGTGTGGGGTGACGGCGATCCGGAAGGGGTTCGTCAGCGGGCAGCTCAAAAAATGATTGACACCGCCAAGGCCTGCCGTCTGTTTATTGACGCCCGTCCGGGCGGAGAAGAGTTTCCAGCTGCAGTCAACGGATTTACCGGCTCTAGCATCTGGCATTCGATTTACGCCTTTCCGCCCACCACTCAGGAGTATTGGGACCAAGGATTCAAGGATTTCGGTCAGCGATTCACACCGATTTTGAATGCCTTTGATGAAGTCAACGTCAACTTTGGTTTAGAAGTCCACCCAACTGAGATTGCTTTCGATACCGCCTCGGCTGAACGTGCTATCGAAGCCGTTAATGGACACAAACGGTTTGGCTTCAACTACGATCCATCCCACCTTGGCTATCAAGGTGTTGATTACGTCAAGTTTATTCGCACTTTCGCCGACCGTATTTACCATGTCCACATGAAGGACGTTTGGTGGGGACATGGNGACGGAACAGTAGGCGTTTTTGGCGGACATACAGACTTTACCGATCCACGCCGTTTCTGGGACTTCCGTTCACTGGGTCACGGCGATATCGAATTTGAAGATATTATCGTGGCACTGAACGACATCGGTTACAGCGGTCCTCTCTCTATCGAATGGGAAGATGGCCGAATGGATCGAGAACACGGTGCAACTGAAGCCTGTGCCTTTACACGAAGCGTTGACTTTCCCACCTCAGCTATCGCTTTTGACTCGGCTTTTGAAGAATAAAGAGGGGATGATTTTTNTCCACAGGAATTGGGCAACCTGTCTGTTTGGCAATGTCCAATTCCTACTTTTCCGTTCTACTAAAGATTTGTTGGCCGACAACCGATGTGCAAATTGGCTGAACAGCTAATCTAAAAAGGATTCATAATGAAGGTTGGTTTTTTAACCGGATACTCAGAAGAAATTGTACGCTTTGCCGGAGCTGATTCTTCTTTCGATTGTCTTGAAATTTCTGGTCCACCCAGCGAATGGATAGGTGATAGCGGGGAGGCCACAATAGCCCGTCAAAACGCTTTATCCCTGATCCACCAAAATAGCTTAACCGTTGCTTCTTTTCTAATCAACTGGCCTTCGATCAGAACCGGTCAAGCAGACCTACCTAACGCCCTGGCACAACTGAGTCAGGTATTTGATGTCTGCAAAGAGATGGACGATGCGGTAGCCACTGGCGCTGGCCCCATGGGCTACAATCCGGNAATCAACTTAGAAGAAAATATAGCCCTTTACAAAGCTGTCTATTCTCATGTTGCTGGACTAGCCGAAGATAAAGGGGTCAAAATCGGTTTTGAGAATTGGCCCGGCGGCGGTGGCCCATTCAGTGACGGTGGCAACCTGGCTGTTACACCGGAGGCCTGGGGATTAATGTTCGAAGCCGTTCCTTCACCTGTAATGGGGTTGGAATTTGATCCGTCTCACCTGATTTGGCAAGGAATTGATGCACACTTGGCACTAGACGAATTTTCCGATCGGGTTCATATCGTTCATGCCAAAGATACAGAGGTCTTTGATGATCGGGTACAGCGTTCCGGCGTCTTTCGTCGAGGAGGCTGGTGGCGGTATCGGCTACCGGGATTTGCCGATTTCGACTGGCAGAGATTTTTTGCTATGTGCCACGAACGGCAAATCGATTGCCCGGTGGTGATCGAACACGAAGACGCTGTTTTCAGTGGCGATCGCCGACCGGAAGGCTTTACACGCTGTGGCGTTTTTCTACGCAGTTGTCTGTTACAAAATTAGACGTCCTGACACTGTAAAAACAGCAGTCGTCTTCGAATTCTCATCTTCAGAGTTTGCGGATTTTAATTCTTAGCCCCAGCTTCAAACTGGGGCTTTTTTATATCTGTTGATGTTTGAAAGCAACACTCCTTGATTTTTTGGCTAGTGTTGTAAAGGTAATGACTCCAGGGTTATTTACCCCCATTTCAATTTTCCTCTTTGCAAAAGAAGCCCCCTTGGCAAGGGGGAGTGGTCTGTAGGGCAAGAGAAGATTTTCTTTAGTAGATTATTACTTCTGGAACACACCAAAATTATAAATTGAGAAATGGGTGAAATCNAAGAGAATTCTTCCGCAAAAACTGATAAAAATGGGAGGAAACGGGGTCGGGCCCATGAGCAAGAACTGTTTAAGCAACAGGAGAATGCCAAAAATAACTGCCCGGCTTCGGTTGTAGGATAAAAAAACCTGAAATGGAAAGAGTAGACAGAGATTCCCAAGTATGAAATATTCGTGGAAGACTATGGAAGAGAAAGACTTATTGAAAGCGGAATATACGGAGGGTGTACGTTCTACGATTGCGGTTTGAAGGCGATTTAGACGTCTCCAAATATTCTACTAACAACCGCCGACTTGAACCCGTCGGCCTCACCGCTTATNCTGAGCAACGAAATAAACCGAAATAGAGAGAACACTAAATGGTAGANCTTTACGATACAACATTACGCGATGGTAGTCAAGGCGAAGGAGTTTCCTTCTCGATTGAAGATAAACTGCTGATTATCAAGATACTGGATCAACTCGGTATCCACTATATCGAAGGTGGTTATCCGGGCTCCAATCCAAAGGATATCGAGTTTTTCAAACGAGCACAGGTCCTGGATCTNCAAACATCGGAAATCATCCCCTTTGGTAGTACCTATTACCCTAAGTATCGACCGGAAGAGGATCCCAACCTGAATGCACTCCTGGATACAGGAGCACGGACAGTCACCATTTTCGGTAAAACCTGGAAATTGCACGCTCAGGATGTGTTACGGATAAGCCCAGAACATAATTTGGAGATCATCCGGGAATCGGTGGATTTTTTGGTAACCCAGGGGCGGTCGGTGATCTACGATGCCGAGCACTTTTTCGACGGTTTCAATGATGAGCCTGACTACGCTTTGGCTTCTCTGAAAGCTGCCGCTGATGGCGGTGCACAGTGCTTGGTGCTGTGTGATACCAACGGGGGACGGCTCCCACTGGAGATCCAAGATTCAGTTCGCCAAGTTGTAGCTAAACTGGATCTACCGGTTGGCATTCACGCTCATAACGACTCTGGTGTTGGTGTTGCCAACTCAGTACTCGCCATACAAGCGGGCGCGTCCCATGTACAGGGTACCTTCAACGGTTTTGGAGAACGCTGCGGTAATGCTAACTTGTCGGGCATTATTCCAACCCTAAAGCTCAAACTTGGCATCGATTGTATCTCAGACGATCAATTGAAGCAACTGACCGATGTTTCTCGTTTGGTCAGCGAACTCGCCAACCTACCCCACGACGATAGACAAGCCTATGTAGGTAGATCCGCTTTTGCCCATAAAGGGGGGCTACATACCGATGCGATCCGTAAAAATCGACTCACCTATGAACATATCGATCCGGAGTTGGTCGGCAACCAGCAGCGGATTTTGGTTTCCGACCAAGCTGGTCGAAGCACCATTATCAAGAAGATCGAGAAAAAGTATCCCCACTACGACAAAAATTCGCCTGAAATCATAGCTCTATTCGAACAGATGAAGGAGGCGGAACGGCAGGGCTATCAGTACGAAGCCGCCGAAGCCTCCTTTGAACTTTTAACCAGCCAAATCTTCGACGACTACGAACCCTATTTCGAGTTGGTTGGGTTTCGCATAATCGTAGAGCGGTCAGGCGAATTCGGACTTAAATCTGAAGCCACTATCAAAGTCACCGGGCCAAACGGTGAAATTGAACACACGGCGGCTGACGGAGATGGGCCAGTCAACGCCATCGACAATGCACTGCGCAAAGCCCTAGAACGCTTTTACCCCGAACTGAAAGAGGTTCGTCTGACCGACTACAAGGTACGGGTTTTGGATACCAAATCGGGAACCGGCGCCAAAGTTCGTGTCCTATTAGAATCTAGCGATGGTACGGACTCCTGGGGTACGGTGGGGGTGTCGGAAAATATCATTCAAGCCAGTTGGGAAGCGATGACCGAAAGTTTGGCTTACAAACTCTACAAAAATCGGCCGAAAGAAAACTGAACCGGGAAATATCCACTCGACGGCACAGAAATTCACTAAGAGGAACTCAAATGTCAGTTCAGATCCTACCACCAGAAGTCTCCAACAAAATCGCCGCCGGTGAAGTAGTAGAACGCCCTGCCTCGGTGNTCAAAGAACTGGTCGAGAATGCCATCGATGCGGGTAGTAGCAATATTCAGGTCGATATTCGCGCCGGTGGAAAGCGGTTGATTCGCGTCTCTGATAATGGCGTCGGGATGTCGATGGAGGATGCGACGCTGGCCGTTGAACGACACGCCACTAGTAAACTGACTGATATCGGTGACCTACAACAGATTCAAACATTTGGGTTTCGCGGCGAAGCCTTGCCCTCCATCGCTGCAGTTTCCAAACTGGATCTACAAACCCGGCGGCACGACGATGTGGAGGGAACACAGATCTTGCTCGAAGGCGGGATTGTGCAGTCGATTCAAGAAAGCGGGTGTTCACCCGGAACGAAAATCTCGGTCGATAACCTGTTCTACAATGTGCCTGCTCGGCTCAAGTTTCTGAAGACCGAAACCACGGAGATGAACCATATTACCAACCAGATCACCTGGGCAGCCTTAGCGCATCCAAAGATCCACTTTTCGCTCCAACACAACCAAAAATCGGTGATCGATGTGCGCCCTTGCGACGATCTGATTGACCGAATCCGATTATTGTANGGTAAAGAGATGGCGGAGAATCTGATTCAGATCGAAACTGGGTTGCCTAATTTTCAGGTCCACTGCTGGATCGGCAAACCAGACATCACCAAGTCAACTCGAAACTGGCAACTGTTCTTTCTCAATCGCCGATCTATCCGGAGCAGGGTCTTGAGTGGTGCACTGACCGAAGCCACACGCCAAACCACGCCTAAAGGTCGACACGCAGTGGCTTTTGTCTTTTTAACAATAGCACCCGAAGAGNTCGACGTCAACGTCCATCCTGCCAAAATCGAGGTTCGATTTCGTGATGAACGAGCCGTCTACTCTCAAATAGTCCGTCTGCTGAACAAGGGAATTTATCAACAAAAATTTATCCCCTCGATTAATGGATCAGACGTAATCGACACGCCGGCCCGGAGAGAGTCTTCACCTCAGCCTTTCGATCCAGAACCGGCGTCACCGGTCAGCCATAAACGGAAAGCCCAACAAACATCTTCTCCGATTGAACCACCTCGATCCCCCACTGCCGAGTCAACAGAATCCACAACCGACCTCAGTTCACCGGTTTCGATAACCACCTCGACACCTACTGAGGGAACCGAATCAATAGTTTTTCCTGTTCGGCCCGAACCCAGTGACCTATCCGTACCGTCACTGAATCGAGAGTCAGCAACACCAGATAAAGAATTGCCAGCCATCGACCTATTGGTTCAACCTCCGGAACGCCAAATTTCGGCTGAAGCNAACCTGGAACTGCTCGATTTTAACGATGTCCAACTGAAGGCCAACCTGTTCAACACCTATATCTTAGCCGAGGGCCGTGATAGGATCTTTGTCATCGATCAGCACGTTGCTTCGGAACGCGTCCTCTACGAGCGATTGGTGACCCAACTTCAGTCGAACGGAATTCCTATTCAAGGCTTACTGTTACCGGCCACTTTAGAAATTACGTCCCAACAACTCGGTGCATTTGATCAACATCAGGACCTATTTCGTCAACTCGGCTTTGAGATAGAGAAGTTTGGCGGACAAACTCTGCTAGTGCGCGGTATTCCATCGATGGTGCCCACACGATTGGTGGCAACTGTGGTCACGGATTTAATCGACCATCTGTCAGAATCGATCACTGGTGATGTAGAATTGCTGGAAGTACACGACCAGGCCATGACGATGCTGTCCTGCAGATCGGCCGTTAAAGCTGGCGATCGCCTGACAATGGAGGAGATGATTCACCTGGTTAAAGAATTGTCACAGGCTGAACACCCCTTTAATTGCCCACATGCACGTCCTATCATCATCGAGATTACNCAACGGGAACTGGAAACCCGATTTAAGCGACGTTAGANATTTGGGGGATGGTAAAACCGGTGAAATCCCTTCTGGGTGTGCTGCNGTCTCTAGGGAACAATCTTTAATGCAAGTAAATAATGGAATGGAGTAACGCCGAGTCGGTAAATCACATAACAATAGCTCATTTAGTTTATAATCACTGATACCCGGTTGGAAAGTAGCTTTCAATCCAGGACAGTGTGCCTTGTNGAAGTATTCCTCTCACACCGTGGTGTGTTGCTTANTTCGCAGATCANCTGNTTGAAATNATTNCGACTCGGTACAGGCGGCCAAACTGAAATCTTCATTACGAGTTTTCTGCTACTCTTCGTCCGGGATCGAATCGCTACCGGTCTAGACAGAAAAAGACAGGAACAGAAAATCTATCTTTTTTTACTNGTCAGAACCAATCTCTTCGGTTCCAGCCACTATCTGAACTTGGTCTGGAGGAGAGTAGAAATAAGAGCCAGGACGCCACTCCCCAATATCGCCAATTAACCGACGCTGTCTTGCTGTACATCGTGCTAAGAGTTCTGCTGAAGCAGCTTGATAATCGAAGGCACGCAGAAATTGTTGGACGTAACAATAAATCAGCGTTTTACGCGCGTCAGCCGATTTATTTGCAACAAAACCGTGCCATAAAGCATGGGAAAAAATTGCTGCGTCACCGGCATTAACACATAATTGAACAGCGTCGGCCAGGTAAGGCCCTTCTTCAAAACCGCTTTCCGGGAATGGTCGCTTATGACTACCAGGTACAACTGTGAAATTCCCGCTATCCTTGCTATGAAGATCGGTCAAAAAGTAGTGGATTTTGATTTGCAGTGGAAGGCTACTGTCTGTTACCCGTATCTGTCGCATTGCCTGGCCTCCATCTGTATGTAAAATTCCCTTTCCTTCGAGATCTGGTGGGCGGACAGTCACCTCGGACATACCTAGCAGAACGTAAGGGGTCATCAATTCGAGTACAATTGGAAACGTCACTGGATGATCTATCAGTTTAACAAAGATGTCATTTTCTTCCATAACGTTCCGGCGATCCAGCGCCGCGTTCTGTTTGACATCAGGTTGCTGGAGGTATTCATCATACATCTGGTCAACAACCGCTATAAGATCTGTGATTTCCCTGGACGAGAGAACACCTTTTAGGATCACATAGCCTTCGTCTTTCCATGTTCGCTTTTGTTCTGTTGTTAGCAAAGTATGGTTCATAATAACTTCCTTGGCGTAGACTAATATACGCTTTTAGGTCAGAGTAACGGGAGTTAGGCGACAGTATTCAGCCCCAACTGAGAATGGAGTTTCAGAAAGAATGAAGCGTTTTTCAACGGGATTCTTTAGCGAAATTTTCTCTTTCTTTCAAAAAAAACACTACCGGCAGCCCCAGTAACATAACTATGGCTGCCATATGGAAAATGGTACTTAGACCGTATGTGTCGCCGACTAATCCAAAAAGATAAGGGGCAATTGCCGAGGCGAGAAAGCTCAGAGTGTAATGTAATGCGTATCCACGGCTTCGAGACTCGGACCTAAGCGTTGGTGCAACACCAACGTAGATGACAGAAGATGTGCCATTTAACATAAACCCAAATAGCGGCAAAAAAAGTNAAAGAATCCATTTCGATGAAATCGTGGGAAGGATGAAACAACCGAGTACCATCAATATCTTTGTTGATAGGATAATTTTCCTAACGCCAAATTTCTGGATTGGCAGACCGCATAGGAGTTTCCCCAACGCCCCGCCGAAAAAGANTAATGACATCATTCCACCGACTGTGCTCTCCTGAATTCCTGTTTTTTCAATCAATAAAAATCCCAAAAATGTGGTAATAGCAGATCGAATACCATTGTCTAACAGCCCGAGGACAGAATAGAGTGTAAATTGGCCGGGTTGTACTATCCCCCACCCGGTACCCGTTTTATCCAACTGGTCTCCTGCTCCCTCTGAAGGAAGCCTTTTTAAGCGGATGTCNGTTCGAAAAAACAGCAGGTATAAAACAGAAATTCCCGTACCAACCATTCCTAACAGCGCGCAGCTTGTCCGCCATCCGAACCTGACAATCAACACACCAGCTAAAAAGGGGAAAATCGCTTTGCCAACATCACCGAAGAAATTCAATGTGCTAATAGCTGAACCAGACTTTTCATCTGGATAGGCGTTGGATACTAGGGCAGTGCCTACAGGATGATAAACACCACCACCGATGCCAGCCGAAAGTATCAAGATCAATGTTAAAGAATAACTAAATGCCAGGAACAAGATCGTATAGCTGAGGCTGAACCACAAAGCTCCTAAACCAAGCATCATAATGTCTCCCAGGCCCTCTGCTAAGAACCCGGCGGGAACTTGAGCGACACTGATAGCACCGTGGATAGCAGTTTTAAGTAAACCTGATTCGGTNTAGGTGAGNTTCAGATCCCTNGCTATNAAAGGAAGCAAAAGCGACAAACTCGCGATATACCCATCATTGATAATATGAAGGNTGCTACACCACCACAGATGCTTTNTCGGGTTATCTTTAGGTTGTTTTTGCATAACCCTCCTTAGCTATATAACCGAAGGAAAAATTAGACGGTATGAGATAGACCGGTATTCCTATTCACCATGCCTTGANCTATGGATAACAGGNCAAGTTAGAAGTTGAAAGTTGAAGAGAAGCTGCTTCACTATCGCACTAAGTCACTATCAAGTGCTTCGATCCACTCCATGGGGTTGTTAATCGTGCTAACGCCATGAGACCAGGTTTCTGAATAAATGTCTCTAACCGAACTACGTCATTATCGAGTCAATTGACTTGACGTTGGTAATTCTATCAGTGGAATACCACCACCTACGTTATATTGATCACTTCGGCAAATAAGTGGCCGTTCACTAGAAACTGACTGGCCATGATAGACGCCCTAGATTGATCGTTCCTCATGAATTGGCATTGATTTAAGTCGAATCTAAGTAGATCACGGTTTACTCCGAAGATTTAGAACCCAAGATTTTTGTCCACGAAATTCTCCAGGTTTTCACCTTTCAAGTAACATCGTAGATTATCACAAAAGAATTCAAAAGTCTTTTGTGGCCGATGCTGGGAGGCCCCGGCTCGCAGTGGTGTGATGATCAAGTTGGGAGTATCCCACAGCGGATTGTCAGGTGGTACAGGTTCCACTTCAGCAACGTCCAAGCCGACCCCAGCATGGCCCCCTTCAAAGCGACGATGAGTGTCTGTTCGTCAATGATACTTCCACGGGTGACGTTGACCAGATAAGCCGTCTTTTTCATGATAGCCAGTTCTTCTTCACCAATGAGATGATAAGTTTCAGGGACCTTGGGACAGGCGATCATCAGCGCATCCGACCGCCTGAGAAGATCGTGTAAGTTTTCTCGACTTGGGCGGTTGAGTTCGGTAACTTCAGCGGTTTATCCTGACGCACCGGATCAATAGCAAGTATGGTCATGCCATAGCCACTCGCTCTCTTGATCATTTCTAGGCCAAATCCACCTAGACCGATGATTCCAAGTGTTCCCCCTGTTAGCTCGATAGCAGACATTGGCCAAATTTTCGACCATTGATGTCCGTGCTGCAGGAAATACCACGAGCTAGAGAAAGCAATAACACCCAGGCGTGCTCAGCCCTCTGATTGGCATAGAGCCCTGCCATATTGGTCACTATGACATCTGGGTCGATGATTTCAGGAAACAATCACAACAATACTTCTGCTTCTTCTATCATAGTAATCGCTTCTGCTTCATTCTGAGCTTGAACCACTTGTGCCCACCATGCGCGTCAGCAACCTGTTGAAAGGCTTGAATTTGTTCCTGGCTAAAAGAGAAATAGATCAATATCTTCATCAAAATCTCCGGCGTAAATAATTAGACCGCCTAGCTCCGAATCCTGATTTCTTACGCCTGAACATCCGGCTGTAGCTAGACTTGGATTATTGGCCTGCAGAGATCTAAAGAACGAATGATCGTTATTTTTAGGAACTTCTACATTTTGGGCTATCATCCTATCAGAAAGGACATATTAAGGCAACGAAATAGCGGCTGTTTTTTCTGAGGCACATGAATCTTACCTGCATTACTAGAGAGATGACTAAAATGGTAACCGATCGAATCCGCGTTAGAAATCACCACCAGAATTGGCGACCATCAGGACTCCAAGTAGCGACCTCACATTCGAGCAAAGGAGAAGAAAATGGGTCGTGGTGTATCATTGATAATGAGTAGAAGCTATTTCAAAACTAAATACAATTTAAACTTTCGCCTCTAAAGGAGTGTATGTCTAGTTGGGTGCAAAAAGGAACTTTTTATGGCCAAACAGAAACCATTTGTCAGGGAGGAGCAATGGATAAGACTTGAAC
>PACG01000213.1 GCA_002699335.1 Candidatus Poribacteria bacterium
TAACATCATCAGCGTCTGCGCAAACGAACTTCAGGAGGCACGCGGGACGCACGGTTCACCATGATGCCCCAGCTCACTTCCTGGTTGCTGCCGCGCTTCCAGACGAAGGGGCGATCGTTCCCGGGCAGAGTGCGTGCGTCGGGGCCGTGGCCCTGCATACATGTAGCTGATCAGGCTGGAGATCCGGAGACCACCATGTGCATGCAGCTGGTTGTTCGCATTACGAAAGTCCAGCCCAAGGGGTCTTACCCAAAGACATGATGCGGCACATTTTAGGAGAAGATATCAACGTCGGGTGTGTTCTCTCCTGGGGACCCTGCTGGTACTACCAAAAACAGTTTTTCGAAGGCGAGGTCCACGAGCTCTCAACTGACGATTATATCATGCGTTACGATGTGGAAGTATCAGGATTCCCTTCATCCCATGCTGGGCATCTGTCGTTGTTGCGGTTAACCGAGGACGATTACGCAGTTGAAACTGGGGGACAAGTTGTTGAGCGGATCGAAGAGTGGCCAAGTTGGNATCTACCTGTTCTCCGCTGGGCTAAGGCACAAGGTGCTGTTGCCGGCTTTAGCCACAGTGGATGGGGTTTACAGATTCCTGGAGATGAATTNCCAAACTACAACATGCCCCCCTTCAACGGCATCGGTGCCAACGAATANATCGTAGATGTCGTCCACGACGCTGTCGACTTCATTTCTGCAGTGGATACCCCNGCCGTATGGGAACTCAATATCTGGTATCACACCCTGAATTGTGGATTCCGAACACGAATTAGTGGTGAAACAGATTTTCCTTGCATCTATGGGGAACGGGTCGGTTTAGGGCGTGTCTATGTCAAGATGCCCGGAGATAAGCTCAGTTACGATGTTTGGGTGGATGGTCTACGAGATGGGCGTTCGTACGTGGGTGATGGTAGAAGCCATCTGCTTGACTTTACTGCTGAAGGTATTCGTGTAGGCGAAATCAGCCCGAACTCAGCAGCAAAGGCTAGCGGAAATCTCAGCCAGTTAGATCTGAAGGAACCGAGAGGGATTGTGATCAGTGCCCGAGTGGCAGCCTTGCTCGACGAAACCTCTAATCCNGAACTTCGGGATCGTGCATTAGATCAAAAACCGTACTGGCATATTGAACGGTCACGTATCGGTGATAGCCGAACGGTTCCTGTCGAACTGATCGTCAATGGGCGATCCGTTGACCAACAAGAGATTACAGCCAACGGATCGATTGTTCCGGTAGAATTCAACTTCTCCATTGAACGATCCAGCTGGATTGCTCTTCGCATCTTCCCTTCTTCACACACCAACCCAATTTTTGTCATCGTTGACGAACAACCAATCCACGCTAGCCGAAGAAGTGCTGCCTGGTGCGCCGAAGCCGTTGAGGTCTGTTGGGAACAAAAAGTGGATCGCATTCGTGAGGAAGAGCGCACCGCCGCCCGAAATGCCTACGACGTGGCCAGNGAGACCTATCGAAGCATCGAGAACGCTTCAACTATCGAATAGTTGTGCACTGGCCAAAATTATTCATGGATGTAAACCGTACACCCACTTTTTCTGACAAAGGAGTTAGATATGAGTTTCGAAGTATACGATTACCGTAAAGATATCCGCAATGTACTGGTAACGCCAGAGATCCGTGCTCGATTTATCCGCATTGAGGTCGATAGTATCAGTGGAGGTAGCCAACCAGGTCTTGGCCACTCCCACGATTTAGGACACGAGATTTTCCTTGTTCTACAGGGAAAAGCCGAGTTTGAAATAGAGGGGGAAAAACAGGTTGTGGAACCGGGACAAATGTGCATCGCGCTCGTAGACCAGCCTCATACGGTTCGTAATGTTGGGGATGAACCCGTTATTCTGTATTTATCTGTGACGCCACACATTCAGCCTACTCACACCGGCTGGATTAATGCAGAAACCAAAGCCCCTCCACAGTTTAGTCAATCAACCTCTTACGATGTGCCGAAGGATCAGNATACGACGATTGCAGATCTGGTAACAAATCAGCAACAAGCNGCGGATGCGCTGATGAAAGCCGTCCAATCCGCACATCNGGNACAGCAGGAAAAATTGCCTTTATTGGCCGATGGAGACCAAGCCAGGGCTCTGGAAGCCCGAGATACTATTTGGCAAACTCTCTACCCGATGTTCCAACAGATGTATCAATTGGCCGACACCTGGAACGCGCTTACCTATCGTACCGCGGATCCTGACTTTTTGGAGGGTTAAACGATGAAACGTCTCAAGATTGGCGTAATTGGCTGTGGAGCTATCGCCCAAGTTCAGCATATGCCAAACCTGGCTAATTTACCGGATCTCTTTGAAGTGACAATGGTCTGTGATCTGTCTCTTAAAGCGGCTGAATATGTTGCCAGTAAATTCAAGGTCCCTAGCTTTACGACCAACTATTTCGAGTTNCTNGANAGTGATGTAGATGCCGTCTTACACTGTGCCGGAGGGNATAAACCGACCGCNGCTATCGCTGCGTTTGAGGCAGGGAAACATGTCTTTGTCGAAAAACCGCTCTGTTCTTCCCTAGAAGAAACGGATCGGATTATCGCAGCACAAAAACGGGCTGGAACTGTAGGTCAGGTAGGTTATATGAAGGTGNATGATCCCGCTTTTGTCTATGCTAGGCAAGAGGTCGAGACAATGGATGACATTCTGTTCGTTCAGGTCAATCATTTGCACCCCAGCAACGATCTGCATTTGCGACAGTTTGATATTCGTCGGTTTGACGATNTACTGCCCGATTCACCGACCCAGCGGAAAGAGGCCGCAGATCTTAAAACATATGGCGGCGGTCACCAACAAGCCATTGGTGATCTTGAACCACACGTAAGAGGAGCCTTTGGTCTGCTCTCCGGTAGCATGATTCACGATATCTATGGGATGCGCGTNATGCTCGGCTTGCCCACAAAGGTCGTCAACACAGAGATTTGGAATGGTGGTCGCGCCATTACCTACACACTGGAATATCCGTCTGGATATCGGTTAGTCGCCAGTTGGGTAGACCTACCGAATCTGTGGGATTTCAAGGAGACTTTGGAAGTATACGGCAGTGACAAACGCGTGATTCTCTCCTACCCAACCGGTTTTTCATCTGGTCAGCTCTCCACACTAACGGTCCAGGGAATTGATCAAGCAGGCACCTCATATACCAGTCAACCCGCCATCGACTGGCATAGTGCTTTTGTGCAAGAACTCCGCCATTTCCACGATTGCATTACCAATGGTACACCTTGTCACACCTCGATTGCATCCGCACGGGATGACATCGGTCTGATTATCGACATTATTCAATGCTACACGGGTTAGAAGGTAGAGAAGTGTTAGGCCCAGCGATTTTTCGTATTCTAAAAGTAGGTAGGGGTTACGCCGCCGAGATTCCAATTCGCCACGCATAGGCCGGAAAATGGCGTATAATCGAGGACGAGATTATCCGGGCGCACCTGTGCGCAGGTATAGCAAAAAAAGAGTTGCTAGAGATAGATNTCAGGTTACGGCCCTGGTGCCTCCTCAACCCAAATACCGATCAAGGGAGGGGGTAAACCCCATGTTTTCTACTGACCGACGGTCATCGGATCAGCAGAGGGTTTTACAGCTGGTAGTGTACCTCAAAATTAGTAATCCCCAATCCGTCAGCTAGAAGTTAGCCAACCCGTTTCTGCGAAGGAGCTCCTCGGCTCCGATCGGGGCGCGGATTGAGTCTGTGTTGTTGAGTCGAGAACATGATTTGACGACATCGAAGAGGAACTTCTCGAAGAGAAAGCGTCACTAACCGTTGTTTTGTCCAGAAGTGGAATTTTTTGGAAGCAGAAAGGTTTGTAAGGAAGAAAAGCGACTCAATCGAGAGTTACAAAGCCCCTTTTGAGGCCAAAGGTAACCCGGATCAAGGTGTAAAAATTATGTGATCAAGAACGCATCGGTTGGTAGGTTTGTCGGCGTCGAATGGAAGAGCGATCAACGGTTCCTGGTTGAAGTATCGATTCACCGTTCCCCAGAGCGGGGGAATGGTACTTTTGTGGGCGTGTTACTGCCCCTTCGGTTGCCGATAATTCCTTTTTTGAGGCGGACGGCATCGGGGATCACGAAGCAAAAAACGAGGACGATAACAACCGCAATATATGGGATTTCTTTGAAAAAGAAGAACGGCGTCAGCACTACACCANCGATAGNGTTTGNTATTGGCTTAACAGTCGAAGTGGAAATCCGTTTCCGGACCAGGAGATGGAGTAGTACGGTGCTAACCCAGCATCACTGGAACTGAAAACGGGTCAACANACCTTCCATTTGATCAATCGGGAAGATGGCACCTGTTGTATCGATGCGATTTATACCACCATGAACAAGCAGCTGGATATCAACAAATCGGGGGCGCGAGGGCCATTAGCAGTGGAGATAGAACCGCGGTTATCTGTGCTGTGGGGGCAGTTGAAANCATCTAAATCAAGGTAATTAAATGAAGTCCAGCATCTCCAATTAGTTTCCCTTGACCGGGCAAACTACCTCGGTACTGCTCGGGATTTTGCCCCTTTCCACAAATCAATTATTACATGTTTAACAGTGTCCAGCACCTAACTCGGTTTACTTTTTTCAGCCTCTGGCTTGTCTTTTGCATGGTACAAACCGGTGGCCCGCAGATTGATCTGCAGCACCTGCTCGACCAGGCACAAATTGCCTTGCAGCAGGAAAATTGGGAGCAGTCCTTATCTCTCTATAGGCGCGTCGTCGAATCTGATTCAGAATCCGTTTCGGCCTGGATTGGCGTGGGCGTTTCGCTATCTCATCTGGAGCGCAATTCTGAAGCGATAGCACCGCTTGAAAGAGCGGTTGAATTAGTACCAGAGGACGCGCGGATCCAGGGGGTATTAGCCCGAACCTATTTCAAAAACCGGCAGTACGATCAGGCAGATGAATGGTATCAAAAAGCCATTAAACTGCATCCCACATCCGCACCGGTCTCCTGGTATCTGGATCTCGGCTTAATCGAGATGCATCGTGGGCATTTTGAGCAAGCCCGCCGCTACTATATCGTGGCAGTCCAGTTGCATCCAAAATCCGTGGTCGCTTACCAAAATTTAGGACTCCTTTTGTTAAATCAGAATCGGTTTGATGAAGCCGATGCCTGCTTCTATACAGCTTTAACAGTTGAACCAGATATTGGGTCTGCCCTGTTTGGACGGGGTGAAGTGGCTTTCAAAAGGGGAGACCACCGCCAGGCCGTAGACTTTTATCGGCAAGCCATCCAACAGGAGCCAACTGTTTCCGAATACTATTATGCATTGGCGCAAGCGCTGCTGAGAACTGGCAAGATAGCTGAAGGAAAAGCCTCTTTAGCCCAAGCTAAACGATTGAAAGCTAAATTGTTACGGCAGGAGGCACACCAGGCTGCCAGCAAAAAAAAATGGCCTCAGGTTGCCCTCGTGCTCCGACAAGCCATCGAGCGAGATCCAACCTACGTTGATGCGGTTGAAGACCTGGCCTATTTACAGGTTCAACAAGGCGAGTTGGCAGAAGCAGAATCAACCTTGAGTGCAACCCTTAGGCTAGTCACGGATTGGGCCCCCGGTTACTGGCAGCGGGGTGATGTTAGATATCAGCAGAAAAAATATGAGCAGGCTGGGGAGGACCTGCGTCGTGCGATAGAGCTAGCACCATCGGCTGCCCCACCTAGGTTCTCGCTGGCGCAACTGTTATTCGATCAGCAGGAGACTTCTCTACCTGAAGCCGAGAACTTAGCACAGTCAGCTTATCAACTTGACCCTCAACCGAAGTATAATGAACTGCTGCAGAAAATCCGGAAAGCACTGGATCATCGCTAAAACCGGGACAAATCGAACCGNATTCCTCCAAAAAANTTTGGCACTAGTAGCTCTATATCCTGGCCGTCAAAGGCGTTAATAATTAGGGAAAGTATCGATAAATCTCCAGGTGGAGCAAGAACCATACAAAAACGGTAACGTTCTGGATATAACTGCGGCCAAGCCTGTAGTCGCTAATCTGAACCCGATCGTAATTTTCACCGNCGACGACCTTTCGAACCTGACCTGATTCCTTCAGGTCACCTACTACCTCGATTCATTCAATCGTTGCCCTAACACGCACCTAATCAGTTCTGTTTCGGAACCATCTTAGATTTCTCGCAAGGCGGTTTCTAAATTCAACTTTCANAGACCGCTCTCTAAGATTTTGAGGACCTGTTCTCTAGAGAGGACTTCCGTTTTCTCTCCTTCCGGAATTGCATTTACGAGTTGAATTCGGGGATAAATATCTTTGAGAACTCCGTTGAGGACCTCGTTGAATGGATCTTTTTGTTCCTTAGCAAATAATCCATCGGAAAAGACANCACACGGCTAAACCTCTCGTAACCTCAAAATCTTTGGGCCAACGGCAGGCGCTACGCAATCAGCCGCTACCGCAGATCGGTATCCGATCTCCCCATAATTTGAGCTAAATGGTCAAGTCGTATATAATAGAATAATCGTAATTTAACGAATGAACTAAAAGATGACGATCANAACAGCATTTTCACCATGTGATTTGGCCGGTATTTTTGACCGTTACGATTTGGGTACCTACATTCAATCAGAGTCGGCGAAACAGGGTACTGTCCAAACCAATCTTTTCGTGCAGACAACCCAGGGGAAGTACGTCTTCAGGTATTACGAAAATCGATCGAAAGAATCGGTACTGTTTGAGAGTCACTTGCTGGAGTATCTGACGATGCACTGCTACCCGTGTCCAACTCCAATTAAAAATAGAGAGGGCGCCTACGTCGGTATGTACCATCATAAGCCCTATATGATCTTCAAATTTTTGGAAGGTCGGCATCTCGATTGTCCAAGCCCTTATCANCAACAGCAACTGATCCGACAGATAGCGGTACTACAAAAATTGACGGAGAATTATCATTCGCCTTACATGCTGTATCGGTGGAATTATGATGTCGATCTGTGTTTGGCTCTGGCCGAAGAAGAGGCCACAAAGGCCAACACCAAAAACACCGACCAAAAACTGGTCTGGTTAGCACATCAGCTGACCAGGCTGGATCTCCCTTCGTTATTACCTAAAAGCATCTGCCATTGTGACCTGCACTTTTCAAATATCCTTTTTCAGGCGGACGAATTTGCTGCCTTGATCGATTTTGATGATGCCAACTACACTTTTCCGCAGTTCGACCTGGTGGGGGTGATGGAGTATTGGGCCTGGCCGCATCAGACCGAACAACTCAATATGACACAAGCCCGCAATATAGTCCAGGAGTATATGAAGTACCGACCTTTAACTATTGTTGAACGAGAACATCTGTATGATGTATATAAGTTAAGTATTCTAATCGATTGTGTCTGGTTTTTCAGTCGTGGGACGGTTGACGATTTCTACGAGAAGCGGAAGATCGACTTTTTGACCGACCTGGGACGACAACAATTCTTCGCTCAAATCTTCTCTAATTGAATTAGGAAGCGAATTTTTATGCTCAGACAATTTTCAAATGGACCTAAAAATCACTTCTTCGGCTACTATGGCATCAATCCGTGGGATCAGAGCCGGACTTATCATTTAGCGCTTGAAACCGAATTTCATGACTATGTACCGACGGCAACCGATATTGCCAAAGTTGGTGCAGTTCATCGGGAAACCGGTGACTTCACCCCATTAGCCTCCACTTCAGCTTTTAATCTGCAGCAGGGAAGCATGATGCACTGGATCAACGTCGGTTTGGAGGAGGAATTCACCTACAACGACTGGGAAGGTGAGCGATTGGTTTCCCGTGCTATTAATCCAGAAACTCGCGCCAGCCGCACCATTGAAGGCGCCGTCGCTGCTGTCTCCTTGTCCACCCCCTATGCCATCGGTTTGAACTTCGCTCGCATGTCAGCTTGCCGAGAAGTTGTCGGGTATGCCAACCGAATCGATCCAGTGTCATGGGAGGCAGTCCCTGCTGAAGATGGGTTGTTTCTGATCGACCTGCGTGACGGATCCGCCGAATTGGTGCTATCCGTTGCAACCGTCATCGACCAATCGAATTTGGTTGCTTCAGAGTGTGGCCTCACCTGGTTCAACCATGTGATGTTTAACCCTTCTGGTAGCCGCATCTTCTTTTTCTGNCGATCGAGTCCGGCTGATGCTTCTACCGTAGCTGGCTTTCAGACCTCACTATGGACGGTCAACCCCGATGGAACCGATCTACGGTGTCAGATTCCTTTCGGCCATAAAATTTCACATTTTGCCTGGCGAGACGACCAACGAATGCTGATGTCGACCAGTGTACTCGGCAGGATGCAATTCATCGAATTCACCGACAACAAACACGATTTTATACCGGTTGGTGACGGGCAGTTGCCAAAAGACGGTCATGCCTGTTATTCCCCCGATGGCCGATGGTTAGTTTGTGATACCTATCCTGACCGACAAACCCGAGCCTCGACCTTGATGCTGTATCATCTAGCAACGGGAGAGAAGATTGTAATCGGCAGTTCGTTTGCCGAACCGAAATTTACAGGTGCAGTCCGTTGCGACCTGCACCCTCGCTGGTCGCCTGACGGGAAAATCGTTACGATTGATTCAGTTGACCAAGGCGACCGACAAATCTATATCGCTGACCTTAGCCAAAGTGAGCCCTTTCTGCGACTGAGTTAAATCCGTGTTCAATTTGGCGCCTTTGATGTCATAACATCAAATTTAGCTCGGACATCAGCATGTATAGTTCCCTGTTTGGCCTTCGCCACCTGGCATTGGGCTTCTATGCCGACAAATTTACGGATAGGATGAAGAGGTTGACGTAAGATGTCTTTAAAGCCTGGATTTCAAAGCTGAAACCCAATTACTGCNAATTNCCGGCATTATATCAATCCATTAACCATGAGTTTAGAGGGGATTCTCCGGGCTACCAATGTTTAAATGAGTACATCTGATGACCCAAGGCCAACCCCAACAGAGCCCAAATGGTCCCCATTANGAACTCGCCTAGCATANCCCCCAGNAAGATGGGCAATACGCGTCGGTAGGTACGAACTCCCCCNTGCCGTAAAATCAGAAATTTAATCAACCAGGCCAGGAAAACGGGAAACCACAGNNNTTGAAAGTTGCCATTGGCCGCCAATGGGTAGGCTAGTGGGTGAAACGGCCACCAGATCAAACGGAGCCGGCAGATCAGCATGATACTGGTCAGAATCGCCCCGACCGAAAAGAATCCCACCTTGGTCCAATCAGTTTGGCTTGGAAACAACAACCAGCGTTGCAGATCGCTGAATGCCTCCTGCCCCCGCCAGGTACCGAGACTCCCGTATTTGTAACCGGCATGGAGAAAGGTGATAAAACCGATCAACAGACCGAAAACGGTGGCCAGCCACATCAGCCAAAGCAATTGGCCACTGTTCATCCCAGCCTGTTCGGCCATCTTGAATCCTTCCAGTTGGTTGGGCATGGGCTGTGACCGATAGTTTCGGGTAAATCCGTAAAAGTAGGCGTAGCCGGTTAGATTCTGGGGACCGATGGCCCGGGAACCGAAGGCAGCAGTAAGCAGAAAACCTGGGCCGGCTCGATAAAAATCCTGGGTTGGCGTCCCCAGTTCAGCTCGCATGCGGGTGAAAGCTAGGACATAAGCGCCGTGAATGGCAAAAAAAAGCACGATAGCCCAAGGAGACATGCCCGCCTGCATCCAGAAAGCAACAATCACCAAAATGGATGCCACCAACCCCGTACAGGCGGCGCGATAGCTGATTGGTTCCCTGCTGTCGTCGTACCCCGTCCATGGACGGAAGAAAATCGCACGCGCCACCTGCCATAAGTGTTTCCGTGTCACCCACAAACCGAAAATAGCTAGCGTTATATAAGCGCCAGAAGACTGCATGTCAACGTGAGGATAGCCGGGGATATGATTAATGCCGACCATGGCACCTCCGATGCGCTGTAGTTTCCAAAAAAGATAGAAGATCCAGCACGAAAAGGACAGATCCAGGGGCATGAGGAATCCCAAGCCGATGGCATAGGGATTAAGGTGGATCAGCGTAACCCCCATCGCATTCCACGGTTCTTCTGAAAAAAAAGAACCGATGTTGTGTCGGATAGGCAAAGCAGGAACGTAGGGAAAAAGATGGTTCAGACCGTTGAGCAGATCAACCCCTAACCCAAGACTGAAACCAAACCACAGCAACCGGGAGCGATAAAATCCCGAACGGGTCATTTCCAGCGGTAGCATAGTGACGGGATAGCTCAGTTTTTCGTGCTCAATCCACTGCCGGCGGATAATGACGCTGAACATCATCATACCAAAAGCCAAAATCGAAAAGAAGAAGAGCCAACAGAGAACTGGTTTCAGCCATGCCCTAATATGTTTATCGATTAAAAGGTCTGACGTGCCATCGTAATATCCGGTCAAGGCTTCCAAGTCCATTACTGCCAACCAGTCCGGTATAAACCGGAAGAAGAGCGTCTGCCACTCATTTTCAGGCGTAGCAAACCAGGCCGAATGGCCCAGGACGCAAAGCGTGGCTTGTAACAAATCGTGGCCACAGACCACACAGGCTAGCGTGACAACCAGATAGATAGTTAAGAGTTCTCCCTGTTGAAATTGCCAGGCTGGAACGTATCTCTGCAGAAACAGGTTGAGCAAGGAGAAGAACAACAGGGTAGCGACTGCATTGAAAATGATGGTCATAGTGGTGGGGTATTGCGTGGTCCACACCGTTTCTGTCTGTATCACCAGATAGACGTTCATCGGTACAGCCAATACACCAAGCAGGACGGCGCGTAAGGTAAGCGAGCGGGGGGCCATCGGCCCCGCATGTGTTAATCTTTCTTGTGACTTATCAGTTGTTGGCATTCAATGGAATTTGACAGGCAGTTGATTCAACTCACCTACCTTAACAGAGTGTTGTATCTGTGTTACATCGCCACTGGTGTTATTTGAATTTATGTTGGCACGTTGGCAAAAAGCAATCTGCCAACTGTTTTAAACAGGTTTCATCACAAACTGTAACACATATTGAAGCAGAAAAAGCACATGAGATTGTTTTCTGTTATGGTGGTTTTCGCATAGGCGCGGGCTAGGTTGTAGTGAGCCGACTTATGGGCGCGAATTTAGCTGAACGGCTTTTCTCAGGGCCGATACTGCTTGTTGGTATGCCTACTGACGCATCAGCATAACACCCAATCCAGCGTAACCTGAAGCCGCTTTAGGAGCCAAGGTGATTACTTGCTGATAGTGATCCAATGGCGAGGTCAAATTACCGTTTCTGGCTGAAGAGTTGGGCTAGTTGCTGATGGGCAATCACTAGATCCGGTTGGATGGATAGAGCGAACTGCAATGATGAAATTGCCGATTCTAATCGGTTTACCCGATAGACCTGTCTTATACTGACCCACGGCATAGGCAATGCAGGTGCTAGTGACTGCATTGCGTAAACACTACCACCGCACTGGACAATTCGCCATCGGCGTAGTGTTACATCCCCCTTTCCAGATGCCCCTCAGCCTGTTGTANCACTTTGGGTGTCCGCGAATGCCGCCGGTAAAAAAACAGATCAAGATCAGGGAACCAGTATGAAATCCAGGCACCATCATGTAATCCCGCTCATCCTGATACACTTTTAGGGGAAGGTTATGTGGTTGCTCCATTCTCCTATCCTGTGAAAAATAGGCTACAACTTATCAGGGAATCAATGCTTTACCAACATTGGCAAACTCGGTTAACTATGTTAAACTCCTTTAAAAAAATTGGGAGGAAAGTGATTGAACATGACAGGTGGAGAAATACTGATCGAGTGTCTTAAGGCACAAGGGGTCAGATGCATTTTTGGACAACCAGGCACACAAAATATCGCTATTTACGATGCGCTTTTACGCTACGGAGAGGGGACTATCGAGCACTATCTAGTGCGGCACGAGTACTCAGCCACTATCATGGCGGACGGATTTGCCCGGTCAACCGGTGAAGTTGGAGTGGCCTTAACTGTACCGGGACCTGGGGCCAGCAATGCCTCGACCGGTTTACTGGAGGCGTATACCGATTGTATCCCGGTGCTGTTGATGACTGGCCAAGGACATACCCAACATAGTCACCGGGATCAGGGGAAAATGTTTCACGGTCTGGATCAGATGCGTTTCTTTGAACCGTTGACCAAGTTCTGTGGCTCGGCTAAAACCGTCAGGGATATTCCCGATTTGATTGAGAGCGCATTTTACGCCATGCGGACTGGACGCCCAGGCCCAACTATGCTCGAGTTTCCGATGGACGTAATTCTGGGTGAGGATAAAGTGAAATTACCGGCCAAGATCCGACGGCCGATCGATAAGCGGACTGACGAGACCGCTATTCAGCGCGCTGTTCAGCAGATCTCGTCCGCCAAGCGACCGTTGATCTTAGCCGGATCTGCTGTCCTGCATGCTGGCGCGCGCCCTGCTTTGCAAAAATTAGCAGAGAAACTACAAGCCCCC
>PACG01000214.1 GCA_002699335.1 Candidatus Poribacteria bacterium
TCGTGTAGTTGTTGTAACTCAGCATACTGTGGTGTTAACCCACATTCACTCGCCACATTGACAACTAGCAGAACCTGTCCTTTATAATCTGACAGGGATTGTTCTTCACTATCAATAGTAGTAGCAGAAAACTGGTAGATATTCTTGGATGTGGAACAACCGATAAGCAGACTCAAGCCTAAAACCGAAATGGCGTTACGCATCATACGCTCCTGGAAAACAATCAAGTTAATTAAACAAGCAATTGAGCCAGACGAGGCTCTAATGTTCACGTTGCTGAAATTTGCTGCAGCGAAGCTCAATTTACGGAAGGGTGAACCGTAACCACATGATTATATACTGCCTCTATGGTTTGGCGCAATAATAGCGATTAAACTGCATGTGCAGGTCGTGGTCTAAAAGCAACATCCCCAGCCTGACCAACGTGAACTGGTTCAGGCTGGGAAGTAGCAGGAAATCCGCCAGAGGTGATTAAAGATTTAGCCTCGTGACGTCGCAAGGGTTCTGCGGTTCAAGTTATCAAAATTCCCGCGCCAAATGACTGATAGTCTGATGGGGTATCATTAGAAGTTGCCGACATAGCGCGGACCGGTTGCTGACATGCCGCGCAAAGTCTGGAGTTGGAACACAGGGGGAGTGTTGTTTCATACCAAAGTGTGTGTAATTGAAGGGGATCAGACGCCGAGAGTGGGTTGGGTCGGTATTGTGCATGGCTGTATGACAAGTGCATCCATTCCAGAGGATCGCTGGCTCTTCCTCAAGCTTATGACTACCAGTTACCATACTAAAGGGAGATATTGCGTCATCAATTACTTGTAGTATTGGTATAATTCCAATATATTATAGACAGGGCAGCATCCACATCGCAACGTTAGACTTCCTCCATTACCATTAAAATGCCGGATCAATTTATCCATCTCTCCATTGGAGTCGCTGATGTTGGTATTGTGCCGTCCGTTGTATAATAAATAACGGCTAGAGGCGATCCGTTGGTCAAAACAAGCCGAAAAGGCGATGCGCACAGGGATCTCTGGTGACTGAATTGCACCGGGCCCAAATCCCCCACATTACGACTTCAGTGTTACGTCCACCAGGCGTTGGTACTGATAAGGTCCCCGTGCTGCCCTCCGGAGCCAGGCCAAAGGAAATGCCGCGTTCCTGTTTTGGATAACGAGGCCCAAAAAAGGAGACCTGTTTGGTTGTGCTACCGGCGCTGTGGATGAGAGTTAAATACTCCCCTTTTGCACCTAACTTGAAATTGGTGTGAAGCTCAGCATTAGCGTTCTGGCGGTCCTTGCCTGAGGCAAAAATAACAACCGCCTGGTTCGGTTCCATAATTATTTCCGGCACCGGCCATTTGGTGGGATTTTCAGTCTCATCGGTCAAGAACAAATTGGAGGTACTGGCTATTTTGGGACCGGGATTGTACAACTCAATCCAATCGGATAGGTGCGTAGGCCACATGGACTATTACTGTGGCCTGGCTCTGGCCATACGTGTTCCGGGCCGTGATTTTATATTCTGTCGTGTTGGTAGGAGTAATCGTCAGTGTTCCTGATTTCTGCCCAACGATGCCTGGCGGCGGAGTGATGTGGACATCTACTGTATCCTCGGTGACCGACCATTGAAGTTGCACTGAATCTCCTGGATCGAGAAACGGCTGAAGGTGATAAACGACACCACACTTGACCGTGGGGAACTCGTCACACCACTACCCTTTTCCGACAGGACAACTAACGGTTGGCCATCGGTCAGATCTACCGGGGAGTACTTCCATTTTTTGTGGCCGATGTTGATCAGGTTGGGGGATTGCTTACGATGTAACCGGATGAGTTTCGCACAAGCGCTTAGGTCCTTGTTGGTTGAGAGCGTGTAGATCATAGGACAGGCCTCTGAGTTGGTGGGTGCGGTTGAGAAGATACTTACATCATCAATGGCGCTGGTCCAGTTGCCGATCTTACCATTCTGGTTTTTCCACGAATTCTCCGGGTTGTTACCCAGCAACAGGGGATAACCGGAGTCTCCCAGGCCGGTCATATGGGCTCCCCGGATTTTACCAGCACACCGTCAATGAAAAGTAGTGTTTTGGTTTGAGCGACGGTGATCGCCACCAACTGGCGCCAACGGTCGTCATTCACTATCCCTCCGGCGGGCGCATCAAGCGGGTCTGCCTGGATACCGCCGAAGTAGGCTAGTCTATTGGGACCAACAGCGTGACGGGCCAGTTGGTAATTGTTACCATCCCCCTTAGCCAGCAAGGTTTCATATCTTTCCGGTCAAGCATCGACCCAAAAACAAGCAGAGATGGAGATATTCTTATTCCCAGCTTCGGGGTCCGGGCTAGTCGAGATCGAGACGTAATTGGAGCCATCCAGTACAATGCCCTGGCCCATTCTGCNATCCTTGANGNTACTTGGCCGACGAACTCGCCGNCATCATTGACTTGGCCAAACGTGCAGCGTCTTTCAATTGACCGTCCAACGGCCAATAGCAACTAGGTCCGCGTGAATGGCTGGTCTGCCGCCGCCCGTCTTGGCCCAGGTCGGCAGCAGTTGCTCGAAGTGCCAGTAGGGCATGGCAGGACCTGAGAAACTAACCAAGTTATTGCCAACCAGACGGGAAGAGAGGAATTCAGACGGAATTCCTACGGTACGATTATTTTCAATAAAGCAGTAAGGAGACCAATTGGGGACATCCACGCCGAAATAGTAGTCGAAGCCACGTGTGGTCGGNCCACCGGTAGTCGGNTTGGNAAAGNCCTCTCNCCAGCGCTGCTGTTGTTCAGGGCTAGCNNGCTGATCGGCGTCTGGTACNATAGGACTNGGGNCATAGTTGCTGCGAGGATNGAAATCCTTCTCGTCCAACTCGAAATCCCAACCCTGTCCGAGATGCCACTTACCGATACAGGCGGTGCGATAGCCGTGTTGACTCAGGAATACAGGTACAGTAAGACGATCTGTGGGGATCAAAGGAGACCCGTAAAGGCTAACAATGCCTTTCTGCAGGGTTGATCGCCAAGTTGTAACGGCTGGTCAGCAGACTATAGCGCGAGAGTGAACATACTGCCAAGCTGTACAGGGCTCTGCTTTTTAGGTGGAATCATCCTAGACACAACCAACCGATCCACAGACTCCTCAGAGATCTACCAGCGTCCGGTGCTGGATTTCTCCTCCACTAACTCTCCCGTGCTTATAAAACTCCTGACAGACTCAGCAACCCCCCAGCCTAGTCCTAGCCTTACTCACAGATAACATCATGGCCCAACTTGCCACTATAACATTTTGTCTTTAAGTGAATCGACAGTTACTCAGAAATGCAGTACAGGTACTTGTGTCCGCGCAGATAAAGTTGGTCCCCCACAATAGCAGGAGAAGCGTCGAAACGATCCTCTAACCGGTTTTCAGCCAAAATTTCAAAATCATGGCTGTGTTTTAACACTAGACAATTACCCTGTCGGCCGACGAAATAGACTTTACCATTTGCAGCTACTGGCGAAGCATAAATGCCCTTCAAGCTCTTCAGTCGTTCGGGACCGTAGTGGACCTTACCAGTTTTAGCATCAAAACAAGAGACAATACCTTTATTGCTCTTTAAGGCGTAAAGCATATCCCCGTAGAGCAACAGGGAGGGGACATAGGGGGCATCTTTCTGACGCTGCCATACAATTGAATCTGAATCGGTGACATCTCCGCTCGCTCCTTTGGCCCGAATGGCTTGCAACATTTCACCATCATAACCGGAGGCAACGTAAACAATACCGTCCGCAAAAACCGGAGACGGAATCGTATTTTTAGTCAACCCGGCGGCAGACCAAATGAGACCACCCGTCTCGACATCGTATCCACAGGTCTTATTGTTAGCACTGACGATGACTTGAGGTGGTTCAGACAGTGCTACCACCGGGGTGGTCCAGGTGCTAATCTCATCGCGCTCGGTGCGCCACTTTTCCTTGCCCGTTTGCTTGTCCAGGGCAATGATAAACGATTGTCCTTGATGATCCCAATTAATAAATAAGGTGTTGTCATGGAGGGCGGGTGAACTGCCTTCACCAAAATCAAGAAAGACGTCCATATCGCCGAAATCTGTTTCCCACTGCAACTGACCGGTAAAGTCATAACAATAGAGACCAAAGGAACCGAAATAAGCAAACAAAAACTGGCCGTCAGTAATAGCAGAAGGGGAGGCCCAACTAGCATCTTTATAAGTGCCCTCGTGTGGTAAAGCCTCTTTGGCTGTTTTCTGCCAAATTACCTGGCCGTTGTGCCGATTGATGGCCATGGTTACAAACTTCGTCACGTGGGTAACGGGCGAACCTGAATTTCGTCGCCACTCGGGCAATTGGTTTTCTCTGGCCGTTAGTGCCTCTGACGAAATCTTTTTCCCTGCTTTTATGGCAGTGGTAACAAAAATGGTCTCGCCCCAGATGATTGGAGTGGCATGGCCCAACCCAGGGATTTCAGTTTTCCAACGGATATTTTTGTCCGGCCCCCATTCGGTGGGCGGACTGCTGTGTGGGGCTACGCCGGTAGCATGAGGACCCCGCCACTGGTGCCACTGTTTTTCCAATTTCGTCTCAGACGACACATTGGCTAAGATTAGGCTGTCTGACACCCATAGTGCCAGTATTATGCAGGCCAAGCGAAATTGACTTTTCTTGTCCATAGTAATGCTCCTTTTCGAAATTGGTTTCTTGTCTCAACAGTGGCAAGGGTGGCAAATGATGCTTATATAGCGCTGAAAAATGGAGGAATTTTTCCCTGATTTCCTGAAAAGGAAAAATTGACGGTTTATCTGAGCAGAGTGAATACCTAATTTTAGGCTTTAGTCGGTATAAGCACGGCCACAGCTCGGGTCAAACTACATAATATCTAGATGACAGACACAAATCCAACGTTTTTCATCGCACTATCTCTAGGTTTAAGGTGGAATTTAGCCAAAAATGGTTACAAAATTGCTATAATGTAACGTAGAGTAATGACGCTTAGCCATAAAAAACCGAGACGTTTTCCTGCCCTGATGAGAAAGAGAGAATGTCTCAGCCCTTCCCAACTTGGTTGGGATATTAAACGGAAGATATTCTCCCCTTTTAACTCGAGACAGACTAAGGAATAAAGCCAAAATGATTGACAGAGAATCTCCTTATAATAGAATTGAGACCCCACGTGTTTGGCCACCGTAGCATATAGAAATAGACAGCGCTCCGCTACTAGTTCCCCATCTGAATACCCCTCCTCCTGTTATCCCAATCGATGACGGGACGACAGTTATTTGTGGACGATTTTTTAATCGAACATTCACACTATGTCGGATTTATCATTCGACCAAACCACACGAGTCCTCGCTAGTGTTAGTACCAGAAACAGAGTTGGAGTGTAATCAGGGCCATTGTCCGGTGGTGGCACCTTTCAACGATGGGTTTGGTACGATCCGGAGGATAACAGGTTTAAGATGTGGTGCCACGCGGGTTGGTTTGATGGTACTGCCGTGGCTACCAGCACCGACGGTTTAAACTGGGAAAAACCCGAATTGGATGTTATTCCTGGAACCAACGTGGTGATAGCACCAGGGGCCAGTTATCGGCGAGATGATTGTCTGGTCTGGTTGGATCACCAGGCCAAACTGGAGGTCCGGTTCAAGAGGTTCCTTTATTTCGGCTGGACCCAAGGGCAATCGGGGTTTATTTACACCTCCCCGGATAGCACCCACTGGAACGAGCGCGGGTAGACTTCTCGCTGTGGTGACAATTCCAGTTTTTTCTATAACCCGTTTTGTCAGCGGTTTGTCTTTAGCATCCGTGAAAGTTGGACCTATCGCGAAGCGGCGGAATTTGAGCGGGTGGCCAGATGGGAAGATCAGCAACAGGTCAAATGGGCCCGAACCGACCGCTTGGACCGACCTAATCCGCTGGTAGGTGATGGGCCGCAATTGTAAGACTTGAACGCAGTTGCGTATGAAAGTATTTTGCTGGGAGGATTTAGCGTATTCTACGGTCCGCAAAATCCAGTCTGCGCCAGGATTGGACGACCAAAGATTATCGACCTACAGTTGGGGTTCAGTCGAGACGGTTTTCATTGGCCCTGGCCTGACCGCTTGGCCTTCATCGTCTACAGTCGGCGATGGCGGGATTGGAACTACGGCTATATCCACGCGGCCGGCGGATTGTGTTTGGTAGTGGGCGACGAACTTTGGTTTTTACTACGGCGCCTTTTCTGGCCAGAGGTCGAGTCTAAAACCGGGAGCGACTGGTTCTTTCGAACAAGACAACACCATGTACAGGGGGAAATACCGGCTTGGCCACCTTGCGGCGTGACGGTTTTGCCTCTATGGAGGCCAACGCCAAGGAAGGTTTTCTAACCACACAGCCTGTGGTTTTCAGCGGCAAGTTCCTGTATGTCAATATTGACAATCCGAAGGGAATGTTAAAGGTAGAAATGCTGGATCCAAAGGAGTAGGTGATCGAACCTTTCTCTGCCGAGAATTGTCAACCGATACAGACCAACCGGGTAAGACTCGTATTAATTGGCATGGTGCTGAAGATCTGTCTCCATGAATTGATAGACCTGTCCAGTTCAGATTCAGCCTATGCTCAGGACCGCTTTACTCCTTTTGGGTCAGTCCATTGGCATCAGGAGCCAGCCGGGGTTTTTTAGGTGCGGGTGGACCAGGATTGAGTGGTGTCGTTGATCTGCAAGATTTTTCACTTTTTCGCCGGAGAAATTCTCCACCGTCAGACCTAGAGCGGACCGCACAGCGGCTAACCCACACAGGCGATATTTTCCTTTTTCTGAATCAACCAAAACCCACACAGGCTGATAACCCAAAATGGCTGTAGCTAATTCTATTTGAGTAGAGAGAGAATCGATTCCTTGGGCAGCCTGGTGGGTGCCACTCTCCGCTTGGGCACTTTACGTGTTTGTCCTCTATCTGGTGGTGACCTGCCTGTCGGTGTTGTTACCTCGGCAATGGGTGGTGACTGAGCGGTAGCTTTCTCTCATCGTGTTACCGGTAGAGATGACATTCCACCCTCTGGGAAGCAAAAATTCACTCTTTAGCCGTAAAGCCTTATGAATTGGATTTTCCCTTCCCCTGCTGCTCCACACCTTTAACGGCCTGCATCAATTTCCCCCCTCTATCCCACATTTCCCCCTCCGTTTCAGACCGGATCTCTATTTAATTGAGAGGCCCTGGAGTGCCCTCAGACCTTTGCGACTCAATCTGTATTTGTCCATGGTGGCATTTAGTTGTTTATTACCTCTGGGGATTTCCTTCAGCCTCTGGTTTTTCTTTTTGTTCTTTAAATTCCAATCCTTGATCGGTTCAATGCTAGGGTTTCAAATCACGAAAGGGCCCGGTGTGCAGTGGAAGGCTTGTTCGTTCAGCGCGTCACAGGAAATTGGCGCCAGCCTAACCTTCGTCATCTATAACTCTCTTCCAGGCACGGTCTCACCTCAAGAATATGTTTTTCAGTACCTTTAGCCCCAACCAAGACTTCAACGATCCCGGGCTGGACCGGGGGTCGTTACCCTCACCAGTCGCCATCATCGGACTGATTGGCGGCATACTGCTGCTGGCGTGGGGCAACCATCTGATGGGGATGTCGACTGGTTTCGCTTTTCTATTTGTGGTGGTGTTTCTGGGTATGTACATGTCCTTAACCTAGCAGGTGATTAACGGTGGGATTCCGTTTGTCAATCCCTCCTACTTCCTCACACTATATTCTCTTGACTATCTTGGGCTCAGTTCGGATTAACCCTGCGAGTATGACCTCGCTGTTTATGCATCCGGCTCTCTAATACGCGACCTGAGGGAAATCATGATGCCCTACGTAGCCAACGGCCTCAAAGCAGCAGGTGAAGTTAGAGTTAGCCCCCGCAGTCTGTAACTCGGTGTGGTGGCGACGATGGTCATCGGGACTTTCGTCTCCTATCTATTCGGTGCTAAAATCAGTTATACCTATCGGGCACCGTATACCGGTGGGGTAGGTGACATGCGCTGGCTGATTTCAGTGCTGGTTGGCGGCGAAAGCGGAACGGATTGGAGCCACACCGGTTTTATGATGGCCGGTGGCCTGTCGATGATGCTGTTGATATGGTTGCGGCAGATTTTCCTCCGGTGACCGCTGCATCCCATCGGGTTACACCATGCTCAATTCCTGGGCTTCACTAAAGCTCTGACCTTCAATCTTTTTGGGCTGGATGGTCAAACATCTGCTGGTAAAATACGGTGGGGTAAGCACCTATCGACAGGCCAGACCGGTATTCCTAGGCTTGGTTCTGGGTGAAATGACCAGCGCCGGTATCTGGGCCATTGTCGGTATGGTAACTGGTGTCAGCACCAGTTATCGAATCTTGCTCAGCTGAGTGATGAGATACTCAAGACAACTGAGGGGGTTAATCATGTCTTTAACCGGTCCTCAAACATAAGGGAAACTTGAAGTCGACTCAAACCGATCAGGCCGCTATGCAACAACGACCAAACGGCAAGGGCTTTGACGTCAGAATCCAAAAAGGCCCTATTTTTGGTAGGTTAATTCTGGAGCTTGGAAGGATTGCAATTCGGATCCTCTGCTGGCAGAGGAATGGGTATATGTCGCCGTAACTTATGACACAAAGCAAAGTCTATTTTACGTTAATGGAGAAAAAGTTGCCGAAAATATTTTTAGCCCTTGCTGGCATCCTCCTCTGAATCCAAACTCTCTTGCCATCTTCATTTCAAATGGTCCTCCCTTGTTTGACGTTAATCAGATATAGGCCATGGGAACTTGTATAGGATCTCAATCTATGATATTCTCGGGGAGTTCTGTGTATTTAGCAGTGTAACCCAACAAGCAAATAGAAAATGTCAGATTGACGAAGGAGAAACTAGCAATGATGAAAGTAATGGTAAAAGTCAGAGTTTGCGCCTGTCTAGTTTTTTTGTTACCTTTCCTCTGTCTAGCTGAAGTCGGACTGGAGGATGCAATTGGGGTATGGCTCTTTGACGAAGGCAAAGGTGAGGTGGCTAAAGATTCCTCAGCCAATGGAAATGACGGGGAGTTAATAGGTGGCCCCAAATGGGTCAAAGGTAAATTTGGCCAGGGGCTGGAATTTGATGGCAAAGGCACCTCGGTCGAGACAGAAAGTGCTGACAAGCTAACTGGCTTTAAACTCGGCAAGAAGACCGATTTTACGGCTACAGCTTGGTTTAAAACGGATCGGGACGGTGGGTTTATCATGAGTAAAACTCTGAAGGCGGCCGACTGGACCGGATTTGAGGTCAAATTCAGCGGCGGTGGCATGATCAGGACCTGCTTACAGACTGAACCGGCTACAGTTTGTGACAACAGAGGGGCAGGGCTTAACGATGACAAATGGCATCATGTGGCGGTGGTCTTTAGCCGCACCAAGGGTGAGCGATACGTCTATATTGATGGCAAGCAGGAAGGAAACCCCATAAACCAGAAAGTGGTCAACGGTAGCATTGACCACGAGAAAGGCTTGGCCATTGGAGTCAGCATGGGCGATCATAGAGGAGGGTCATTCTTCAAAGGTATCATGGATCAGGTGGCCATTTTCAAAGGAGAACTGACGAAA
>PACG01000215.1 GCA_002699335.1 Candidatus Poribacteria bacterium
GAGCCGACAACGATCGGTATTTTGATGGTATGACGGATGAGGTTAAACTATGAGATCGAGGGCCAACAGCTGAAGAGATAAAAGAAGAGGCAACACTAGCTGTAGAAGTTCTGCGTAAGCTAAGTACGATATAGGCCAGTATCAAGCTACACTTTAACTGTTAGGCCAGTGGTAAAGGCCCGTTCTGAGTGGCATAGCTCTTCCTTCGGAAGGGGTGAAACGTGCGCCGTAAGGTCAGAAGTTATCGGATGCTGACACACAGCGAAATCCACCGTTGACGTTGAGCCTATTGACCTTGGTGCTAGGACAACAGGCAGCGTGTAAGTTGGAAGTAACGCTACCCCATGCTCTCCCACAACACCCGGTACGAGCCCGTGTTCGGCTCACTTTTTACAGACCTGCCCACCGCCGATTTCCAAACGCTATTCAATCTTTGGCTAGCATGCGCCATTGACAACTTATGTTGATCAGATAACAGATAACATTAAGTCATCAACGAAGCAGTTCATCACCGCAAGTGATTCCCGTCAGTAAGAACTGAGGCTGGTAGGGATACAGGCACGGCCATTGTTGGCCCGTCAGATTGATGTTATAGTTTTTTGCCCGCCTTACGCTCCGTTTTCTCTTCACCAATCAATGGGTCTGACGTGGAACCCTTCCAATTGTCAGTTCAACTTATCTCAAACAGATTCCCGACCCCCTCAGGCATTCAATCTATCAACGCCTCTGAATCTGGAATAAGTCCAAAGAGTATAAGGCATTTTTACAGGTGATATAATTGCGCAATATGGGATGTTAGGAACAGTATCAGCAATAAAAATTTGGGGTGGTTAAAAAATGGCTCACGAAGTTGTAATCGTCGGTGGTGGATTGTCAGGTCTCTGCTGCGCATTGGAGTTATACCGGAACAGGGTTTCTTTTCTCCTTGTCGAAGCCACTGACCGCGTTGGCGGACGCGTGAAGACAGACCAATGTGACGGGTTTCTGCTGGACCGAGGATTTCAAGTACTTTTGACGGCCTATCCCGAGGCACAGCGGGTCTTAGACTATTCAGCACTTCGACTGAAGCCGTTTTACCCGGGGGCCTTAGTCTATGATGGTTCAAGGTTTCATCGGNTGGCAGATCCATGGCGAAAAACAGCAGGTAGCATCAAATCTATCTTGTCGCCGATTGGCAGTTTAGCCGATAAACTTAGGATCGCCCGGTTTCGGCGACAAGTATTAGATTTAAGTCTGGAAAATTTGATGGCGAGTGAGGAATCGACCACCCAGCAGCGATTAGAAAANTTAGGNTTTTCACCNAAAATCATTNATTCTTTCTTTCAACCTTTTTTGGGNGGTGTGTTTCTGGACGCTGATCTGACGACCTCAAGTCGAATGCTGGACTTCGTATTTCGAATGTTTTCAATTGGAGAGACGGCAATCCCTGAAAAGGGAATGGAAGCTATTCCTCGTCAACTGTTAAGTATGTTACCCCGTGATAGTGTTATCACCGACGCAACAGTAAAAGAAATCAAGACAGATTCGACTGAATTGATTGTGACGCTAGCGAGTGGGGAGAAAATCGAGCCCCAAACCGTCGTTCTTGCNACAAACGGATTGGATAATCTATTATCGGAAAAGAAGAAACCGAAGAGCCGAGTCGTAAGCTGTTTTTACTTTGTTAGTGAACTNCCACCGATTACAGAATCGATTCTGGTTTTAAATGGGACGAAATCTGGCTTGGTTAATAACTTGTGTGTGCCAAGCAATATGTCTCCTAACTCCAACCGGTGCTGCTCTTATTTCAGCGACGGTCTTGGGAGATAACAAACAGACAATAGNAGTTAAACCTNCAGCAGTTAAGTCCGAGTTGAGGCAATNGTTTGGCANGCAAGTCGNTAACTGGAAACACTTAAAANCCTATCATATNGCTCATGCGCTACCCTCTGCCNAGCAGATACCACCGCAACCAACTCTCTTACAAATATCAAGAAGGAATTTATCTATGTGGTGATTATATGGAAAGTCCTTCGATTCAAGGGGCAATGGTTNCTGGGAGGAAAGCAGCACAAGCAATTCTAGGTTCAAGACTTTAGTTGTTTATNGCTGATCTATTTGAAACGCTTAGAAGAATGTATCGTATTGTCATGTATCGTTGAGTTTGCTTAGATCTGCCAGTTGTAGATAGATGGCGAAGTCAGGTGATGGCTTTCGCATTTTTTTACATTTCGAAATAAACTTTCATCGGTGGGGATCGTCTANTAGGANNTGTTNTTTTGAATGGGAAATAATATTCAAAACAACAAACTATATGGGCGATCGATATCGTTCAGATAATTTAGAGGCAAATAACTGTCCATAAACGAGGTTTAGCAATGCGCCAGGATACAGACCCCCTACCTAAATATGCCGCGCCAATGGAATCCATCCATTGNGTACATGAAGCACTCACCCATCAAGGCCTGAATATTCCGCTCTCGCATCTGATGGTGGTTTCAGGTGAGCCCTTTCGTATCTCCTATAATCCGGACAATCCCGAGCATAGTCCACATACAGTTTTTCATAATCCACTACGCACCGTTTGCCGTGTGTTAGGGTTGAAACATCAACTCTATTACGATGAGGATTACCAAACGGCCTGGAATCGGTTGTATCAAAACCTGAATGAAGGCAAGGTTGCGTTGATTCCCTTTGATAGTGGACACCCGTTTTTCGCTGCTAGTGAGACGCCGGGTCAGGTGATCGGCCAAAATGGCTATACCATCACTTTTGATAAGCGTCAACTGAGCCATAAATGGTTGCCCGTTGATGGGTTTTATGAGCTCGGATTGGACGGTTACTACCAGTTCTTAATTGAGGATCGCAATCGGTTGCCGGATGGCCGAGAAACCGCCTACGGTGTTTTTCGACTGGCCCGGAAGTTGATGCGCCTTCGACGTAAGGTTAGTGGCGGAGCGATGGGGACTGAAGCTTATTTTGCATTGGCCGGACATATCCAGAACAGCCTAAAAAAGGAGTGGGATGACGCCTATCAGGACTTCGATCGTATCCTTAAGTGGGGACAGATTCCGCTAAGCCAAATCTTGGCNGGGAAAGAGATCGTNATCGAATACCTTCAATCTGTTCGCGANACCTTTGAGGATCGGGAGTTGACATTATTTGATGACACCATCTTGATCTACCAACAAATGGTTAGTCTCTTGCGAAAGTTGAAAATCAATTTCCAATTTTCAACTAACCTCCTACAAACCCTCTCTGAATCTGAAACTGATTCGCCCAATTTCAGCCAATCTATTTCCAGGAGATTTCTCCAAAGACGATTTCTCCAAAGCCTAAAAGCCTGCCAGAAACTAGTTCTAGGGATCTCTATTAGAGAAACCAATGCAATTGACAAGTTTACGTCAATTGTNCGACTCAGTGAAAAGTTGAAGATCTAATAGATCTTCAGCCATTGCACCTGACCTTTTTGCCTTTACATTCACCTGTTTGTAAGGGCAAAAGGTTTTCTGTTATCAAGATTCTCCCTTTCAAAAATCGGTACNACTGATTAGGATCAGTCGATGAGAAACTTTATTCGGATTATCAAGTACGGACGNCCCTATCTTGGTTGGNTGATANTGGGNTTTGGTCTAATTATGATCTTGGCTCAATCCCAACTGTTTATGCCATTGGTTCANCGGTTTGTGATTGATCAGGTCCTGACCAACGCTCGAGAAGAGCTAGTCNCTGTCCGTATACGCGACTTCGAAATAGAACGAACCCCTGTCGCCTGGTTAGGAATTATTCTGGGAACGATTNTCGGTTTTTATACTTTAGTCGGTCTGTTATCTTACGTCCGGACCTACCTNATGACCTGGGTTAGCCAAAAGATCCTGTTTGATTTGCGCAAGGAAGCATTTAGCCACCTACAACGTATGTCAATGCGCTTCTACGACGTTCACGGGACAGGACAGATCTTATCCCGGGTAAGAGAGGACGTGAGTTCTCTCCGCTCTTTGGTCACCGATACCTCAATCGATATCCTGACTGATGCTATGATGATGATTACCATGGTGACTATTATGTTCAGATGGAACTGGAAACTGACCTTATTGTCACTGTTCATCTTGCCTTTAGTAGTTGGTAACTACTTTTTTTTCATTGGTCGGATGCGTCATATGTGGCGTGGCTTGCGAAACAAACGGGCGGATCTTTCAACTGAAATGTACGAGTCGGTGGCTGGGGCTAAAGTAATTAAGGCGTTTCACCGTGAACAGCACCAGGAACAAAAGATCTCTCACGGTATGCTTGATATGTTGGGTGTCGAACTCGATTTAGCCAAGAAACGTACTACCATGGGTCGGTTATCGGGTTTTTTTCAATCTTTGGGTAGTGGTATCGTACTCTGCTACGGTGGATACCTGGTCATAATGGAAGAAATGTCAATTGGAACAATGGTNGCTTTCTATCAATTTTTAGGACGGTTATATGGCCCGATGATGAAGTTGATTAATATTAACGCAACCATTCAAGAAGCCTTGATTTCAGCTGAACGTGTCTTTGGTTTGCTGGATTCAGAACCAACTGTGCCTGAAGACCCGAANGCAACTGAAATGCCACCGATCCAAGGACAGGTTCGGTTTAACAATGTTTCCTTCAGTTATGAACCGGAAAGTCCTGTCTTGCAGGAAGTTACATTTGAGGTTGCGCCCGATTCGATGATTGCGCTGATTGGTCCATCGGGATCGGGAAAAACCACCATTGCCAACCTGATCTCTCGCTTCTACGACCCAACGGAAGGTCAGATTACCATTGANGGCCATGATTTAGTATCGGTAACGATCAAATCTCTGCGTGACCAGATGGGAGTTGTCTTACAGGATAACTATCTATTTCAAGGATCGGTGGCCGATAATATCCGTTTTGGCAAGCTCGGTGCCACCGACGAAGAGGTGGTACAAGCCGCCGTTGCGGCTAATGCACATCAGTTCATCGTCGAAGATCTCCCTGAAGGCTACCAAACCGAAGTCGGTGAAAGGGGCGCACGCTTATCCGGCGGGCAGAGACAACGGATCTCCATTGCTCGGACTATTCTACGTAACCCCAGGGTTCTGGTACTGGATGAGGCAACTTCTGCACTGGACACTGAATCTGAATCACAAATCCAGGAAGCACTCGGTCGGTTAATGAAAGGGAGAACCTCCTTTGTCATCGCTCACAGGCTTTCCACCATTTTGGACGCTGACGCCATCATCACTATGGAAAATGGACGGCTGGTTGAAATGGGCACGCATGACGAATTACTCGCTGCTAACGGATTATATGCGGACATGTATCATAAGCAGTTCAAAAAAGATTTAGGCCAAGGAAATCAGAACTGAAAGATCAGATGTGCGATATTAGGCATAGAGGTAAATTCAACAAGTAATTCGCCTCTGCCAAACCTGGCTGTAGCGCGAGTCTGTTGGCCTTGGTTTGCCCCTACAACTTCCCCTATATTACTCACCATTCACACTTTCGTCATTTTGGCATTCTGCCGTTTCTCTAGCGGGTGCTGTCGATCGGTCATCGGCAAATTAACCCTGGCGGCTGTAAAGTGCGATTCGTAAGTTGCACTAACACATTCTAGGGAAACCAACGCTTGTTTNCCGCTCAACTCAGGTTGGTGTCCTTCNAGAATCGCTGTCACNACATTCTGAANNCTCCATATAGTGTGGCGACTCGGCCACGCTTTCCCTTCGATTAAANACAGAGCTTCATCAAACGGTATCAGCTNCCAGCCAGGTGTCTGACTNGCAAAGGAGACATCAAAAGGNCAGTACCAGATTTCGTCGATTCCCGTTTTAGCNTTAGGTTTAACCATCATTTGTCCCCGACTACCGAGCAGGTGAGGCCCCATCATCCAACCGTGTTGCTCNGGACGACAATAGAGTTCAATTTCACCATAGGTNCCGTTTTTACCACCCACGTGTACTAACATTGTGTCACCTGCAACTGTGCCGTTGTCCCGTCGGTCAGTTTGGCAGAGTTGGCTACTGTGCATAATGTCTTCGATAGTTGCGCTATGGCCTTGATAAGAAATCTGGGCATGAACCCATTCGATACCGCCAAGGAAAAAATCGATTTCGTCGAAGTAATGAACCCCCATCTCCATCAGTTCAAAACCGGCCTCTCGTCCCTTTCCCACCTCCCGGATAGAGCGCAATTGACCAATCTTTCCGTCATCGACCCACCGTTTGACCTGTCGGAAAATCGGCGTGAACCGAAATTGGTGGCTAACGGCTAAGTGAACGCCTGCCCGGGTGCAGGCCGAAAGCATTCTGTCTGCCTGCACTAGATCTACAGCCAACGGTTTTTCGGACAGAACGTTAATTCCACGCTCGGCTGCGGCCACTGCAATAGGCATGTGAAACGGGGCATGAGTGCAGATACTGACCAGATCTAGCCCCTCCTGATCCAGCATTTGTTGGTAATTGGTATAGCGCCCCCTGACCTCAAATTCATCAGCCCGTTTATGCAGAGCCGTCTCATTAATATCGCAGACAGCAACTATTTCGGTTTGGCTCAAATTTGCATATCCCGATAGGTGACTAGCGCTAATTCCNCCACAACCTACAACNCCTACTCTCATAAGATCTCTCCTTCGGAAACCATTAACCAGTCAGTGGATGTTGACGATTTTCCATCGGGAAACTGACACGTGCTCCGGTCAGTTGTGCCTGATACGCACCGACAATCATCTCCAGGGCAGCCACTGCGTCGCTGGCACTGGAGAGTGGTTTTCGATTCTGTTCAATCGCCTCGATTAAGTCAATAATGGCCAGGTGATTACCATGATCCAGCGAGTTTTGGCCGGCCGACGTCGGCCGGCAAATGTCGATTATTTCCCACGGTTGAGANGGATCACCAATTTTCCAGGTCGGATTTGAACAGATCGCCGCCTGGTGAGATTGGCCTGCGTTGAGTGAAATTATGCCTTGGCTACCGTAGATCTCCATCCCTCCCCGTCCAAATCGATCCTGGCGTGAATCGTAGAAACCAGAAATCCCATTTTTGAAAGCAAAGTAGCTTTCAATACAATCACCCGCTACAGGCCCAACCGGTTCNGTTGGCGTTCGAACATGGCCAAGTCCAACTTCTTCTCCAGTCTGGGTAATATGGGCNGTCATCCAACCAACATCACCCACCAGAAAGCGCATCATATTGAAGGTGTGTGTGCCAAGGGTTATCATATCTTCGCCACCACCACGCCCATCCTGCTTACCATGTGCACGGATCGATTCGACCTGGCCGATTCTTCCATCCTGCAAAAGTTGTTTCAGAGCNTGAGTGGATGGGAAATAGACCCCCTGATGAGAAACTGCTACCTTCAACCCTTTTTGTGTTGCTGTTTCAACAATCAGGTCGCCGTCTGCTAGGGTTGCCGTCATCGGTTTCTCGCAATAAACGTGACAACCCGCTTCTAGACAGGCCAATACCATCTCCACATGATCTGTTACCCACCGAGGGCAAACACTAACGATGTCCAGATCTTCNTTCTCTAACATNTCTCTGTAGTCGGTATAACTACNCTGGGCATCGGTTTCCGTTGATGCTTTTTCTCGGCCCACTGGATCGGGATCCGAGACTGCTATAAACTCAACATTTTCCAGGTGACGATAGGCAAGATGAAGCCCATGACCATAATTGCCAGCGCCGGTGTGACCAATGGCCGCCGCTCGATAGTGTTTCTGGCTCATAACCAAACTCCTATTTCCAAAAGACCCCTTATTGTCTTTATACAATGTTGGGTACAGTATTTTTTGATTTCAAAACATCATTACCGCCCACTGATGGCATCGTAAGATCAGCTCATAACCGAACGACTTTTCCAGAATGAGCAGATTCGTGTAGCGCATCAATCAGACGCATATTTCGAAGCGAATCTTTCAAAGGTACTACTAGGTCATCTTGACTATCTGCTTGACATAAGTTGAGCATTTCGGCGGCGTAGGGGTTAACGCCTTTTACTGTGATAGGTTCGCCGTTTAGTATAAACTGGCACTCCCCAACGTTGTGGCCCCAAGCCGGTTCAACTTTGATAGACCCTTTGGTACCCACAATTTCGTAGGATTCTCGCCAGATCATACCAAATCCGGTATCTATCTGTGCCACCACATTTTCGTTATAGCGAATGGTCGCGTACATAGTCTCCCAAACATTAACGCCATGAGCATATTTCCCGGTTCCAAAGACAGAAACCGGTGGTATATCGGTCAAGTAGCCGATCAGATCCACGCAGTAGCAACCCAGATCCATCATCGTACCACCACCTAAATCGCCTCGCAAGCGCCAGTTGGTATAGTCGGTCAAGCCTGTCGTGAAAACGGCATTGACCGATCGCAGGTCGCCAATTTCGCCGGCTGATATTTTTTGCTTAACCGTTTGTGTTACCGGATGGTGACGGTACATGAAGGCTTCCGTTAGTAGCGTCTGGCTATTGTCAGTGATCTGAATCATTTGCTCAATCTGCCTGGCATTGACCGCCAGCGGCTTTTCGCAGAGTACTTTTTTGACTCTGCCACGAACCGTTTCCAACAGATTCTTGAGGTGGGATGAAGGCCAGGTAGTGATCACCAATACGTCCGGCGTGTGATTCTCCAACATGGTCCGGAGATCGAGATAACTATCTGCAACTTGATATTGTTCGACGAAGGTTTTCAGTGACTCAACATTGGTATCACAGGCTGCGATCAACTCAATCTGTTCTATATCCTGCCAAGCATCGGCATGTACTCTAGAGATTCCACCACAACCTACGATGGCCACTTGAACTGAACTTACGGTTTTCATTTAACTTAGTGTAGATTCTTGAAAGTTTGTAGACAATGGACAGCGCCTGGGATTTCAGCTAGTTGCCTACTAACAAACAGGCGGGCCAACAACAGACGTAAAATTACGTTAGAAAGGACTATCTTTTCAGCCTGTTATCCGTTGCAACTTTTCCCGACAGGTAAAAGCACCAACTTACCAGAACAAAAAACATAAGCTTTCGTGTAAATCACTAGGATACCGGCAGTTCGATGAGCCCCATTCCATGGACAAAATATGCGATTAAAGGAGATACGATAACAGTAGCGTAGATGATCTATCCTATGAATGTCAATGTTGTTATCTGAACTCTCGCTTGAGCACATCAAATAGTGGGTTATCACCTCTCGGCTTTTCTGGTTGCTCTCCCACCTCGATTGCCTGCCAGTATTTCCAGCCTAACCGGCCGGAGCCCAGTTCATAATCCATACCGGTCCAGGTATCTTCCCGATAAGCGTAGAANGCCCAGTGCCACTGTTGCTGGTTAAANGTCTGAACCAGGTCTGCCAGATAAGACTGGGCTCCGGCNACTTCCCGGTTACAGCCGAATTCACCGACTAAGATCCGATTGGTTGGGATATCGTAACGCTCGCTCCAGTCCACCACCGGTTGNATCATCTGCTGAAGATGGTCTGGCGTCCATTTTTCGACCGTTCCCGACCATCCAGTNGGCATCTGGTCNGGATAAGNGAACCGTCCATTGTTGATACGTTTGGTAGTGTAGTTCCAGGGCTCATAGAAATGGAAGGAATAAAGTACCGCATCGTCAGCCGACGGGGCCAAAAATCTGAACCCGTCGGCTGAACTGTAGGCGTAGGCTTCCAACACGACTGGGGTAGTGGNATCCACCTGCCGAATCGCTACTACCATTCGACGGTTGAATCGGTTCAGATCGGCTACTGTCCCGGTTGCAGACTGAAACCAAGCGCTGAAATCGACCGATGCCACATCGTCGATATTGAGCAGGGCACGAGCAGGATGTGGTTCGTTCAACGGATCATAGGCCACCACTGCTGGATGATCTTTCAACCGCCTGGCTAATTCCTGCCAGAAGTTGATAGCCTGTTGCTGATACTGCTCATGTTGCCAGAGACGCGGATCGTCTTGGCCATGATTGTTTTGTTTCCAACGGGCGCCGGGCAGGCTNAACATGGTCAGTACCACTTTCATCCCTAGCTGCTCGGCATCATCCAGAACCTGCTTCAGTCGATCGAAGTCCTGTTCATTAATGNCCTCGTATTTGTCAGCGTTACCGATAAGAAAATCACGGTCAGTGGAGGTCCATTTGTCGGGAGCTAAGCGAACGAATTGAAGTCCGAGTTTCCGNCCGGCCTCGAATCGNCCCCGNCGAGGCGATTGGTTGAAGAAATTGGCTCCTTTACGNGGTTGGTTCCAGAACTCGATTTTTGGTNCTGNCGCCACATCGAGAATNCAAGCCAGCATGATGAGGTTGAATATCAGCCAGATTCGTAAGATTCGCNTCTCTNCGTCCTCATTGTCAAATCACTNCNTGATCGCTGAGCAGTAGGTTATCTCCCCTAATCCAAGCTGAATTTACCTGAGCAGATCAACGGTTTCTCCGTTCTCTGTCTCCCAATTGGTCAGGCCGTCCAGCGGAATGGTTCGCAACCCCACCTGGGCGTTACCTGTGTAAAAGACATACCCCACTTCATCTTTAATGTACATGCGAGGCCAACCCACCCAATCGCTGTCAAACTGCTCAGCACCGATACCTAGTCCCGGCAGGGCCGGATTTCTCGGATAGTACTCCCAGTTGAGCAGGTCCTTCGACCGGGCCAGCCCCACAGTATCCCACCACCCGTGGTGAGATGTTCCTGCAGAAGCGGATGTCTGAGCAGACACCTCTACTGGCTTCCAACTGTTACACCCTTCGTACCACAGGTACCATGTCTGGCCGATTCGGCTCAGCGAGCGGGGACGGACGTGAACCGCATCCCAGTTGTCCACGGTTTCTGGTGCAAAGACCGGGTTGCGTTCATCGGCCCGCCAATTGACCAGATCGTCACTGTACAGCAGATAGCCTCGGTCTCCCGCCAGTCCCCGCCTGAGCTCTGGTGTAAAACCGGCGTAGAAGAGGAGATAGCGATATTCAGGGTGATCGACGCGGAGAAGGTCGAATTCGTGTGCCTGGCTAAAGTGCTTGTAGACAGGGTTATCCGGCGACAGGACGAATGGTCCCTTGGGATGGTCGGCTGTCGCCAGCATAAATCCTTTCCAGTCGGGGAATTCCTGAGCTGAGAACATCATTGCCACCTGTCCTTGGTGGGTAACCAGGGCTCCGTTGATATACAGATTATCGTAGGGAGAATTCTGGTAGGAGATCAGAGGCTCTGGCTGTACCTCCCACCGGTTCAAATCCTGGCTGGTTGCTACACCGATGGTTCGTCTGGAAGCCCCTTCTTCGTCTCCCTTCATACCAGCCATGAAATAGAGGTAGTATCGGCCATCAAATTCGATGATCGCCCCCGGGATAATCTGTTTCTCATAAAAACTGCCTGCTGGCCCGACCGGTATCACTGGTTGACCGATTTGTTGCAGCCAGGGGAGCGTTGTTATCGTACAGGACTCAATCACTACACCTGCCGGGGCTTCGATTCCCAGTCTGTTGTCCCTCGGTTCGTAGAAGTTCTCCCATTCACCAAGTGGCCCACGTATCCACCCGGCAGTATCGTTAACCCAGAAGCGGAAGAAGTTGCCCTTTTTCAGAATTCTGACGTGCCAGGGAGGCATCCCACTGTCACTATATTTCTTCCAGGTTGCCGTGTTGTGGCCGGTTTGACGGACGATCTTGAATCCGTCAGCAGAAATAGCTAGATACGCCCGTTTGGATAATACCTGATCGCCAGCAAAGAAAACTTTCACCTCCTTAGACGTGTCGCTTGCGTTTAACACCAGGTTCATCTCGTAATTGCCTGTTATTTTCTTTTCCACTATTATTCCTGTCCCTCCTAAGGCCGTACCAGTGGTAACAAAGACCAGCCACGCAACAACCAAACTTCCAACTCCTAAAGATTCAAATCCTAAAGATATGTCCGAACACCTGAACCCTCTGATCAATTTCACAGTTACCTTATATAGAGAGTTTGGTAGAGGTAATAATTAAAAGAGGTGCTGGTTCTCAGTGGATTCTAGAATGGTAATTATCATTCTTCTGTGTACTGTTTTATATCTCTGTCTTCTGTCGGTACGACGACAACAGATTTGGCACATTTCCATCTGCCTGCAATTTAAATCGCTGACATCTATGCAGAGACCAGAAGGCACTAAATAGGTAGACCTTATAAATGTCAGTATACTTCAAGCCAGCGCTTTATAAAGTCGAGATGGGTGTCAAAGAAATTATCGTCCAGTTTTGCCCGTCCCCAAAAATTGGACGCTGACGTCACCATTCCCAAAAAACAGAGATGCCGAATGAGCACAAAATGGTAAACAGACGTGATTTCTGGCTCAGTTAGGGGCCGAAGAGTGGAATACCCTTCCAAAAACCGATTCCAGTATCTTGTTCGCTTCGATTTAGCGGTTCGACTCCAATCAACAGGCGGATGGATTGGATTGAACTGATCCCAGAGAAAAGTTGCCAGGTCGTAGGCCCTCCAACTGTAGCCGTAATGATCAAAATCAAATAGCGTAATGTTGTCATCTTCATCAAAATGGACGTTCTGACTATGGAGATCGCCGTGACAGACACCGAACCAGGGAGCTGTTTTTGGGTGGTAACCTTTGATCTTTCTGCTCAGATGTTCTCCAACCCCTACTAGATAACCGAAGTCCGCTTTTCGATGTTTCAGAAACGGTTCGATAGCTGGCAGTGGATCCCGTCCGTTAAGAATCAGCTTGTTGCCTGAGCTATTGGGACAATTGAGGATCAGGTCCTCAAAATTGTGCTCGAATCGCCGTCCGTCTCTCTCTTGCTGATCGGTGCAGTTGTGTATTCTGGCCACCGCCTGCCCTAACCGAAAACTCCTCTTGGCATTGGCAGGTCTAACCCGGCCTTTGGCTTCACCGAATAATACGATCCATCGCTCACCTTCAACCGCCCTGACTCGCTGGATAAACCGTCCCTCCATATCGGGAATAGCAGTGGCAACAGAGACGTTCTGCCAGTCCAGAAATCGCAGCAACTCGACCTCTGCTGTTATCTCTTCTTGTGTTCTCCATCCGTGTCGATAAACGCGCAGATAATAGTTGCCATCTGTCGTCTCTACCTGGTAGGTGTCGTTACACTTACTACCGACAAGATAGCAGTCGGACACCGATCCGGCTAATTTGTATCTGCTTACGACCTGCTGCACCAGGGCCGGGGCTGATAAGATGGAGGAGACAGTATCTATTAGATACTGTCTCTCAGTCGGAACCACAGATCCAATCATGTTGCTGTCTTCTGCTAAGAAGAGAACCCCCCAGGCAAACACTAAAATAACTCATGCGACAGGTTCAAAGAATGGAAATCGCTACTTCAGAATCACCATCTTTCTGGTCTCGGTATAGTCACCAGCTTTCAGCTGATAGAAGTAAGTGCCAGATGACACAGCCTCACCTACTTCTGTCTTCCCATCCCAGTAAGCGGCCTGACCTGCCGTCACGTACCTACCGGCCCGCACCATCCCCAGTTCTAGCTGCCGTACCAACTCTCCCAGCACATCATAGAATTCCACGGTATGAACTGGCTTTGCATCCTCCGTATAGGATCTGCCTAGCACTCCAGCCAGCATGTCCAAGTGGTCACCCATCTCAAAGGAACCGGCTGGTATCAGTGCCATGCTAGCCTTATCAACAGGATGGACAAAGCCGGCGGTGGGTTCCACGTGGTCATCAGCTACCACTTCAAAAACAAAGTTAGTGCCGTACAAATCAGGAATATCCACCGACACCTGCCAGACAATCTTCTTGCCTTTACCACTGGCAATACCTTCTCCTACTTCCCCAGCCAAGCTCTTAGCTTCCAAGTCAAAGTTACTGCCACCATCAGATGAAACCTGCAAACTGACCGTCATCAAATCACCGTCCTGATCCAGCAAGTCATAGCTAATCTCCACCTGTTGGTCTACCTGTTGAGCCATTACATTGGTCACTTCCGGTGGGCTGTTACTATCTTGGGCCGTTACCGTCAATCCGATTAGGATTAGGAGTAAGGATAAATAGGCCATTTTTCTCATTTTGATCTCCATGTCAGGAGGATAATCCATCACAAAATTACCCGGAAATAACGGTCAATCACAGGGCCGCGTCGCCCACCTGCGCCACGTCAATACTGTGTTGTCCCGGAACGTGTGTGTGCCAATCCAGGCAAATGGGGTAATCGGCCGGATAATCGGCAGCAGGCAGGTCAGTAGCCCGTTGGGCTACCAGTTGTCGATCTCCAATAGCCGTTGTGGTCTCCTTCAGATAATCCATGCGTACCATGGTTTCACTCTGATAAAGACTGATCGCGTCTAC
>PACG01000216.1 GCA_002699335.1 Candidatus Poribacteria bacterium
CACAGTAAGGAGTTGATTTTCACTATTTTTATCGACTAGGCAATAAAGTCAAAAACCGTGGTGAAATCGGACCGGATACCCTGCTGGAAGGTGCTGCGGAACTAGTCGATGCTGAACTCCCAAATACAGAGCGGGGTTAGTGCAAGCGGTTGTCGACCCCAGGAATCGATTGGCCGTCATGTGGGATCGGCTAAAACAGAACACAGGTAGAAAATGAGACTTGTCACCCAACATACAGATGATAAAGAAACGGTTATCCTAAAACTCACTACATTTCGCGGGCTGGAAATAGGGTATCCGTTTCCTTTTAAGGGTATTAGTTAAGAGGTGGTAATCGACAGGCGTCAATTTCTCCGACATTCAGCTCTGGCCACAATGGGATTAACCAGTGGGCTGTGTGGTTGCCGCCGAAGCGACCCGGAACGAGTTACCCCTCTGGTTTTTAAAGGCTGGCCCTACGAACCCGATCTGGTTAAGGAGAACATTGAGTTTTTTACTGACCAAATCGGCATTGATGTAGATTACGAGATGGTATCGGGCAACTATCACGATAAGTTGGTTGCCCTGTTTTTAGCCCAGTCCAGAATGGACTGTTGTTATGTCCGGGATGACGATTTCGCTGAATGGGTCGAAGCGGGTTGGCTACGTCCGTTCGACGACCTGCCTAAGGCCGAATCGTATCAAAACGACCTCTATGATTACAATATGGAGGCCATGTCCTATCAGGGGCATTCATATGGTCTTCCATATTACACCGATTTTACTGTCTGGATCTATAATTCAGAAATGCTGGCACAGGCAGGCTTCAACCAGTCTGCCAGAACCTTGGACGAACTTACAGAACAAGCGGTAAAAATCAAGGAACGTGGCATTCGATCGCCCGATGGACAACGAATTGAATATCCGATTCTGCTGGGGTTTCGGCAATCGCCCGGCATGGGATTTGGCGACTGGTGGGCACTCAACTACGGCTCCGAGGTTCAGCTGTTTGATGATGAACTGAACCCTATCTTCCCCGATGACACGGATAGACAAGCCGAGAGAATACTACAGTGGATCGTCGATGGTATTCATAAATACCGGATCATCGACATCAACTCGTTAACACTGGGGCGTATTAGAGAGAATACGGCCGCCGGGCGACAGGTCTATTGTCTGCTGTCCAAATACGATGTGGAGTGGATTAATAACCGCAAGAACAGCGCAGTGGTGGATACCTACCTCGCAGATAGAAATCTCGACCAGAGCCACGCCAAGGTTCTGAAAATGGCCCCCATTCCTAGCCTCGAGACAGGCCAACAAGGAACGTTAGGCTGGACTCGTATGTACTGTCTGACCGCACACTGCGACCCTGATAAGGTGCTGGATGCCTGGCAATTACTTCAATTCCTGGGAGGAAAAGATAGCAACGGTGAATACTATACTGCCAAGCAGTGGTTCCGATTGCGAGGGCTGGGTTTCGCCTATAAATCGTTAATGGAAGATCCTGAAATTATCGCGCAAATGGAACGGTGGGGTGATGTAGGACTGATAAAAACCATGTCGAGAGTGGCACGGATGCGTGAAAATATCAAATCCTCCTGGTTCCCGGATTTCAACGTTTACTACCAGCCGGAAATACAGAAAATACTCCTTCGACAACAGTCACCCCGGGACGGACTGGGTCGAATCGCCAAACGATGTCAGCAATTTAAGCGAGAATGGCAATCAGCAGGCTAACCCTGGAGGATATTACGACGGATGCCACCCAAGTTAAGGTCAGATCACATTCAGCAGCGAGCCAACCATGTCTTCGCTCTGGTGATGAATCTACCTGCTCTGACCTTAATCCTCCTGTTGATTGGGTATCCGGTTATCGTCTCTCTGTGGACCAGTTTGCATCGATACAATCTACGGCGCCCGGACACGTTTGACTTCGTGGGCCTGATGAATTATGTTACGATTCTAACCAGCCACGATTTTTGGCATTCGATTGGTGTCTCGTTCTACTTTGCCGCTGTGTCAGTTCCGCTAACTATTCTAATTGCTCTGGGTATTGCTCTGCTCTTTAATCAGGAATTTACCGGACGCGGTGTGTTCCGAGCGTTATTGCTCATCCCATGGGCGGTTCCAGGCGTCGTCAATGGGATGATGTGGATGGGGTTATTAGGGAAACACGGTGCATTCGATACCATCATCAGTAACAACATCAAGTTGTTTAACAAATTGTTAGGCACCAATATCGACTATATTGGGATGGCATCTCCAGTGGTTGCCCTCAACGCTGCCGTGGCTGCTCATATCTGGAAAAATGTGCCATTTGCTTGTATCATTTTCTTAGCCGCTTTGCAGGGAATACCGTCGGAGCAATACCGGGCGGCCAGAGTCGACGGTGCATCCACCTGGAAAAGGTTTCTGCACCTCACTTTACCATGGCTGCTGCACCCCATTATGATCGTGGCCATTCTCACCACGATGAATAGCTTTAGGGTTTTCGACCTCATTTTCGCCCTGACTGGAGGAGGCCCCGGTGACGCTACCTATGTAATTGCCTGGCAGACCTATAAAGAGGCATTTGGCCGACTCAACTTCGGTGGAGCCAACGCCTATTCTTACCTGATTACCATCATCACCATGACCCTGACCATCGTCTATATCCGTTTGTTATATCGCCGTGGCAGTGTCCAGGGCTGATGTGCGGCGATTAGGTAGTACACTTCACGATGTATCGTATGGGCAGGGGAGAGACGAATCGCATTGGCATATTAATTTCTCGCATAACTGATCATCTCAATTGGACATGGTGAAATATCGGATTGGACTATATCTTCTCTCTTTCCTGGCCATGTTATACCTGGTTACCCCCTTCCTCTGGGTAGTATTGGTCAGCTTTATGGAAGAACGAGAAGCGAATCAACACCACTGGATTCCACGTCAACCCACATTTGATAATTACTGGCCTTATCTGTCTAAAGGATCGGTGACAGATGAAGATAAGACGGTCGGTGATGCAGTCGGTGGATTTACAGCCCGACAATTTCCCCGTGCCATTATTAATAGCCTCCTCAACGCCAGTCTGGTTATGGCAATGAATCTATTCTTCGGTTCATTAGCTGCCTATGCTCTGGCCAGAGTTGACTTCTCGGGAAAATTTGTCCTTCTGCTCTTCTATCTNGGCACGCGGAGNGTGCCCGGAGTTGCCATTATGGTTCCAATGTACCTGTTAATTCGCGGATACGGGTTGTTAGATACTCACCTGGCTATTATTTTGGCCCACACCACNTTTACACTGCCTTTTACCATTTGGATCCTCAAAGGGTATTTCCAGACTATACCTATCGACCTGGAACGTTCAGCCCGGATTGACGGTTGCACGCGGCTTGGCGCGCTCTTTAGAGTTTTTATGCCGGTTGCCACCCCCGGGATGATTGCTGTTGGTNTTTTCGCCTTTATCTCTTCTTGGGGGGAATTTTTCTTTGCGTTGTTGTTGACCTCATCNATCGGCTCCAAACCGGTCACAGTTTTGATCTCCGATTTTGCACAGGAATTACAGGTTGACTTTACCTTAATCGCAGCAGGTGGGGTTCTGGTCGTTTTGATACCCATTGTGTTAGCCTTCATCTTTCAGCGTTTTATTATCCACGGTATCGGCGGAGCGGTAACCGGCTAAGCGACAAACAGCAAAAAACGCTGGCGACAGCTCAAATTAATACTGGNAAACAATGTCCAAAATAACCATTCAGGACATGAGCAAACATTTCGGTGAAGTGATCGCTGTTGATAAGCTCAATCTCGAAATTGAAGAGCAGGAATTTTTAACCCTACTCGGACCTTCCGGTTGCGGGAAAACGACCACCCTCAATATCATCGCCGGCTTGGAAGTACCAACCGAAGGACAGGTTTTTTTCGACGATCAAGATGTCACCCACATCCCACCGGAACAGAGAAACATTGCAATGGTATTTCAAACCTATGCCCTGTATCCGCACATGCGCGTCTTCGACAATATCGCCTTCGGTTTACGCATGCGTAAGGTTGCAGTTGATCAGATCAAGGCGCGGGTGATCGAAGCTGCTCAGGCAATGGAGATTGAAAATTTAATGGATAGGAANCCGCGTCAATTGAGTGGTGGACAACGGCAACGGGTAGCCTTGGCACGTGCGATTGTGCGAGATCCGCGCCTTTTCNTTCTGGATGAACCGCTATCGAATCTGGATGCTAAACTGCGAATCACCATGCGAACAGAATTAAAGCGGTTACACGCTGAGTTAGAAAAGACATTCGTCTATGTAACCCATGACCAGGAAGAATCAATGATTATGTCTGACCGAATAGCCATCCTCAACGAAGGAAAATTGCAGCAACTGGATAGCCCGGAGAAGATTTACAACCATCCAACGAATATGTTCATCGCTGGTTTTGTCGGNAGTCCACCGATGAACTTTTTTGAAGCAGAAATCAGGCATGAAAACGATAAATGGCNGATCAGAGGAAACGGTTTCGCNTGTTCGCTTGATACTGAAACAGGTCGNCGTCTGGTTCATAATCCGCCAACTATCGTCAAACTTGGAATTCGGCCAGAAGACATTGGAGTCGTCATCCAGTCAGATACAGACCCAACAGATGTATCCACTCATACACCCGCTCTGGCTGATGAATACATCCCTGGTTGGGATACATCGGCTGAACAATGTTTTGCTAGAGCCAAGGTTATCGTTCGTGAGCCTTTGGGCAGTGATCTGTTTTTAGCATTGGAATTAAANGGTACANCCTTTAAGGTTCGAACACGACCCAACATCGATTATGGGCGTGGTGATATAGTTTCTATTGCGCTAAACCCGGCCAAGTTCCACTTGTTTGACCCGGAGACAGAAAGCACACTTCTCCAATCGATTAAGTGAAAAGGGGAAAAAAGGCCTTTTCTGCCCACCCCGTCACGCTACGAAGTATCGTGATCGCACTATTTCTCCTGCCGCTAATCTACCGCTGGCATATTGAATGCGAAGCACTCCGCTACACCTTCCCTACCCTGATGGCACCATTCTACAGNGTTGTCTTTNCAGTTTTGATCATTTCGACATTAAATCTGATCCTCAGAAAATGGACGCCGGCACAGGCGCTCAAGAATGGAGAGTTACTTACACTCTATGTGCTGATGTCNGCCANAGCACTTTTAATGTCCTATGATATGTTTCTTCCCCTGGTTTCGATCGTGGTCCACGCCTTTTGGCATGCTACCCCGGAAAACGAATGGCGCCAACTTTTCTGGCACTATCTGCCNGATTGGCTAACGGTCCGTGACCAGGACACTTTGCGTGCGTTTTATCTGGGAGAACAATCAATTTTTGACCCCCTTTACCTGCTACCCTGGTTAAAGCCCATCTTTTGGTGGTCGGTGTTTACGTTTGCCCTCGTTTTTGTCATGCAGTGCATCAACGTTATCATACGGAAACAGTGGGTTGAGCAGGAAAAGCTAGCTTATCCGATCGTTCAACTGCCTTACGAAATTACGTGCAATACAAGGAATTTTCTACTAAAGAAAATGATGTGGTGGGGCTTTACTTTAGCCGCTTCGATCAGCCTGATCAACGGCCTTCACCTGTTTTTTTCGGAAATNCCGGAAATTCCAAATAAGCGGATTCCGCTCCGTCACTTTTTCACTCACAAACCCTGGGTAGCATTGCAAAAAGACCAATTTGATATTATCNTCTATCCATTTGCTGTGGGACTGGGTTTCCTGATGCCGCTGGATCTGATTTTCTCGTGTGTGTTCTTCTTCTTCTTGTACAAATCACAATATGTCATTGGTAGTATGATTGGGCTCAGCGACCTGCCCGGATATCCATTTCGATACGAGCAGAATATCGGTGCCTATGCAGGTGTCTGTGTTCTCTTGCTATGGACAACACAACGCCAGATTTATTCAGCATTACGGTTGGCCTTCGGGAGTTTTAATGCGAAAGATGGCAGTCCGGGCATAGCCTCTAGAGACAACCTCAATAGTGATGAAAATGAACCCATGCGTTACCGAACCGCTTTCGTTGGAATAATCGCGGGTGGTATCTTCCTGGTTGCTTTTTCTGTTCGNGCTGGAATGGATTTGTGGGTGGCAACACTGTTTTTTGTCGCTCATTTTACAATTGCCATCACGCTGACGCGTATTCGCGCCGAGATTGGATTTCCCATCCATTCGACAACTTTCATTGGTCCCCACCACAGTTTGGTCAGTATTTTTGGNACCCGTTGGCTGGGCACCCATAATCTAACGAGCTTTTCCCTTTTCTTTTGGTTTAACCGCGACAATCGTAGTCACCCTATGCCGCATCAGCTTGAAGCNTTNAAACTTTCACAGCAAGGAAATCTGGACTCTAAAAAACTGTCGAGGNCGATGTTATTTCTGGTCGTTATCGCTATGCCTCTGTGTTTTTTGATGTTACTAGATACTTTTTTGGAACTTGGTGTCGATCGTGGAGAAGTCGGGTCTCAGGTCAACAGTTTTGGCGGACGCGCTTATACCTTTCTACATAGCTGGATTACNGTNCCACGACCCCCAAATACCNCGCACCTCGTGACAATTACTATCGGTTTCGCCGTTACCATTGTTCTGGCTATTNTTCGAAAGCATCTATTCTGGTGGCCAATTCATCCGCTTGGGTACGGNGTTTCTTTTCACATGCACATGTTTTGGGCTGCTTTCCTGATTAGTGGTATTTTGAAAGGCACAATTCTTAAATTTGGTGGTATCCGCGCCTACCGACGCTATGTGCCATTTTTCCTCGGACTGATCCTCGGTGACTTTGTAATTGGAAGCGCCTGGAATATCCTGTCCATTATCCTGAACAGACCAACCTATACCTTTTATTATTAGACCTGATCGTGATTGGGAACTGCTTGACCAGAACGTAACTTGCTAGCGAAGCGGCATTCACCTATTCATTTGGTTAATGGGTGCTACAACCAGCCAAGATCAGTTATAAAAGTAGTTCAAACAGGAAAACCTGATGAAGACAAATAGAATCTCGTCCTTGTACAGTCGTCCACCGTATAGTGATCTAGGCCCCGTGGAACTCATAGAACCAATTTTTTCGGCGGCATTAGAGCAACAGGCGGAGAATGACCCGGATATCTCTTCATGGCAAGAAAAGCGGACTAGCTTGTTACAACGTTGGCACACCGTACTAGGCACGCCGGATTATGGTGTGTTTAAGCAGACAAAAGAAATTATCGACCAACTTGAACAGCCTGACTATAGCGGGACTATCTTTAGTCAAGCGACAAGTCCAGATACCCAGCAGAAATTGCTACTGATGGAACCAAAGTTGATCCATCTATCACCGCGTCCGGGCATGGTCGTTCCCTTCTATGATCCGGATCGAATGGCTGGGCTGGATCTAAAGACCCGGCAACCGATAGCTGACACGCCACATATTCAGTTTGGGCGCCATCTGGTGCAGCAAGGATATGTTGTCGTCTGTACAGAGGCCTTCCCTTACAATACAGTACCGGCCCCCGAAAATAACGTCGGTTTTGCCTGGTGGAAACAAGCGACGGAAAAGCTGTTGGCTGAAAATCCCAACTGGACCGGAATTGCTAAATTGGCCTGGGACACTAGCTTGGCACTCGATCTATTATTAGATCAACCGAATCTAGCCCCGGAGCAGATTGGCCTGATGGGACACTCATTAGGTGGGAAAATGGCGTTTTATACCGCTGCTTTTGATCAGCGCGTAAAAGCTGTAGTTGGATCAGACTTCGGCTTAGGATTTGGTTTCACCAATTGGGACGCTCCCTGGTATCTGGGCAATCAGATAACGTCTCCGGATTTCAACCTGGCTCACCACCAACTTTTAGCCCTTTACGCACCGCGACCCTTTTTTCTGATCGGTGGAGAGGCCGATCGCCCAGCTAGCTGGCAGTATATTATTGAAGCGCAGAAAGTATACGATCTCTATGGTAAAAAAGATGCTATTGGCTTCCTGGATCATGCCAGTGGGCATAGGCCAACTGAGAAATCCCTGGTAACTACCTATCAGTGGTTGGCGGAACAATTCGACCTGGAACCTCAGTCGTGGAAGTTGTAGCTTGTTGTGCTGAAGAAGTAGAATAGCGTTTTGACCTAGATATTGGCACTTGACTTAAAATTATAGCATGAGGTAAATTAAGATTGAGTGCACCACTGACAGACCAACTTTAGTTGGCATCCGCTCACATCAGGAACTAAACTTGTTTAAATACTAACAGAATTATGGAGAATCTTGATATGAACTTTTCTAATTATATGGTTAGGTTCGGACTCTTGCTAGTAATTGGCCTGTTCGTGGCCTCCTTGTCAGGTTGGTCTGTAGAAGCCGACAAGGATTTAATCTTGTACTATCCACTTGACAAGGATACGTCAGATGCCAGTGGAGAGAAAAATGATGGCGAATTGAAGGGTAAAGTCTCTTTGGAAAAAGGAAAATTCGGCAAGGCGATTAAACTAATGCCGGACCAACCAATTCTGATCAAGCCTTCAGACAGTCTGCACGGCGATATTTTCCTGGAGCCGTTCTCCTATACATTGCGGATCAAACCGGATTTCAAAGGTACGACCTGGGAACACTTATGGCGCAACCTGCCTTCTGCAGTGGGACACAATACCCTGTTTGTCAACAAAGATCAGGGGTTAGTCTCTTATCGCGGTCGAGTTGGCGGATGGACGACCCTCTGCCAAACCGATGGTGGTCTGATTAAAAAAGACACCTGGGCTAATATCACCCTGACTTCCGACACCAAGAAATTCAAGATCTATATCGATGGGGACTTAAAAAAGGAGACCGACTACAAGAAAACAGACGGTAAAAACGCCGAATATCGCATTGGAGGATCAGGCGGTGAAACCTACGCTGGGTTGGTAGACGAGGTCGCCTTTTACGCTCGAGTGTTAAGTGCGGCTGAAATTAAATCCATTGCCAAAGTCGGGATGGAAGTATTTCTGTCGGTTGATGCTAAAGGTAAACTGACCCGGAACTGGGCTAAAATCAAGACCGAATACTAAGAGGGTAGCATTTCATTCTTCGCATCTATCCTGACTTAGGTACCCTTCGTTGGTTTTAGCCTCACTGAATGCATCTTATGCTTTTCGGTCAAGATCCGGCTTCGACTTGAGATTGGCTATGCTGTGCCGTCAACTCCTATCGGTTTTGAGTTTACATCTATTTATCTGTCCGATTGGAATTAGCTATAGCCAACAGGTTATTTTTGCTGATGTCACACAAGCGGCGGGAATTTTCTTCAAACACGAAGTTGGCAAAACCGATCATAAACATATAGTTGAAACCATGGGCTCGGGTCTGGCCTTATTCGACTATGACAATGACGATGACCTTGATCTCTACCTGGTCAACGCAGGTGATACGCCAACGGGCCAGAATACAGTTGGTAATGTCCTCTACAGGAACAACAGTGACGGCACTTTTACTGATGTTAGTCGGCCGGCAGGTGTTGGCGATCTCGGATATGGTATGGCAGCCACGGCGGCCGATTACGACAACGACGGTGATGCTGACCTGTATGTAGCCAATTTCGGTGCCGATACGTTCTACTGTAACAACGGTGACGGCACTTTTTCCAATGTCACGCAACAGGTTGGCCTCGGCAACCCGGAATGGGGCGTCGCCAGTACCTTTTTGGACTATGACCTCGATGGCAACCTAGACCTGTTTGTCGTTAATTACCTGGCTTACCACACCGGCATGCCTGTAACACGTTTTAGAGGCCGAATCGGTTATGGTCATCCACGTGCCTATACCGGTACCGCGGACCGGCTTTACCAAAATAATGGTGATGGTACCTTTTCCGACGTTTCTCTAGCGGCTGGTATCACCAATGCTGAAGAGGGACGGGGTATGGGGGTGGTAGCCTTTGACTACGATAACGACCACTGGCCAGACCTATATGTGACTAACGACACCAACCGCAATTTTCTCTATCGAAATAATCACGATGGTACCTTCACTGATGAAAGTCTGCTAGCGGGAACCGGCTATGACGAAACTGGGACGGCTGAAGGGTCAATGGGGGTTGACTTCGGTGACTATGACCGTGACGGTTGGCTAGACCTGATCGTGGCCAATTCAGAGACAGCAACATTGTATAGAAACGAGCATCACGGGTTCTTCGCTGAAACCACCGTTGACGCTGGCTTGAGTGAACCGACATTTCGTTTCGTCGGCTTTAGCCCGATTTTCCTAGACTACGACAACGATACATATCTGGACCTGTTTTCTGCCAATGGTCATCCGCAAGATATGATCGAACTGCTGATGGATAGTGAAACTTACGCGCAGGTTGACCAACTGTTTCGTAACCGGGGTGATAGTACATTTGAGGAGGTATCGGCGCTTGCCGGCGACTACTTTCGGTCTCCGTATGTTGGCCGGGCTTGTGCCGGTGGTGACTACGACAAAGATGGCGACTTGGATCTCTTCATTTCCAACTCAAATCAACCTGCGGTTTTACTCCGTAATGAGGTAGGGAACCAGCAAAACTGGTTACAAATCCGTTTGCAAGGCAGTTACAGTAACCGAGATGGGATTGGTTCTAGGGTTCTCATCGAAAGCCAAAATGGCCGTCAAACAGCAGAAGTGAAAAGCGGATCGTCCTACGCCTCTTCTAGTGATCTTCGCCTGCATTTTGGACTTGGCACTGACACTGTGGTAGATCGGATCCAAATTCACTGGAGCCGAGGTACTGTACAGGAACGCTTTCGGGTTCAAGCGAATCAGATAATAGTCATTCTAGAGCCCACCTCATCCTCTTCAAAAAAACAATAAAAAGGGAATTTTCAACTTACTCTTAGGTTAAGAGCCCACTGCTAGTCGGTTGCCTACTGGTCTGGGCACTCGTTGGTGGAAACATGTGATTGAAATCTGTTCTTTCCGTATCCTACCGGAAGGATTCCTTGCCCCTTTTTTCGGTAGTTTAGGTTATCATAAGGGTGACAAGTAAATCGACAAATGTAGACTTGCTACTCCTCCCGAACCCTGAAATTTCCATTACC
>PACG01000217.1 GCA_002699335.1 Candidatus Poribacteria bacterium
CTCTGAAACAAGAAATTTAAACTGAAAAGCACACTCGATTTTGTGTGGATCTTGATAAAAAATGGCCACTGAATGAGAACATGCAACAATGGCCCCATGGACCTAGCAATCGGGGAACAGCGACATTGTTGTAAAATTAGTAAAGGTTTGGCCATCGTAGTGGGATACCCCGCCTAATGTACCAATCCAAAGTGAGCCATCCGACACCTGATGAATGGCTAATATATGGTTGTGGACTAAACCGTGTTCGGTCGTTAAGTTCGTGAACCGCTCCCCATCAAACTGAGATAGACCGTTGGTGGTTCCAATCCACATCGTTCGGTCTTTAGCTTGATAGATTCTCGTAACGCTGTTGCTGGCTAGACCATCCAGATAACTGTAATGTCGCCAAGTGCCCTTCTTAAATGGGGCAAAATGGAAATGGATGTTCAGCTGTTGTATCGGGGTCGTATCGGACAAGACGACCGCTTTGGTTGGGCTCCCAACCTTATGTTTCCTCAGACTAGAGTTGTAATAAATATAGCCGTCCAACACTTGGCAACGAAACGTATATCGACCCGTTTGAGGCAAATAGAGTTCGTACCGCCCTGTTCGATCGCTCAACACCGTGTCGAAAACTCGACTATCCTTTAGGACTTGGACAACAACGTTTTGATGAGGTGTTTCTCCATCTAGCATTAACAATCGACCGCCCACCAATAATGGAAACTGACAGGCAAACCCCCAATCTGAATTGCTTTGCGTAATTTTGATCAGCAGCCGATTCTTCCCCTTTTTGACTTGCACTGGGAATGCGTCCGTATCGGCGACTACCCCACGAGCGACGTCGTTTTTATGCACCAGCTTGCTGTTAAACCAAACGGCAGCACCATCATTACTTCCCAGTGAGATTGTGGCATCTTTGCCCCATTTACTTTGCAAATAACAAAACGCATAAGCCATAACATTGGTATGATCGCCAAACGCCTGCAACAGATCAACAATATCTCCTTGTGATTGATAGAGGTTCCAAGTCAGAGTTTCACCTTGGGTTGTTTTGACGGTATCACCAATTTTCGGGGTAACATTGGCTTCACCACCAATGCTTTCCAGATAGTCTTGATCAATGTCTCTACCTGAGAAAGGACCCAGTATCAGCCAACCTCTAAGAACACATGCTAAAAAACATCCAAACAACGTTTGAACATGAGGAAAAACAAAGATGGTCACAATTCGCAAATTGGGAAAACACATCCGTGTGGAAGTCCAAGGAATTTACTAAACATTGGTTATCCAGTCAAGAAACGTCTACAATTTCTACCAAATGGGTTTTAAAACCTAGAGTTGAAGACCCATTCCTATTAGGCAATCAACAGTTGAATAAGAGAAATAATTTGGGATTATCTCCTAGAGTCGCAACTAAGGCAATGACATCAAGTGTGCGTGTGCAATCGACGGGGGAGGAAATCGCAAACAGTGTAAGCCACGGAATCGGTTTCCTCACGGCCGTTGCTGCTGGCCCTGTCCTCATCTCAGATGCAGCCCAGCGGGGAGGAGCGATAGGCGTTGTTGGTGCAAGCGTATTTACTTCCACTGTATGCTTGTTGTATTTGGCTTCTACCCTCTATCATGCGTTTCCTCTGGGCCAAACCAAAAAGGTCTTTCAGGTACTTGACCACAGTGCGATCTTCCTCTTGATTGCAGGCACATATACGCCATTTACCTTGGGGATTCTCCGTGGCGCGTGGGGTTGGAGTCTCTTGGGTATTGTGTGGAGCCTCGCCCTGACGGGTGTCGTCCTCAAGGTAATCTCTGGTCTTCGCTACCCAAAGCTCTCGATGGCACTGTATCTGGGAATGGGATGGGTTGTCATAGTTGCAGTCAAGCCTCTTTGGTTTCTTATGCCTATGGAGGGAATCATTTGGATCTGCTCAGGAGGCATCGCATACACAGCAGGAACTGGGTTCTATGTAGCCAAGCATATTCGATATAGTCACTTCGTCTGGCATCTGTTCACCCTTGTTGGCACAGCGTGTCATTTCGTTGCAATAATGCGCTACGCAGTCTAGACCAGTTTGGATTCAAGTTTCCAATGTAAATGTATCTATCAGCCATTGCTAGGATGTATACTGACAAATCTTGGCACACTCTGGATTTTGAGACTAAAGCAATGAGGCTACCAACAGTAATAGTTCGTAACAAATCGTGCAAGCATATATTGACGAGATAAGAGTTGTAGGTATTAATTCCGTCTATATTAAGCTATGTCCTTCCCTATCGAGGATGTAATGCGGTATTGCGCTGTTTTGGGATCTGTTCTGTTCCTCCTGGAAATTATCCGATGCCCTTCTTACTTTTTCTGATTTTCTTAACCCACCAATTTCTCTTCCATTAATCTGCAAATTATCTTGGGTATTAGCATACAGAATCAGTTGGATTTGATATAATTACATCTGTTTGAATTGGTACTTTGTCTGATAATACAATCCTAATTTATGATAAAAATCTAAATATGAAATTTTTGGAGGTTGCGGTGAAAAGAATTTTCCTGTTGCTCTCGCTGGTCGTTTGGACTCGTGAAACGCTGGCTAGTCCCACTCAAATTTCAGCCTTTCCTGGGGCTGAGGGATTTGGGAAATATTCTGTTGGCGGTCGTGGCGGAGATGTTTACTGTGTTACAAATCTGAAGGACGCTGGGGTTGGATCCTTACGTTACGGCATTCAGAGTGCTCAAGGCCCTCGTACTATTGTCTTCGAAGTGGCGGGCACTATAGTACTCAAAAGCCCGCTGACTATTAAAGGGAAATCCCATTTGACCTTAGCTGGTCAGACCGCACCAGGTAAAGGCATTACCTTGCGGGATCAAAACTTTTCTATCAAGCACAGTCAGCATATTATTGTACGCTATCTACGTGTGCGATTGGGTGATGAAAACAAGGAAACAGGATCCGGGCCAGATGTGATGACCGTTGACTATAACGACCAAATCATTCTTGATCACCTCTCCCTAAGTTGGGGGATTGACGGTAATTCCGACTATCGGGGCAACAAGAACATGACCTTGCAGTGGTTGATCTACAGCGAAGCTCTGAATCGCTCACACCATCGCAAGGGAGCACATGCGATGGCGACTTCTTTGCGTGACTGTTTTGGCAATACCTCCGTTCACCACAACATTTATACCACTTCCCGTAATCGGCATCCAACCATCGGCTCGGGTGTTGAAAAAGGAGGAGCAAACTGGATTGTGGACTTTCGTAATTGTGTCAATTACAACTGGAGTGGCCGAACCAACTTGGGTGGCGTCCAGATGAATGTCATTGGCAATTACTATCGACCTGGACCATGCACAATAGACAGTTCGGTTCAGCCCTTTCGTATCAAAGATCATGATACCACTCACGCTAAAGGGTTCACTGAAGGTAACCACTTTGAAGGTATGCCAGATACTTTTAATCAGGACAACTTTATGGCAATAGACTATACCAACACAGGCAATTACATGTCCACATCACGCCAGCATTGGGAATTGAAGGCCGAAATTGATTGTGGTGAATTTGCCGTGCGGACCCAAAAGGCAATAGATGCCTACGCAAGTTGCCTGAAATATTCAGGATGTTCATTGATGCGAGATAATGCCGACGAACGCATCATTGACAACATCCTCGCAAAACAGGGAGAACTGATCGATTCGCAAAATGAAGTCGGGGGATGGGACCGATATCCTATGAAGCGGAGACCGGATCGTTGGGATGTCGACCGAGACGGCATGTCAGACGATTGGGAAAGAGCCAACGGGCTGAACCCTGCTGATCCTGATGATGCTATCAGTGATTCAGACAACGATGGTTACACTAACATAGAGGGTTACATCAACAGTCTTTGCCCTGATCCACTTCTGTGATAAGAAACTTATTTTTATGCTTTCTTGAACGAGACTGCTGTCGTAGCGCTTCATGTTTTGTTCTCTTACTTATCGATTTTTGTATAGGTGGTTCATTTACTAAAAGAACAGGCTAAGTCCTATAATAAATTGACTCCATAGGAAAATCTATACCATCCATATCATACAAATGAAACCAACTAGGGATTTAGCAAGTTTCATGAAGAAATTAAGTTTATACACCAACAATGTGTTAGCTATAGTGATTTTTGAGAAGTTTAGGAGAATTCTTCGAACTTTTCAAGAGAACACTGGTTACTAGGTTTTTTGCGGCATAAAAGCATTACCACAAAGTGCTTGACAATTCCTATTAATCCACTAGATCATATCTTACGGCAGAAGATACTACCAAGTATGAATACAATTATTAAGATATTCCGCGAGGGAAAACCGCCTACGGTTTAATCATACAGGCACACAATAACAAGAGACGAGTCGACTTGTTACCACCCCGTCTATCTCAGACTATGCTCTTCTGGACGGGGAAGCGTACTTCCACGTTTGGCTCATATGATATCCTATAAGGGTGGATGGCCGTGCCAATTAATCGAGTTCACTCGTTAAAGCGTTGCAGTTGATGGAATTGTTGTTGATTTTATCTCGAATAAGACACATTTCCAAACTCACCAACTTCATATCCCCACTTCTCAAGATAATATTCTTTCTCCCGAAAAGGATCGCCAATCTTTTCCAATTGTTCCGACAACTCTTGTTCTAATTCTTTCTGAGCATCTGTCATCTCAGGAGTATCTGCCAAATTCTTTAATTGATATGGGTCTTCCACATCATCAAAGAGATAATACACATCTTCACTCGTCCATACGAAAGTATGGCGGTTGGTCCGAATAGCACGATAGGCAGGGTCCCGACAGTTGTTCCCACTAAACGGCGACACACTCATGTAAAGAGCGGCATGATCTGTCAATTCAATCTGATCTCGAACGCAGACCGACAAATCATTGCCTTCGACGGAATCAGGGATTTCCAGCCCACACAGACCCAGTAATGTCGGCATAATATCCACCGTACCCAATGGCGTCATCACTTTTCGGTTCTGGTATTCAGAAGTNAATGNAGGATAGCGCAACAGATAAGGTACGCGNCAGGATTCNTCCCAGAAGATTTGTTTCGTAAATGGCTTCTTGTTGTGAGACCCNAACATTTCTCCGTGATCAGAGGCAAAAATGAGAATGGTATTTTCTTCTAANNCGTTTGCCTTTAGCACCCCNANNAGNTNCCCCANACATTGGTCCAANGCAGCAATATGNGCNTAATAGCCTGCTGCNTCTTNTCGGGTGAATGCTTCAAACTTGGAATCATCAAACNCNACATTNGGTGAAAATGTGATTGCTTCGGGCGAAAACATCTCTTGAAATTCTTTGGGNGCATTGTGATGCGGNAAATGCGGAGGNCCCAATGATAAAANCAAGAAAAACGGNTTTTNGGAGTGTTCGTTTATATANNCACANGCATCNTCCGTNTGTGCAAAAGCATCGTATCCAGGCCATATTTTAATNTCNGGNTCNTCNNTATCATAATATTCAGAGTTCTGATAGTCATGTGTGCANTCNAGCACTTTCCAATAGTCAAAACCTTGCCGCCGCTCGGGTGGGATATAACTGGCACGGCCATGTCCATCCACATGCCATTTGCCGATATAAGCCGTATTATAACCACCTGTTTTAAAAGCTTTACCGATACTTTTTTCCTCGGGCGATAATGGTACATCATTCATAAACATGCCTGTAGTCGTAGGGAAACGCCCAGTTAATAGTGCGGCTCGTGCGGGTGTGCAAACAGGAGAAGTGGCAATGGCATTGGCAAAATCGATNGACTCAGCGGCTAGCTGATCTATATTCGGCGTGATTGCATTCGGATCACCATTATAGCCCGTCGCTTTGGCACGCCATTGATCTGTTAAGATGTAAACCACATTGGGCTTGTTATTATTAATCATCAAATGCTCCTANATTTTTTGTAGGTTGAATCAGTCCTGAGCCTACGAAAGAAAGGCAGCTTGTCCTATCCCTGCACTACCGATCCTAAATTAAGGTTGTGAGAGTGATACCCTAGTGACCTGATGTTGACTAACATAAAGTTGACCGGAGGGATGAAAGGTCAAACTATAAATACAATCCGATGCATCACCTGCGTTCGCAGGGATCGAAGTTGAACCCTGCGCAGTTATCCTCTCATAAATTCTGTTTGGCTGAATCAACCTATGCGATTGACTAATATCCAATCGGTGCCATTGTGTATCGGTCAGTGAAAACTGGTAAAGCACGCCTCTGGAACTGCCCGCCACCAAGGTTTCCGGCATCCCACCCCAAGCGATAGCACCAATACTGGCGTAATCATTCTGTCGATTATCATCCATCATAATCGTGCTTTCAGNTGATGCCATTTTTTCTAATCCTAGGTTGGTATAAGTTCGAATGAGCCTGACACNGTTGGCCTTGACCATTGGTTGCTCTTGTTGACTAACAGCATGAATCCTAATTTTACCGTCTTGAGCCCCGGAGGCCAGAAAATCATCATCTGGGGAGAAGGTCAGACACTCCACTTTGTCTGTGTGATCTTGAAGGAGAATCGGTTCTGTTTCTCCAGTTAGTGAAGACAGAACCACTAGGCTATCCAATCCACCTGAGGCTAACCATAGGCCATTGTTTGAAAATCGGACTACTGTTGCTGCCGCTGTGTGTTGATGGATAACATAGTTTGAAATGAAATCGGGTAGTATAAGGGTCAGGACACTACCATCGGCACATGCCAGAGCAGCCCTGTTGTCCCGGACATCTACTGCATATATCAGATCCCGGGCTACCTGAATAGAATTAAATTGTCCGTTGGTTAAATCCANNNTGCCGATCTGGCCTGAAATTTCCGGTTCTCCTCCCCCGACTAAGAGGGAGGTACAGCCATAGCCAACCAGACAAACTGACCGAAAGTCAGGCCGATAGGCAAGATGGAGCTGATCTTCTCTCTCAACGTATATGCCTGATTGAGAACAGAAATAAGTCTGGCCATCAATAATGGTGGCATCAGTGACTGGCTCAGCCCATAATCGATTGGACACAAAAAACCCAAAAATAAATAGGACACAGGCCGATTTTTTAGCAGACTGCATTTTCTGAGTATGGGTAACCTTCTTGTATTGTTTGCAACCAACTGGTATTGTCTATCTGAGACAAGGGGGAATCCATTAATTAGATAAGGACTTCCGAGATAGGGCGAACACCGTCATCAAGCACTGGAACAGGTCGACCATTGGGCGCGTGCAGCACTTGATGCAAATTCGCACCTAAAGCTGACAGAACAGTGGAAAAAAGGTTGGCGGGTGAAACGGGCTGTTCAATGGGTGATTCACCCTTGGCATCGGTCCGGCCAACGACGGTACCCGATCGGAGCCCCGTACCGAATAGCAATGCTGAACTTGCACGTGGCCAGTGATCGCGACCACCCCGGGGATTGATACGAGGGGTACGCCCAAATTCACTTGCTACCATAACCAACACTTTATCCAATAGCCCGCGACGGTTCAGGTCTTCATGCAGGGCAGCAACTGCCTGGTCCATAGCACTGAGTTTGGGTGGGAAACCGTAAGTCAGACTGCTTTTTATGTCCAAATGGTGATCCCATCCATCGAAGCGAACAAAGACCGTACGTACCCCCTTTTCGACCAATCGCCGTGCTAATAAACAGGACTGGCCCAATTGATGCCAACCATACTGCTGACGCAACTCCGGTTTTTCCTGTTTGAGGTCGAACAGCTTCCGAATTTGTGGGTCCATAGATATAGCATGGGCTTGATTCAGGAATCGATCTCGGTCGGCTTCTGCCTCCGACCACGGATCTCCGTCCAATTGATCTGTCTGACGTAACAGTTCCATTGCTCTCAGCATTTGTGGATGCGGTTCCAGGTTCCTGACTTGGAAATTTTGACGCTCGGGACGGCCTTCAACCTCAAAAGGTCCATCTGTGGTTGGCAAGAACCCCTGATGTGCATAGGTATGCGCGTTTGGAATAGCCACGTANGGAGGTATAGGGNTGTCNTTTTTGACCGATTGGTGGCCAATTATGGATCCCATCGATGGATGTGTTAGCACAGNGTTGGGACGACGGCCGGTCAACATATAATANCTGCCTCGGTCATGATTACCTTCCGGGCTGGTAATGGAGCGAATTAACACCATCTTTGCCATTTTTTCTGACAGTAAGGGCAGATGCTGGCTGATGAAAACTCCTTCTAGTGAAGACTCCCGACTTTTCAAGTCACCTGCAATATCGGGAGAGGCTTCCGGCTTACCATCAAAGGTATCGATATGTGACATGCCACCGTCCATCCAGATCAGGATCATAGACCGCTGAGTTTTGTCAAGTAAGGTCAGGCCTGAAAGCAAACCAGGTAAAAAAGGAAATGCTGACATGGTAGCCAAAAAATGTTTGCGATTCATCATTATTTCTCCTCAATTTGTTTAACAACGCAACTGTTTCTTACTATCGAAGAGATCCAAATTCACGACTGACAATTAGAGCAAAGGCCAGATCTCGTACGGTAGTTTGGGGATCGGTAGACTTTTCCAACAGGGGAATAAAAACATNCTTCTCTGTCGATCGCGGTTGTCGTGAAAGAATCAGCATGGTTAATTCGTTTAACCAGTCGGTCGGATTGGTTTCAAATTCAAAGATGGCGTCNATCTGGTTACCTGGCTTTTGTAGACCTTCTTGGATCAGTCCACTGTTTAGAAGGTAGAGTTGCCGTGCCAGTGGAGATTCCGGTAAAGACCGGCTGTCGGTTGATGATCCAAGTGACACGCCCAGTACAAATTCGATGGCTGCTCTGAATTGAACATTCGTTAGCCTCCTTGCTTCCCGTCGTCCCATGTACTGAAGCTGTGGATCCATACTGACTTGAAGATTGCCAGTCGAGGACCAAACATTGGTTGAAGGTTGGCTAGCGACAGCATAGAGTTCAGACGTGACAATGAAGCGGATCAGTTCGCGCAGGTCGGTACCGTTTTGCTGAAAGATGTGTGTTAGTAGATCCAGCATTTCCTGGTCAATGGGCGGGTTACTGAGCCGGTGATCGGTCGGTGGATCTACCAAGTATCGACCCATCAAGGCACCAAATATGCGGTTGACAATATTTCGGCAAAATTGGTCCTTTGCCCTTTCGAGTATAAAACGAGCAATTCGTTCTTCTGAGGGAGCCACAATCTCAGGTTGAGGCTTACCAAGCGTTAGTAGGGCTGGACGAATTTGCCTTCCTGTTTCGGGTTGAAAGAACTTGCCAGTCATCATTTCCCCTGATGGATTTGGTCGAGGTTCAGCAAAATAAGCTGAGAAGTGCAGGTGTTCTGTCTGCTCCCATTGATCCAGCGGATGATTATGGCATCGTGCGCAGCCGATGCTCAATCCCAAGGTAGATCGTCCAACAAACTCTGCCCTGTCTCGTGGGTCACTGAAACGCCTCCAAGCTTGGTCCGGTCCTTTTTGGGTAAAGATACGGTCGATTACGCTGGAGATAGAGTCTCCATCACCCACCACCTGCCGAAAGAATCGACGCAAACCGGCGTTAACAACCTTATCATTGCGGGCATCCTTTTCTGGAATTGGTACTTCAAACCAATCCCCCAGATGATGGGCGAAGACTGTATTAAAGTCGTCTGTGGAGAGTAACCTGTCAGCTGTAACCGCGATCCGTTCGGATACTGCAATGCTGAAAAAACGATCTACTTCATCAGGGGCAGGGGGACGACCAACCAGGTCTAGATAGAGACGGCGAACCAAGATTTCGTCAGGAGCTCGGGGGGCTGAGGCTAGGCCCAGTTTGATCAAACGTTTGTGCCAGATATGGTCCAACGAGTGTGTGGTGGAAAGATTACCGTTTTTACTGGCGATCTGTTGAAACGGATTCACTATAGGTGAACGTGCGCTCAGATGGCCATATCGGGCTAGTATCCAGGTTTCACCAGGTCCTCTTGGGGTGACTCTCCCATTATCATCAACACTGGCTACCAGATCGTTGGTCGATTTTATCAATGCCATCTGTGTCACTTCATATTGTATGCTTCTACCTGACCGTTGAAAGGTAGCCAGTACCTTGTAGCCACCATCTTTGGGTACCAACTCTAGGTGGGTCAGTTCTTTCGGTTCGTCTCGAAAGTAGGGGGCGCCATCCTGAATCCATTGGTGCAACATCTTAAATGCTATATCCTGAGCATCAAAACGACGTCCTCCACCATGTGGAATCTGCTGGGTTGGTTTGCTGAGAATCAGACTGTTCGATGGGTGGCGGTAATCAATACGTCTGGCNTTCAGTTCCCGCGTAATGGCATTATAGTCAGCANGGGGATAAGAACCAAACAGTGAGAGTTTAAAACCGCCTCTTCCTGTCGCAGCCCCATGGCACTCNGCTGACGAACAGCCCTTTTTGGCCAACATCGGTAATATATCGTAGCTAAAATCGAAGCTGACTGAAGTTGCTTTCTTAATCTCTGCCTTAACTGCCACGAAGAAAGTTCCCGTTGGGAGTATGAACAACAGAGCCAACCCTATTATCAACGTCACAATCACTACAAGTGAGGGACTCCCCACGCTTGCCTTTTTATTCTTCAGCATCGACCTCTTTCCTCAAGAACGTTCTGGCCTGTTTCTGNGCGTAAGGCGTACCATAGCGATCGCTTATACTTAGCATCAACTGTAACATCTGAATGACCTCGATTCTGAGTTGATCACTCTGTCTCGACCTGTTCCTAATTTCGATCAGGAGATGATCGGTTTTTTCTTGATTGTTGGTTTGGCGGATGAAGGACCGAAACAACTTTTTCAGCCGCGGATCGACAGGTGGTTTCCCTTNTTTTCTAGTTGTTAATGTGGCTGAAGTTTTTTCATNTTCAGGTTGAGTNGGAGTCCTTTTAACAACCTGTTTCCCGTCTGTCATTAGTTGGTTTGAAGTTCGCATTGCCGCCATTNGACCACCATTCATTCGCTTGGCATCGGCCTGCTGTTGCATTTTGGGCAGCTGTTTGGTATAGATGCGGTACAATTCGCCAGCTTGAAAAACAGCTTGTTGTCTAAGCTCATCTGCGCTTGTTGGCATTCCTTCCATAATGATCTGGCGCAATGCTTCGTCTTCGGTTGGTAGATTTCCAGTCATTTGGCTAATCAAGTCAGCGATTCTGATGTTAGCTTGTCTGTTATTAAACAGATGCCCAAAGGCGATATGCCGAACCACCATTTCTCTCATGGTTGTCTGATTTGTGGGCAATCTAGAGTGGACAAATAGCAGCAGATTTTCTTCTTTCTCCGGCAATGGGTCTAAAAGCGTCGTTGCTATCTTCTCAATCCACGGAATATCCTGAAAACCAGTATCCGTTATGGCGACTGAACGATGAACTTTGCCATCCCTAACAAAAATTAGTGTCAGAGTGGCCTTACGGTTAAGAGCATAGTTACCAGGACCTTCTGCTCCATCTAAACTTAAAACCATCGGATTTTCCAGGTGGAGTGCTCCGTACTTGCCAATGACTGAGAAACGCATGTTACCTGTGGCGTTACCGTTGCGACGGGACAACTGGTATTCGGCCTTCGTACGGTCATCAGCTAGAAACAGAGTGAAAGATTTAAATCCGAAAAGGGCGTTTTCAGCCGCAACCCGATCAACAGCCTGAATCACCGGATAGGCATTTCGAACTAGGTCATGTACGAACAGGATCATGCTAGGTGATTGGCCGATTTCGGATACGACGTCAAACTCCTGACCGGTATATGGGCCGTTTAGCGCGTAGGCCATGATGGGAGTGAGAGCCACTCCGANGGGAGGTCCCGAGATNATGTCTGATGGAGGAACTNCNANACCTTGTTGCCGATTCCTCNGTNGGGNAGGCGTTTGCATTTGACCCACTTTNCGCTGAAGCCAGTGCAGATCCATAGCTTGNTGANTAGCTGTTTGGCGCAATTTTTGATCTTCTTTTGGGAATTGTTCATTGGCTAACTCACGCATCTCTGCCTCGCTANNAGGCTCTGGGCCAACAANTTCTGCTATCAGCTCCTGCACCTGTGCCACATTGTGCTCACCTGTATCAACGAAAGCAATAGACCTATGGATTTTTCCATTTTTGATGACCACTAGGGAGAGAACACACTTGCGGTTGAGGGCATAATTTCCCGGTCCCTCCACACCATCAAGGCTTAAGACAATTGGCCGCCTCAGTTTCAGCGAACCATTTATCGCTTTAAGCCGATTTTCCGCTGTGGTTCGGTCATNGGACAACAAAATAATGATTCCTTCAAATCCGAGTAGGCCGTATCGGCCCGCCAAGAGATCAAAGGTTCGTACTACTGGTACGATGTTCCGCGATAATTCGTGAATAAACAGGAATCCGCCATTGCCTGCTTTCTTAATCATTCTGGAAGCGTCAAATTCCTGTCCAACCATCAAGCCGACTGGTGCATANCACATAACGGGTGTTAGNTCNATTCCTTCGGGCGGCCCCGTTACNNACTCCTGAGCGAAATTGGACAGNGGTAANCCTAATGAGAACAGAGCCAAAAACAGCTGATTTAACAATCTCCTCGAATGGACATTAATCATTGCTTCTATCCCACTACGGTTCTATTAAAATCCCAATTTGAGGTCATCATAATATAGCAAATCCTNGCCATCACTACAACTTTTATTTCTCATTTGATCAAAATTAACCCCTTTTTACAACCAGATTNAAAACTGTTTTCGCTTCAATACGTACAACGAGTNATTTTTGCCGCATCTTTCAAACCATAAGTACCTTCAAATGCAATCTACAACTTCAAGCTAAATCGCAACTTGACTCAACAAACAGCTACCGATTTCTTCAAATCAATTATTCCCGAAATGGAGGAAACGTCTAAGCTCGCACGCTACCCCCAACTGGTTTTACAAAACACAGTCAAACGGGCAGCATACTCAACCCATCTAGGGGCTTGATTTTGTTCTCAGTCAATACCCGAAGAAGTTTGTCGCGCTGGATGAGAATTGCCGCTTGAGATAAACCGCAACTCAGCTTTGGTTCCAACATTTGCTGGTGCTATCGACATCTTTGAACTCAAGCAGCTGGAGAAGATCAAAGCAGAGACTCAGCAGAGTCAAAGTGGACAGTATATAGCGATTGTGTAGCTGTATGACAGAGGCAGAGATCTCAGTCGTGCTGGTGCATCGTATGGCAAAGACCTCCGACCGTACGGCCAGACGGAGGCAAAGGATTTGGTAGAAGCATGCTGAAGCGATGCAGATGTCAGAAGGCAATACGTAAATGCGTAGTAATTTTGTCTAGTGGTACTCACCATTCAAGACCAAGCTGTAGTTAGCCGATCATTTGATTCTGTTTGACATTGGACTTCTAAAAACTTTACATAATAAGCTGTTTTTGCTATCTTTCTGACTATATGAATAAAACGAAACTTGAGACAATTCTCACGTGAATAGATATTATTCAACTGGAACTAGAAACTAAAATGAACCCGCTCACCAGTAGATTTTTTAGGTTATATTAGTTTAATTATTTCTACTTTACCTGAAATGGGATATTGGCCGTAGCCGCGTGATTTTGTCCATCGTATACATACACGAAAATACGATAGTTACCTGATTTGGCCGGACTAATAAACTCTAAGCTTTGGTTGTTTTTTTTAATTACTTTTACTTCAATGGCTGACGGTTTTGATTCGAGATCGCCACCATCCTTTAGATCAGTACTTTCATACAAAATTTCCCAGTGATAGGTTAAATAGTCGCCGTCCAAATCAGAAGCAGACACATAGGCTGCGTAAGCTGTGTTTGCAGTTAGGATTATATTGTCATCGGCAATTTTTTGATCTAATGTCAGTGAATGAATCTGGGGCGATCTATTCTCAGGCCATTTTCCAGTCCATATATAATGCATAACATCTACTGACTCGGTTTCTTTACCATCCTCTAAAAAGACCCCATACCAAGTCGGTGTCCGCTCTTGTTTTTGTCCCCACAAAAACACGTAGGATCCCAAACACTGGGTTTTATCAACCGCTATACCTGCTTCAAACCTTTCTAGGTAATTTTTGGCTTTGATCGTACTATTTTCTTCTATTGGAGCTCCCCATGATGTAGTCGGCACCTCCCAATGACCAGTTGCCCCCCATTCGGTGACCATGTATGGGCCTTCCCAACCATAATCACGTACTAGATGGGGAAGGCTGGATAATTCCCCATACATCTGAATAGATAAAATATCCAAATCTGAGGCACGATCTTTAATCAACTGGATCTCACGTTGTGTAATACCGGCTAGGGTGGTAGTGGTCAAGTGATTTGGATCTACCTGATGAATCATTTTCGAAATCTCATTTACCGCATCCC
>PACG01000218.1 GCA_002699335.1 Candidatus Poribacteria bacterium
TCCTGAAAGACTAACCTTCAGATTATTGAAATATATGTTCCAATTTGACCAGAGAGTGAGACAACAAATAGAACAATTTGGGAGGAAATATCCAGATGTAATTTCCTATGAAATCAAGTCTGACATGGATTTGGCAAATATAGGACCTAAGTTCTTCGAAGCTATTCCCCAAAGCATTTGATTATCCGTTGACGGTGACGATGGAGTCACTAGAACACTTCACTAAATATCTGGTTAACGGCAGTGATCTGTGTATATTCTAATATTGAGGAATTAATTAATGAAGCGAGGAGAATTCCCAAAGATGATCGCTGTGGAAAATCAGAATGAGAACAAATGCTTGGTTGTTGTTAACTTTTATTCTTGTGACAAACTGTAGCCAAGACGTAGTGTTAAGTAGCCAAATAGCTTTAGAGTATGTTCAAAGTTAGCCTACAGGAGGAATTCCAGAGAATCTATATCTCTTTGATTCCATTCAGTAAACATCACATTATCCGCCTTTTACCAAAAAACTTACTATATTGTGGCATCACCCTTATAAGCCTGTGATGATGTCAACGACTTGTTTATGAAAAACGTAGCTCAAACTATTGCTGACATGTTTACCATAGATGATGGCACAGATGTAATCCTGTTCCAATAAACTGCCCGGTCCGAGGGTTTTCCCTGAGGTTATAACATCGGGTGGCCGACCCACTCCCCATAGGGGCAAAGAAATCTCAATGGGCTACCTGCTGCAGAAAACTAGATTTTGACCGTCCTCTTCTATTTGAGCGGAGGGTTGTCTGCTTTGCCTAAATTACTCTCCAATCTTACGTCTATGTAGGCAAAGCAACACACGCCTTTCTCTCAACTACTCCTGCAGCTAAAATATTTTTGCTAGCTTATACGAAGTTCCATCCTGCCCCTCCAGACGTCACACATAATCGTAGGGGCGATGCCACATCGTCACAAATCCAACCCCTCCAGCGATCAAAGATCGCCACCACGAATGTATCCGATCGAAGATCAGCCTGTACCATTCGCCCCCTTAGTGAAGGGGGCGGATTGAAGAGGAGGTTTCTTTAGGAGATCTTTATTTTTGGAATACTACCCTAATTCTATTTCAGTAGTGACAGTATGTTCTGTGAGATTTAGTTGGCTTGGGCCAGCATAGCCCGTGCCTGACTGAGTCGTGATTTGCGTGCGGGCTAGGTTACTGGCTTCAAAAGCAAAGTCGGCGTCTCGGATTGTAGATAATGAGGATTCAGTGTTTTGGATAGCCGACATCAAGTTGGAGTTGACAAAATCCAATTGGTTCTGGACCGCATCTAAGTTGGGACGTTGATCGTTGATAAAGTTGATGACAGCATCCAGTGAGTTGATGGTGGTTTGAGCATCACTTAAGGTGTCGACATCAGTATCGGCTAATAAGTAGACTGTCTATTTGTAACGGAATCGACGCCGAAGGTCATGCGATCGTCAGCGGAGTGTTGGCCCCGATTTATAAAGTGAAGTCGGAAGTGCCATTACCCCAGCCACCTTGGTAGAGCAGGTTAGGTACTCTAAAGATGTCCCATAGATTGGTATCATCAGCTACTAGATTGTTAGCCCGTATTAGATGGTGATTACTTATTGGCTGATGGAGAGGAAATGTTTGGAGAAAGATAGATAGNACTCGGGACGCNGCGTGCCGGCATACTCATAGACGGATATCTCGTGACTCTGAGAAACAGAGTCGCCCGGTATTTACAACCGGCCCCTTACTTTACAGNCCTCGTGCTCAGNTTATTCGCCAAACAGATGCTGCCGTTCGACCAAAGATCCAGTCCTGTTCTTCCTGACCTAGGCTGGAGAAGTAATGACGCGGAAACTCCAGTGAGTGCCGGTAACCCTCTCTGCTGCTGACCGGCGGATAGTCGCTNCCCCACATCATCCGCTTTGGNCCGAATGCTTCCAACGCCATCTTCGCTAAAGGAACGACCTGGGTAAACGGGTAGGGCAGAGGNCAAAACTCCCCAAAACCAGGTAACTTGATGCTCAGGGTTGGGCGTTCTGCCAGTTTCAGCACCGATTGAAACACAGTGTAAGGGGGTTCCATCTGTTGCGATGCGCCAGCCAGGTGCTCCAAGACGATCTGTAGATCGGGAAAANTACTNAGCACCTCTTGGAAAGCCGTTCCTAATAAACTTTCCGGGGAACAAGGGGCGCTAACGACCAATCCCAGTTCGTCGGCAACACGCCAATGTGCCAGCGGGTCGGCGGTGTCNGCGCGTGAATCTGCCCTCAGACGAATCCCCAGGATTCCCTGCTCAGCCCAGGAACGAATCTGTGTGCCGTCGTCATCATCGGCCACGATCATGGCGCAAGCCAAACGGTCCGGATAGTTGTTAAGACACTGGAGGTGGTAGCTATTGTCTATGTTGCCGGCGTGTTGGATGAGCACCGCCTTGTCCACGCCTGACGAATCCAGGTGAAAAAGTAGCGATTCAATGGGTTCATACTTATCCAGGCCGGTGTGACAGTGGGTATCGACAATCATTATTTTTATCCTTTTTAGTCAGATGATCGGCTTTATTCCGATTATGTTGAGACTTAGAATTAAATGTTGTTAGAATATCTTAAGCGGTCAGTTCGGGCAAGGATGAAGAGCATCCGGATTCGGCCTGCGTGGATGTCTACGTCCCGGGAGACGTAGGCGAACGTAATTAAATCCCGACATGAATAGACCAATCCATTCGATATGAGCAGAAGAAAAGAGTTCCCTGTTTCTCTGCTTGACAATAGGCTATGACCTCTTTATAATCATGCCGTGAAGCGGAGTTTTATCACATGATTTTATCTTGTACGACCTGTGCCTTACGACAACCGGGCAAAGACGAAATCGAAGAGACGTTGCGGCATGCGCCCGGGGCGGGTTTTACCCATTGGGGGCTTGCTGGCCCACTAACCTGGGCGCGGCAGGCCATCAGTCAGATAGACATCCCCAATCTGCTGGAACGCGCCAATACTGCCGGCCTAACCCATATTACTGAGGTCTATGCATTTAGTATTCCAACCGATTCGGTGATCGAAGCCGAAGAGGCGATTGATGACTTGATGCTCAATGTCGAGGCCGCCATTGAACTNGATTGTCCCTTGGTCGTTTTTTCTGGGGGCAAACGAACCGACAACGGCCTACTGCCGACGATCGCGGGCTTGAAAAAGTTGAGCGGTTTAATCGAGGGGTTGCCGATTAAAATTGGTCTCGAACCCCATCTAAGGTCACAGTTCCAAGAAGCGTCTGATTTCGACACCATTTTTACCGAAATCGATTCACCTCAAATCGGTATTACTATCGACACCGGTCATTTTCACGCCGCAGGTGTAGATTGGAAGGCGATTATCCGCCAGTATGCCGATAAAATTTATAACATCCATCTCAAGGATATGGTGGGCGCACAATCGGTACCGATCGGCGAAGGAGAAGTCGATCTCCCCGGCTTGATCGAGGAACTGCGTGCCATTGGTTACCAGAGAGCATTGGCTTTAGAACTCGAAGTGGTCGACCACCAAAATCTGCCTCAGTATGTTCACCAAGCCTATCAATATTCAACCAATCTGCTAAGTGACTAATTGACTATGCTATCGACAGGCCAAGTTACATCTTACTGGGAATCGGGCTATCTGGTTGTACCCGACCTGCTCACCCCAGCAGAAATCGAAACCTTTTTGCATCACGAAGCACAACCGGACAGACAGCGATTGGGCTTGCGAACCCACGTTGTTGATCCGCAATGGGCTCACCTAGCCCATCATCCCAAGGTGGCTGGTTGCGTGGCTCAACTGCTGGAGAGCCAACCGATGATCGTACAAACTATGTATTTGCCGAAACCGCCACTTAAAGAGTTGGAGGCGCCGCACCCGGGAATTGCCATCCATCAAGATTCGCTTTACATTCGCAACGAACCCGAGACACTGATGGCCTGTTGGCTGGCGCTAGATGATACCGACGAGAAAAACGGCGGCTTGTGTGTGGTCCCAAACAGTCATCAAGATGGCTTACTCTCAGCGCACCCAAACCAAAATACAGACGAGCACAGCAGTTGGGTACAGGAATACGGGATGCGCAATATCAACGGGAAAGAGTGGTCGGAGGAACTGTACTCTTTTGAAATGGACAATCTGGATCAAATGGAAATTCGACGCTTGTCTGTTCCTGCCGGTGGCGGTGTGTTTTTTACCGGTTTGACGATTCACGGATCCTATGCTAATCATTCGTTTAATCGATTTCGCCGTGCCTTTGGCATCCACTATGTTGGACAGGAGTCCTGGGTCTACCGGACAGATATTCAGGAACTAATACCTGCTGCGTTGCCCGGCTCCGATGGATAACCGATGAGTGCAGTTCCTGATGGCGATCCTCTCTCACGTTTCCAACTGCAATCGATTTTTGTACAGGAGGCTGACCGGTTAAAAGGGGTTGTCCGACGCAACTATATTTGCGACGGCGGTCGGTTGGAGAATACGGCCGAACATAGTTGGCATTTGGCCTTGATGGTGATGACGTTGGCGGAACACGCCAACCAACCTATCGACATCTTCAAAACTATCCAGATGTTACTGATCCACGACCTAGTCGAAATCGACGCCGGTGACACATACTGCCACGATCCAGTGGCCAACCAAGACAAGGTGGAGCGGGAAGAAAAGGCGGCCGACCGGATCTTCGGGCTGTTACCGGAGGAACAGGGCCAGACCTACTACCAACTGTGGCAGGAGTTCGAGGCTAGAGAAACGCCTGAATCGCGGTTTGCCAACGCCGTAGACCGATTTCTGCCGCTGACGCAAAATATGGCCGCTGGTGGAATCGCCTGGCGACATAACCGGGTCTCCAAAGCGCAGGTGATGGTGCGCTGTCGTCCGATTGAAGATGGATCGGTTACCCTCTGGCATCAGGCCGAATCGATCATTGATCAAGCCGTCAACAAAGGATACCTGGTGACCTAACCAGTTCAATTCCCACTCGTATTAAAACGGAGACCGAAGCGCACGGACAAAATAGGCATTCGCTTAACTCGCTAGCCAAGTGACCCTCGTTGGTGACAACAACCCTAATAGATCACAGATGAACGGAGAGTAATCGTTAAATGACGGAGATTCCGAAAACCTACAGCCCACAGGAAATCGAAAAGAGATGGTACCAAACCTGGTTAGACCAAAAATACTTTCTGGCTGAGAGCCATTCTGAGCGACCTCCATTTTCGATTGTGATTCCTCCCCCCAATATCACTGGTAGTTTACACACTGGACACGCCCTCGACAATACGCTCCAGGATACACTGATTCGCTGGAAGCGGATGCAGGGGTACAATACGCTCTGGATGCCAGGTACGGATCACGCTGGGATTGTCACTGAATTAATCATGGAACGACAGCTACTGGAAGAGGGAACCAATCGCCAGGAGGTTGGTCGGGAGAGGTTCGTCGATCGAATGTGGGATTGGAAAAATCAGTCGAGAGGACGGATCATCGACCAACTTCAGCAGATTGCCTGCTCTTGCGACTGGGATCGAGAGCGGTTCACGCTGGATGAAGGCTTGTCTCAGGCCGTTCGTGCTGCTTTTGTTCAACTGTTCAAAAAAGGNCTGATTTTTCGCGGCGACTANATGGTCAACTGGTGTCCGAACTGCCANACTGCGGTCTCAGATCTGGAGGTTGAAGCCCGCGAAATCGATGGTCATTTCTATCATCTGCGCTATTCGATCAAAAACAGCGACCGATTTCTGGAGATCGCCACCACCCGGCCTGAAACCATGCTTGGAGATACAGCGGTGGCNGTTAATCCAGCCGATCAGCGGTACCGGAACCTAATTGGCCAAACGGCGGTTTTACCGATCTTAGGACGGGAATTACCCATTATCGGTGATGATTATGTGGATATGGAGACGGGAACCGGTGCCTTGAAAATAACGCCTGCCCACGATCCCAACGACTACGAGATCGGTCATCGCCACGACCTGGAACCGGTCAACATTTTGAATAACGACGGTAGCCTGAACGAAAACGCCGGGGCGGATTACCGGGGATTGGATCGATTCACTGCCCGAAAGCAGATTGTAACCGATCTCGANGCGAGAGACGTTCTGCTTAAGATTGTACCGCATCGACACGCTNTCGGGCATCACGACCGATGCGATAATGTGGTTGAGCCCTGTCTCTCCCCGCAATGGTACATCAACGTCAAACCGTTAGCTGACCGGGCCCTGGAGGCTTCCAGAAAAGGTGACATTGTCTTCATTCCGGAACGTGAGACCCGACGTTTCCATCAATGGATGGAAAGTATACAGCCNTGGGCCATCTCTCGTCAGCGCTGGTGGGGNCACCAGATTCCGATCTGGTACTGTGACAATTGNGATCAACTTACCTGCGAGTTAGAAGATCCAACCACTTGTGCGCATTGTGGGGACGGCAACATCCACCGTGACCCCGATGTGCTGGATACATGGTTCAGTTCCGGCCTCTGGCCCTTCTCCACCATGGGTTGGCCGGAAAAAACAGATCTGTTACANACTTTTTACCCGACCTCAGTTTTGGTCACCGGTTGGGATATTCTCTTCTTCTGGGTTTCCCGAATGATCATGCTCGGACTGGAGTGCATGGACCAGGTACCGTTCGAGTATGTCTATCTACACGGCTTGGTAGCGGACGAACACGGTCAAAAGATGAGCAANTCGAANGGGAACACCATCGACCCGGTNGAAACCATTGAACAGTACGGGGCCGATGCCTTCCGCTTTGCCATTGTCTACTGCACAATTCCCAGTCCCTACATGCCTCTGCCTGAATATCAAATTGAGGCTGGAAAGCGGTTTGCCAACAAGATCTGGAATGCTTCTCGCTTTTTGCTGATGAACTTGGAAGAAGATTCGATTTTACTGGAGGCTGACCTAGACCTACAATTGGCTGATCACTGGATTCGCAGTCGCTTTAACCAGACAATCGAAGATACCTTGAAAGCGCTGGAGCAATTCCGTTTTAGCGATGCAGCCCACGTGATCTATGAGTTCATTTGGCATGAATTCTGTGACTGGTATGTAGAGATGATCAAGCAACGGCTCTACTATACGGAAGACCCGGTTGCCAAGCGGACGGCTCAAACGATTGCCGTTGAGATCTTGGACGGTATCACCCGGTTGCTGCATCCAATCATGCCCTTTATCACCGAGGAGATATGGCAAAGGTTGCCGATTGATCGCACATGCGAGAGCATTGTCGTCGCCCCTTATCCCACCGTCAATCAGGCTTGGCACCAGCCGGCGGTTGAAGCCCGGATGCGTCGGGTAATGGACGTTATCGACGCAATCCGCAGCGTTAGAGGAGAGATGAATGTTCCGCCTTCCAGTCAGGTTGAAATCCTGATTCAAGCCCCCGAAGCAGAGGTGCGAGAAGAACTGAACCTACATCTGCCCCAATACTTGTCAGCCTTCACCCGGTTTTCGCAGATTTTTGTTGCTGCCAACCAGGAAAAACCACCGGCTTCAGCCGTGGCGGTCGTCGGTGAATTGACCCTTTATATTCCGCTGGCAGGCGTGATCGACCTGGACAAAGAGCAGGATAGGCTGCAAAAACGGTGGCAAAAGGTAAATCAACAGATGCAAAACGTGCGCAGGCAACTCGACAACCCAAACTTTATCAATCGCGCCCCAGCTGAAATCGTCGAACAGAAACGGCAACAATTGGCNGAATTTGAAGCAGAACAACAAAAATTGGAAGCCAACTTGAAAATGTTGTCTTAGTCGGTGTATACATTATATCGAGCCGGTTTCGCTTTTAGCAGAGAGGAATAAAATGGTAGATTTGTCAGGGAAAGTCGCNTTGGTAACCGGATCATCCCGTGGGATTGGTCGAGGCTGCGCAATAGAGTTAGCCCGTGCAGGTGCTGATGTGGCTGTCAATTATCGAAGTCACGCCGAAGAGGGTNAGGAGACAGCACAAGCTATAAGAGATTTAGGGCGGTCGGCGATCGTGGTTGGAGCTGATGTCTCGGATCGAGCCTCCGTCGAGTCGATGGCCAATCAGGCCATCGAGGCCTTCGGTAAGATCGACATTTTGGTCGCCAACGCGGCTATGAGTGTTCGTCAGCGATTTTTAGAAGCCACCGTCGAGGATGTTGAAAAAACAATCGGTGTTTGCATGTGGGGGGTGTTCCATGTTACCCACCTGGTGGCGCAGCATCTGGCTGAGCGAGGTGAAGGCGGAAAAATTGTGATTATCAGTTCGGTTCACTCTTTCCGGCCCTTTTCGGGAGCCGTGGCTTACAACATGTCTAAAGCCGCTATCAACAATATGGCGTATACGGTGGCCGGTGAGCTAGCCGAACATCGAATCAACGTCAATGTGATCGAGCCTGGGTGGACTGATACCCCTGGGGAAAGAAAGTTCATGTCCGAATCTGATCTCCAGGCAGCTTGGCGAGATCTACCACTTNGTAANGCNGCAGACATTGCTGACATNGGTAAAGCCGCTGTTTTCTTGAGTTCCCCGGAGGCTGATCACATTACAGGAGCTAATTTAAGGGTAGACGGCGGCGAGTGGATACCGAGTCGCTAAGATTCCCAGATTTTGAGTAGTGGTCGAACTAGTAACAGCGTNGTTATAAGCAGGCCTACCGCCAATGGGACATAAGGTAAATCGAAAACTGATACGGCTAACTGCAGCAAGTGTAAGTGTGCTGAATCTGTTTGTGTCGGATCTGACGCTTGGAGAAATCTATTCAAAAATTCTGAAGCAACGCTAGACTTTTCTAGCCCGGCGTATAGTATTCCCGAAGTAATAGGACCGAAAACTCGCCCTAAGCTCAAATGGGAGTTCATCAGCCCGATGGCGGTCCCTTGCTCTGTCTCAGCGCGTTTTGAAACCCAGGCGGTATTAGTAGGACGGATAATTATGTTGCCGATGCTGGCTAGGCAGAAGTAGGCGGTAACGGTCAGAAAACCGGTAGCTTGAGGTAAGATGGCGAGCCCTACTACCGTCAATAGTAGGCCAACCAAAACCAGTGAAAACTCGCCGAACCGATTGATCAGCTTACCGATAGCGCCCCCATGGATGAGGACAGAAATTAGCCCCGCAACCACAAATATGATCGCGATTTCTCTGGTTCCGTAACCCCATCGATGTTTGATGAACAGTGGAAAGATCGTTTCAATACCGGCGAAAGCAAAACTGGAGACAAAGGTCACCAAAAACAGGGGTAGCAACGGATGAGTAAACATGGCCAGTGGTGAAAGGTTCGATTGGTCCGCGCTAGCCCCATTTCGGTCAATAGGCTCTGATAAGAATAAGAGCACAAACAACGTATTCAACCCGGAGACGATGCCAGCGGTAATAAACGACCAGTGGTGTAGATCGCCGAAAATAGCGCCGATAGCGGGACCGCAAACGAAGCCCAAGCCGACCGAAGCTCCGATTAGCCCCATGCCTTGTCCTCTGTGTTTTTCATCGGTGATATCTGCCACATAGGCATGCACAGTTGGTAACAAGGAGGCGGCAGCTAGCCCCCAAAAAGTACGGGCCAAGAATAGATGCATCAAGGAACGAGAAAATCCAAAGCTCAGCAGGGCCATCGTGTTACCAATTAGCCCAGCCAGCATGACAGGTCGCCTGCCAATTCGGTCGGACCATCGGCCACACAAAGGGGAAAAAAAGAACTGCACCGCTGGATGGAGCGCAATTAGTAGACCCAGTTGAAAGGGGGACGCTCCCATTTCCTCGGCAAAGTAATTCAGGTGTGGAATAATGATACCGATGCCAAGCATGATGAGAAACATGGTTACGAACAGAATCACGAAAGCTTTTTTTTGCATACTATGCCGGTTGGCCTCTTACAAGGCGAATACTCCCACTTCTAACTCCTGGAGAGTGACCTAATGGATACGATTAATATCGAGGATGAACTGAAGTTTGTTGATCCCCAGCAAATTGAGTTAAAGCTTAATTCGTTTGGCGACCTGGAACTACATCTGTCTGATGGTACAGTTCATACACCTGTTGTGCCTGCCCGCTCCTTTCCGCTAACTGATGTTACCCATTACATCGCCATTCAAACGGATGACAAGGAGCGAGAAGAAATCTGTCTGATTGAGGATATGGAACAACTTAACGGTGAGAGCCAACGAGTATTAGAAGACNCTTTAGAAAAAGTCTACTTCATGCCCGTTATTTCTCGACTCCAAGCCATCCATCGGCGATTTGGGGTCACCCAATGGGAGGTTGAAACCGACCGGGGGATAATCGTGTTCGATTTGAGTACTAGATCTGCAATTTCTCAGTTTGACGATGGGCGTCTGCTGGTTAAGGATGTGGACGGTAATCGGTATGAAATTCCAAACTATCTTCAATTAGATCTCAAAAGTATTGCGCTAATTGAGACGCAAGTTTGAGAACCCGCATTGGATCGTGCAACCCTTGCGCTCATCGTTGGTCTGTTGGCTTTGTCAGTCTCTATCGCTCGATGGGTCTACGATTTTCTACTGCTCTCGTCAAATACAGCTAAATCTAAGAAATCGAAGATTCACATCGGGTTGCTGGAAGAGCAGACTAACTGCTTCATTACCCGAAGCGGCCACTTGTTGTTTCTAATTTCATTGCGGATNTACAANGACAGTGACCAAATNCCAGCCACTATTTCCAACTATCGATGTCAAGCCCGGATTCAACGCCACTGGCGGACGCCCGAACTCTACAACGCCCCGCAGGCCAACATCTTTCCCAGTTTGATCCGCAACAGCCTACCCGTCACGATTGCACCAGAAGAGCGGCAGGATTTCTACGAAGTTTTTGCCTTGGACGAGATCATCCCCGGTGCCGAAATCAAGATGAGGTTCGACATTCAGACCAGTACGGGCAAAACGATTCAGCACCGCTTTCGGCTGCGCCATCGGACCGATAAACGCCCTGTTTTTGATCTACTGTTTCGGATGCTCGAATAGTGGACCCTAGACGCCTCCTTCAGGCAATTTCTGGTGAGGTTTCAGGCTCTAACTTGTCCTTGCTGGCCGGCCCACCTGTCGCGATTTTCGGGTTTAAGTTTCCTGTCAGTTTCTGAATTAAAATTGGCTCATCACAATGAGGGCATCGAAATTTAGCGCGTAGATCGAGAAGCCAGAACAGAAGCGGAATTGTTCCCAAACCACCGACGAATAGACCTGTTAATAGCCCTTTTTGTATATTTTTCACAGCCACTCCGCCATTTTCCGAATCAATTATACCCGAACCAAATTGACTTCAACAACGCAAAGGATTACTTGACGAAACACAGTATCTGTTTTATGATAGGCTTAGGGTTAATTGAAGAATCGGAACTGTACGGTATTTTGAAATTCTGAAGGAATGTAGGTCAAATTAACCAGGCTAATATAAGCGTATAAGCGAGAAATTAAGTGAGGAAATAACGATGAAATACCTGCGATTGGGTCGAACAGGCTTAAAAGTATCACGGTTTTGTTTGGGAACGATGACCTTTGGTAATACCGAATGGGGGATTGACCAGGACCAATCGAGGCAGATCTATCGACTATCACTCGAAGCTGGCGTCAATTTNATCGATACCGCCAACAGTTACGCTGACGGCCGCTCTGAGGAGATTCTCGGTCAACTGGTCAAGGAAACCGGCAATCGAGACCAACTGGTGCTAGCAACTAAGGTTTTCAACCCGGTGGGAACCGACNTTAACGACTCCGGCACCTCCCGCTGGCACATCATGAAAGAGGTAGAGAACAGTTTACGTCGTCTGCAGACCGACTACATAGATCTATACCAGATCCACCACGTAGATCGTGAAACGACGACGGAAGAACGCCTGCACGCTTTAGATGATTTAGTATGCCAGGGTAAAGTTCGTTACATCGGTGTCAGCAATGAATACGCCTGGAGGCTCTGTGACGCTCTCTGGATCAGTGAAGTGAAAAACCTAGCCCGATACGAAAGTTTGCAACCTCAGTACAATCTGATCGTCAGAGATGTCGAAGAGGAGATCCTACCGCTTTGCCGCGAGAAGGAACTAGGTGTCATTGTCTGGGGACCTATGGCCGCTGGCCTCTTGAGCGGTAAATACGCTCCCGACCAACCCCCACCGGACGGTAGTCGCTTCGCTAATATGTCCCGATTGCCCGATCAATATGCCAATGATCGTGTTCGTGCCATTTTGAGAGCGCTTCGTCAGGTGTCTGAGGATTTAGACCAAAGTATGGCTGCGGTGGCACTGCGCTGGGTATTAGACCAACCAACAGTAACTTCGGTCATCGTTGGGGCCACCTCCTCCCAGCAGTTAGAAAGCAACCTCAACTGCTTAGGTTGGCGACTATCGGAGGACCATCTGCAACAACTCAATCAAGCCTCAGATCAACCTGCTCGATACCCCCATACGATGGAAGGCAATATTCACCTACGACGTGCGGACGCAGTTCGGATGCCATCACTAAATACAGAAGAAAATAGTTGAACTATACCCGTCAATCCCTATTTACCAGCGGTAGCTATGGTTATCATATCTTATCGAATTCCACTGTTATTGTCACCAGCAACGGTACGCTGCTGGCTTTTTGTGAAGGACGAAAAATGGGAGGCGGTGACGCCGGACATATAGATCTGCTTCTAGAACGGAGTTTNGACAATGGTCATACATGGACCAACCAACAGGTCATCGTAGATNGAGGCGGTGACACGGTGGGTAACCCGGCACCAGTCGTAGATCGCCAAACAGGGAAAATCGTGTTATTGTTCTGTCATACTATTTGGGCGATGGAGGAGAAACGCTGATCTCTCAAGGACAAGCCCCTCGTTTGGTTTGGATGACTAATAGCCAGGACGATGGTCAAACATGAGCAGATCCGGTCGAAATTGCGGATAGCGTCAAACGACCCGATTGGACCTGGTATGCTACTGGTCCAGTTCATGGAATACGGTTAGAAAACGGCTCTCATCGTGGTCGATTGGTAGTTCCCTGCGATCATATGGTGNGCATTGATTTTAACCGTCAAACTGATCCTTACCATTCACACCTGATTTACAATGACGATGAAGGNCAACATTGGCATATCGGTGGCATTGCCCAGAATGGGACCAATGAATATACCATCGCCGAAACGATGGACGGCTCGCTTTATCTCAACAGCCGCAACTATGTAGGGGAAAAGCACCGCGTCGGTTCCTGGAGCCGAGATCAAGGAATAACATTAGGTGAAGGTTACTGGGAGGAGACGTTGATTGAGCCCATCTATCAGACCGGTATAGTCCGATACAACCCGGCTGGAGATGATCAAAACTTGGTACTGTTTGCGAATCCGGCTAGTGTAACCCGCGAGCAACTGCGAGTCAAAGTTACCCAAGATGAATACCGGNCATGGAATCAGGGCGGACTGATCCATGCCGGTCCTGCAGCTTACTCTGACCTGGTCATAGCCCCCAACGGTCTAATTTGCTGTTTCTACGAGAGAGGAGACGATCACCCTTATCAGACGATTGCTTTCGACTAGTTTGACCTTGAATGGCTGACAGAATCAACAGCGTAACAGAGGCGACGAATCTTGATTATTGAAGACAGATGTTCAGATAGCTAAAATGCTTAGCCATACGATTCGTGAAGTTGGATTTGACACCTGAGTCCTTTGAGTGGACAATCAACCTTGAATCAAATTAGCACAAGGTTTGTTGCTCTCTCCCGAGAACCTGCGATGGGTATCCATTTCGGATTAATCCTGTCATTTGTAACGGTTTTTTGATAAAATATGCTACAGTAACTGGAAGGGGCCACTCGTAATCCATTGGATACACAGCAGCTAGTTCAGACCGACCCGACGGACCTATCCGCTCTTGACGATGACTTAACGAACACCCGGGCTTCCAACCTCTACACCGCTTCACAGTGGCAGTTGATGTGGTGGAANTTTCGTAAGCATCAAGTTGCGGTTTGGTCGGCGATGACGCTGCTCTTCCTCTATTTGATGGCAATTTTCTGCGAATTTTTAGTCCCCTATCCACTGTCATTTCAAGACACCTCTTACGCTTACGCACCGCCGCAACGAATCCACTTTTTCTCCGACGACGGCTTTCATCTTTGGCCTTTTGTCTACGGTCTGGAAGGACGAAGAAACCCCGAAACCCTTCAGAAATCCTACCGAGAAGATCGGGGNCAAAAATATCCGCTTCGTCTTTTTGCCAAAGGTNACCCNTACCAATTTTGGGGGCTTTTCGAAACCGGCCGACACCTGATTGGGGTCGACTCAGGTGGAACGCTGTTCCTACTGGGTACTGATTCGATGGGACGAGACCTCCTCTCACGGATTATTTACGGTTCCAGAATTTCGCTGACCATCGGTTTAATGGGTGTCGGCCTTAGCTTTTTCTTAGGTTTGCTAATCGGTGTTGTTTCCGGCTATTATGGTGGTTGGATCGATAATCTTATCCAACGTGCCATCGAGATTATCCGCTCTTTCCCTCGAATTCCGCTTTGGATGGCTTTGTCAGCCGTATTGCCCTCAACGTGGTCACCCATACAGATCTATTTCGGGATCACAGTTGTATTGTCAATTTTTNGTTGGACGGGATTAGCCCGTCAGGTGCGAGGCAAAATTTTATCGCTAAGGGAAGAAGATTTCGCTACCGCTGCTATGTTGGCTGGGGCAAGCCAGCCCCGAATAATGTGGCATCATCTGCTGCCCTCCTTTATGAGCCACATTATTGTTAGCTTGACTTTGGCAATTCCGGGCATGATTATTGGCGAAACCTCGCTCAGTTTTTTGGGCTTNGGCTTGCGACCACCAATTACCAGTTGGGGCGTTTTGCTGCAAGAGGCCCAAAACATCCAAACGGTAGCCTTTTATCCTTGGTTGTTGAGTCCAGCCGTATTTGTAATCTTGACTGTTTTAGTTTTTAATTTTATGGGTGANGGTCTGCGAGATGCAGCCGACCCCTACGACCGCAATTGAACCGGGAATGTGAACCATGACAAACCCTTTACTGAGCATTCGTGAGTTAAAAACCCACTTCTTCCTCGACGAAGGAACAGTACAAGCGGTCAACGGGGTCAATTTACAGATTCCGCAAGGCAAAACTTTAGCCATTGTGGGTGAAAGCGGTTCAGGTAAGAGTGTAACCGCTTTCTCGATTCTCCAACTGATTGCTCCACCCGGTCGCATTGTCTCAGGCGATATCATCCTGCACCGTGGTAATGAGGATGATTTGGTGTTGACCGATCTGCCAACTGAAGGAAAGGAGATTCGGTCGATTCGAGGCAAGGATGTGGCTATGATTTTTCAGGAGCCNATGACTTCACTCAGCCCAGTTCACACAGTTGGCAACCAAATTATGGAAGCCATTCGGCTGCATCTAGACGTGGGTAAAGTTGAAGCCAAACAGCAAGTGGTCGATATGATGGGGCGAGTTGGCATTCCCAATCCAACCGAGCGTTTCGATCAATACCCTCATCAAATGAGCGGTGGCNTGCGGCAGCGTGCAGTAATTGCTATGGCCCTGGCGTGTCGACCAAAACTTCTGATTGCCGATGAACCGACTACCGCTCTGGATGTTACGATTCAAGCCCAAATCCTGCAGTTGATGCGAAATCTACAAGCCGATTTTTCAATGTCAATTTTGCTGATTACCCACGATCTGGGTGTGGTAGCTGAAATGGCTGAGCAAGTGGCTGTCATGTACTTAGGGAGGGTGGTCGAGCAGGCGTCAGCCCCTGATCTATTTCACTATCCACAACANCCCTATACACGTGCCTTGTTGTCTTCTGTTCCAAGACGAGACAAAAAACCGAAGACTAAACTCAAAGTTATCGAAGGTACAGTCCCCAGCCCGTTCGAGCTGATTGCAGGTTGTCCCTTTCATCCCCGTTGCGAGNAATTTACCGATGGCCAGTGCAATCAAGGTCATCCCCCAGAATTGGTTACGGCCGGAGCTAACCATCAAGTGGCTTGTGTCAAACGCCAGCCAGTCGACACCATAGCCTCCACTCGTCAAATCACCGTTGAGGCCGGCCAATGACGGCGNCCCCATTGCTACNAGTTCGCGGTCTGAAGAAGTATTTTCCTATCAAAGCTGGCTTCTTTAATAAGANCGTAGGGCAGGTTAAAGCGGTNGATGGTGTTACTTTCGANCTCTATCCGGGTGAATGCCTCGGTTTAGTAGGAGAAAGTGGCTCTGGCAAAACGACGATCGGTCGGACCCTTTTACGTGCCCTGTCACCGACGGATGGTGAGATCGTATTTAGTGTCAATGGCCAATCTTACAACTTAGCGTCAGTTTCGGAAGGCGTCTTGCGCCCGCTGCGGCAACATATGCAGATGATCTTTCAAGACCCCTACTCTTCGCTTAATCCCCGCATGACAGTGGCAGATATTATTGGCGAACCCTTGTTGGTCAACGGGGTGGTAGATCGGTCGAAGCGAGAAGAGCGGGTCAGTGAGCTTCTGGAGCAAGTAGGCTTAAAAACCGAACACCTGCGGCGATACCCGCACGCTTTCAGTGGTGGACAACGGCAACGGATCGGCATCGCACGGGCTTTGGCATTACGACCGACACTAATCGTGGCTGACGAGCCAGTATCAGCCCTAGATGTGTCGGTGCAGGCTCAGGTCCTAAATTTGCTGCAAGATCTACAAGAGACTTTCCAGCTAACCTATTTATTTATTGCCCATGATCTGAGCGTAGTGGGGCATATTACTGACCGAATTGCTGTTATGTATGCTGGCCGATTGGTTGAATTAGGTGTAACGGAGGAATTACTCGATCAGCCCAAACATCCCTATACGGAGGCGCTTTTAGCGGCTGTCCCCATCCCCGACCCTAGCCTTAATCGCGATCGTCAACTACTATCTGGCGAAGTGGCCGACCCTGCCAACTTGCCGACGGGTTGTGTTTTTCATCCACGTTGTCCTCATGCTGAGGATCGATGCAAAACCGAAGTGCCTGACCTGAGAGAGATTACAGCGGGGCATTTTGCTCGTTGCCACTTTGCTTAGTACGCTTATGAAAACCGACCCATCATCAATAACTCCTCCAAATCCAGTCTTTAAATACTTGCCATCCACAACATCTTTCGGACTTCGGTTTGTCACGATTATCCTGGGCCTGATTCTACTAGTGGTGGTTTTGTCTCGTTTCACCTGGACGCTAGGCCAATGGGGGCAGAAACAAGATTTACAACGGTTGGCAACAGCACTTAATACCAGTCTGCAACAATCGGGTCTTCCTGATGGAGTGGTTAATTCTGCTTTCAAACCATTAACCAAAGCGGAATTTGATCAGATGGAAGGTGGTGTTCACACCGTCGGTGAATGGACAAGCGAACGCCAATTTAACCAATCGCCGATGCTAGATCGACTGATACTGNGTCGACAATCGCTGCCGCCGGTGGCAGAACGTCTCCCCACCGATCCGTTGGTCATCTACCCACCCGACCAAAATGGGCCTTACGGTGGCCTGTGGCAACGATACGGAACCAGCGCCCCGGATGTGGGAATCTTCCGTGCCCGATTGGCTTACGACGGCTTGGTCCGTTGGGGGCCAATGGCCCAACAGATTTTGCCCAATTTGGCTGTCAAGTGGAAAATCGCAGATGAAGGTAGAGTTTATACTTTTTGGTTAAGGCNAGGTGTGCACTGGTCTGACGGTCAACCATTTACCGTGGATGATATTTTGTTTTGGTACAACCATGTAATTCGGAATCCGGAATTGACACCAACTATCNCTCGTGAATATCAGCGAGATGGTATTCCTATGATAGTCGAAAAGGTCGATGATTACACTGTCCGCTTCAAATTTTCCAGCCCCTACGGTCTGTTTCTCAAAGCCTTGGCTTCTGGCCGTAGTTACCCGATGGTGGAATATCCAGCCCACTACCTAAAGCTGTTTCACCCAGACTTTGTGCCGGTGGAGCAACTGGCCAAAATAGCGGAAAAGCAGTCTTTCGATTTCTGGTATCAGTTGTTTGAAGATCGGGNCGATTGGCAGAACGTCGACATTCCGCGACTTTGGCCTTGGATTTTGAAAGTGCCACCGCCAGCCCAGCAGATCTTGTTCGAGCGAAATCCCTACTATTGGAAGGTGGATGGAGATGGTAATCAACTGCCCTATATCGACCAGATGTCTTTCCAAATCTACGATAGCCAAATCATTAATATGAAGGCTATGAATGGTGAGGTTGGGATGCAGGGACGCCACCTCCAATTCGATAATTTTCCTAAGTTCAAGGCCAATAGCAAAAATCGAGGTTACAGTGTGAAGTTGTGGATTAGCAGCGGTGGCGGTTCGGCTTTAGCCATCAACCTCAACCACAAGGACCCCGTACTAAAGGGTATCTTTGCCGACCATCGTTTTCGCAAAGCGCTCTCTCATGCCATCGACCGACGACAACTCAACGAGATAGCCTTTTTTGGTATTGCCCAATCGTGCCAAATTTCACCACCACCGATTTCGCCTTTCTATTCCGCCGATTATGAAAAAGCCTACACCAATTTTGATCCAGTGAAAGCCAACCGATTGCTGGATGAAATGGGGTTGAGTCAACGTAACAAAGACGGTATCCGACTCCGTTCTGACGGTCGGCCTCTCCACATTCGGATCGAAATTGCCTCTGTTTTTTTGAGCACGCCAATGTTTGAACTAATTGCCAAACAGTGGACTGAGGTTGGCGTCAAAACCGACCTCAAATTGGAAGCACGACAGCTATTTTACACCCGAAAATCAGCCCTATTGCACGATGTTGGCGTATGGGGCTCAGCCGATGAACTAATTCCGGTCATGGATCCACGTTGGTTTTTCCCCTACAGTGCCGAATCGATTCAAGGTATTGGCTATGCCCGTTGGTTTCAATCTAACGGTAAACNAGGGATTAAGCCTCCACCAGAAATGGAAAAGTGCATGGAATTGTACCAACAAATTGAACGAACACCTGACCCTGACGAACAAATCCGTCTCTTTCAGCAGATCATTGATATCAATCACCAAAATCTATGGATCATCGGCACGGTTGGCCGCATCCCCTCACTTTTTGTGGTCAAAAANACTTTTCGCAATGTGCCAGAAGTAGCGGTGTCAGGTTGGATTTTCAGAACCCCCGGCAGTACAGCCCCTGAGTGTTATGCCATCGACAACCAAGCTGAATCGGAGCAANCGGTCCTGCATTAGTCAACCATGTTCAACTTAATCATCAAGCGTATCTTGTGGATGATTCCCACCTTACTGGCCATTTCCATGCTCTCGTTTCTCTTAATTCAGTTACCACCTGGCGACTATCTCACCTCTTACATTTCAGCTCTGGAGGAAACTGGCGAAACTGTTGATGCCGAACTCGTCGAGGCACTACGCAAACGATACAGTTTGGACGACCCGATCTATGTTCAATATTGGCGTTGGATGGGTGGACTGCTGCGAGGCAACTTTGGCCGGTCGTTTGAGTGGAACAAACCTGTTACNGAACTAATCTTTGAACGCTTATTCCTGACGGTAANCATCTCCGTTACAACGCTGCTTTTCGTCTATGCGACAGCCATACCGATTGGCATCTATTCAGCTGTCAATCAGTATTCTTGGGGNGATTACTCGTTTACGTTGATTGGCTTTATTGGTCTCGCTATCCCCAACTTCCTGTTTGCCTTGATCCTGATGTTCGTTTCGGACGCTATTTTCGGGCTGAGTGTTGGTGGACTTTTTTCACCGGAATATCAGAACGCCTCCTGGTCGTTGGCTAAGTTTGTCGATTTGCTAAACCACCTCTGGATTCCAGTCATCGTCCTTGGTACATCCAGTACCGCATCACTGATTCGTGTGGTTAGAGGAAACCTGTTAGACGAATTACGTAAACTGTATGTGATTACGGCTCAGGCTAAAGGGGTACCCCAAATCAGGTTGCTACTAAAATACCCCGTTCGGGTAGCCCTTAACCCCGTGGTCAGTAATATTGGTTGGGTCTTACCCCAAATCGTCTCCGGTTCCATAATCACATCGGTTGTGCTAGGTATTCCGACCACTGGACCATTGCTATTGCGCGCGCTGATGAATCAGGATATGTATTTGGCGGGTAGTATGGTGATGATGTTGAGTGTATTGACCATCATTGGCACGCTGATTTCAGACCTACTACTGATTTGGTTAGATCCACGTATCCGCTACGAAAGCCAATCGCGGTAGTAGTAGATTGAGGAAACCAAGAAATGGACTTTAGCCGACGCGCCTTTTTCTGGGCGGCCGGTGGATTGTTGGCCTTTTCTGGTGCAACTGCCGCCTATGCCCGGTTTGTTGAACCTAAGTGGCTAGATGTGACTGAAACTGAAATTCAACTGCCGAAAATTCCGATTGGTAAAAGGGTAAAACTTCTCCACCTATCCGACTTTCATGCCTCACCGGAAGTACCTTACTCTCAGATCGAGACTGCCATTCGATTCGGCTTGGAACGGCAGCCCGACTTGGCCTGTTTAACCGGCGATTTCATTACCTCCCGAATCAGGCGGATTGATCAATACCTTCGCCTGTTGCGACTTTTAACTGACGAGGTACCAACCTTCGCTTGTTTTGGCAACCACGACCGAGCAAATCTATCCGACGATTCTAAACGATTCCAAGACAATCGACAAGTGGGACAATTGCTAGATCAGAGTGGTATTCAACTGCTGTTCAACCAACATCAATCTATCACTGTCCAAGGTATCCCAATCGAGATGGTCGGTGTTGGTGACTACCTGTGCAGAGCCTGTCGACCAGAGACCGCCTTCGCCGGTCTGAATGCATCAGACGGGGTTGTGATCCTGATTTCGCACAACCCCGATTCCAAGCAGATGTTGGATCCCTACCACTGGGATCTAATGTTGTGCGGACATACGCACGGCGGACAACTCAAAATCCCGTTTCTCGACCATCGTCCATTTTTATCTGTTGCGGTGAGTGACCAGACGATGGCCGAAGGCCTGTATCCTTGGAAACCCGCGATAGGCCGACTAACGGAACGCTACATTTTCATTACGCGTGGGGTGGGGAACCTGATGGGAGCACGGTTTAATTGTCGTCCCGAGGTTAGCCTGCTAAATCTTGAATCTACCAAACTCCATCGGCAGGTCGAATAACAGCTATAGTTTTGAGGGCAACCTTGTGTACCCGGTTGCTAAAAGGGACTTCTTGTTCCACTGGGACGTGCCACGTATTCCCACTCCGCTTCTGTCGNCAGTCTTTATGCCCGCCCACTCGGCATAAGCAACAGCATCACTCCAACTCACATAGATCATTGGATGGTCGTCAGTCGGTGAATACTTGGCTACGTCATTCCAATTGCCCCCATATTATAGTCACTCTGATTGATAAATTCTCTGAACTAACCCACTGTCATTTCATTCACATCCATATCGAATCCGTCCAGTTCCACTGTATGCACTGGCAAGGCACTTTTCACATTGTCATGCTGATCCTCCATCTCGAAGGAGCCAGCCGGGATCAGAGCCATCTAGGAGCTGTCTTTCTCCTAAGTTATTCTCTCCCTCGCTGCTGCCTTTACCCCGTCATTTGCTAACACTCTTATTACAAAGTTCTCTCCATATACATGCAGAAACTCATCCGCTGCTATCGTCCATANTATTTCTTTCCTTCTCCTACGTCACCCGACAGTTAATCTCTCGGTACTGTAAAATGAAATGCNTCTCCTCCATCATCTGACACCTTGACGCTAATAGTTATCGGGTCTCCATCCTCATCTGCCACCTCATAGCTGATCAACAGATGCGCATAATCCAACTGTTTTGCTATTAGGTTCAGACTTACCGGCTTCTGGTTCTCTNGCTNCTGCCCCCACAAACTCATCGTTAGCAATGATAACAATACAGATAAATATGCCACTTTTCCATTTTTTGCTCCTCTTAGTATTGTAGCTCATCACAGTCTTTATCTAGGTTTCAAGGTAATGCTTAGTCAGATAGTTTCTAATATACCCAATTACCCGCGGGTTTGTATAACCTGCTATTTAGAACGCCGTCTATCATCAGGGATTGAAGAGTACCTTCACCGACTGGTCGACATCTGATGCTGTCTCAAAGGCCTCCTCGGCCTTCTCTATGGGATGCCAGTGACTCACCAGAGGCGTAAAATCNACTTCTTCTTCCAACAAGAGTTTCACTGCTTCGTCAAAGAAGACGTGTCCATACATGGGGCTGAATACGCTCATTGAATTGACAATTAAAGTTTCTATGTTGAACCGCGGTGTTGCTCGATAGTGACCAATCAAGCTAATCTTCCCTCCGCGCTGAGTGAGAGCAAAAGCCTGATTCAAGGTTGCTTCTTCTCCAGCGCAAGGGAAGGTCACG
>PACG01000219.1 GCA_002699335.1 Candidatus Poribacteria bacterium
GTTGCTGTTCTCATATCGATAACATTGGCACCCTCTAATAGAGAGATTTGCTGAAACACTTGCGGAACCGAAGTCAACTCCCACTGAATTGTAAAATCAGATTCATCTGCTCTGACGTGAAAGACATATTCTCCCATTTCAGAAGGCCTACGAATATCGTTGTAAAGATGGGGAACAAAACTGTTGGCGTTAGTGAAATAGTCTTGATTTATAAAGAAAGCACTCAGACCAATTTCATTCCCAAAATCGACAAAAGGCGGCGCTGGGCGGTCTAATTGGGGACCAGAGTCAAATTCGTCTGAAGCCAATGACGATTCCCCAAACTTAAGCGTGATTGGATCAATGCTGGTATCAGCACTGGTAATAGTCAGCACTCCTGCCCATTCTACCAGAGAGGGGTTGGTATCCCGAAAGACATCTGTGTAGGTGTTAGTACTAGTAATGGACTGATAACCGACATAGCGGCCATCACCCGACAGGATAGGATAGGCATCAGCAGAAACTAGAGTGTGGCTAGCTGGATTAACCAACTGAGTGGAGGTGGAATGACCGAGATTCGTATCCCCCCGATCACGCACAAAGATATTGCCTTTTTTGTCATTATTATCGACCAAGTTAGTCGCATCTGAGTAATAGGCAACGTAACGACCATCATCACTGACGCTAGCCATACCTAGGCTGTGATCATTAGCACCCAGAGTGCCATCGGGTAAAAGACTAACAGCTTCTAGCTGTGATGTCTGCTTATCATATAAAAAGATGTCTGAAACGCTATTTGTATCATTGGCAACTAAATTTGACGCNGACGAGGTGAAGACGGTAAAACGACCATCACCATTAATCGNTGGCTTNATACTGGCACNATTGGCTTGNNTTGTGCCGGAGCTAATTCTTGTGGTAGTACTTGTTTGATCATCGTAGAGGAAGATATCAGTGGTATCGTTGGTATCGCCTACAACTAAATCTTTAGCGTCTGACTGAAAAACGATATAGCGACCATCATAGCTGATGCCGGGGTTAATACTCGAGCCAGCAGTAGAATCGACCTCCAAGGCATCTCCCGTATCGTTAATTCTAACCCCAACCAGGCCTGTCGTTGTGNCTGTTTTTTTGACTTGAACAGCTAACCGGTAATCGGTCCGACGGGTGGCTGCACCAAGATCCGCTTTAAGGTTAGCAATATTTTTCACCACGAAAGTATATGAGGATTGATCGATCTGGACCGGAACAAAACCGGTCTTAGAAGGGGTTCTGGCTCTGACAGCTAGTTTGTAATCACTACCAGCTGTGTACGAGCTTAAATCCTGATACAGATCAGAGATATTTGTTGGCACTCTAAACCCAGTTTTTGCGTCGTTGATCTTGACTGTTGCATATCCGGTGGTGGTCGTTGTAGTCACTTTAACCCCCAGATTATAATCAGTACCAGCTGTTTTTCCAGCCAGTTGAGTATCGAGAGCCGAAACAGTTGTTTCGCTAATTATGTTGCTTTGGGCTGTTGCATCCAGCGAAGTACCAGAAGGAAATTCAACTACCAACTCAAATGTATCACCACTAGCAGCGATAACCGATACATTGTTGTTAACTGGATCCTTGTAGATATCGTGTAACATCTCGACAAAAGTTACAGCTGCCATTGTAATACCCAAGATCGACTGTGATTGGCTCCAATCGGGACTGGAACCGGGACTGGAACCAATAATAGCCGCTTGCTGCTGGGCCGTTAAGCTGGTACCAGATGGAAATTCGGCTGTCAACTCAAATGTATTCTCTTCAGCGACTGTGCTTAAGGCTACCGCTATGCCGGCACTATCTTTGTACAGATTTTCCTCTCGATCCGGGAAATGGGCGGCTGTTACTGGTATTCTCTGCAGTACTGAGTTATCCGTGATAGAAGAAAAAACAGGCGATGGACCAATAATAGCCGCTTGCTGCAGGACCGTTAAGCTGGTACCAGATGGAAATTCAACCAGTAAAGAAAACGTATCAGTGGCTGAAACCTCTACCGATGCACCGGTAGTTGTGTCTTTATATGTGGCAGACAGAAGCTGTGGAAATAGATTTGGCGCCGTAACAGGAATAAGCGCAATGTTATTTAAGGTTCCCCAGGCAATAGGTGTACTGATCCGTTTGGTGGTTTGGTTATCGATATCACGTAGAAAGATATCAGTCACACCATTGGTGTCACCTGTAACTAGGTTAGATGCACTTGAACCAAAAGCTACGTATTTCCCCTGGCCGCTAATAGCGATTTTGCCATCACTAGCATTAGTCGCTTGCGTGCCACCAGAGCTGAGGCTGATTCGTTGGATAGTATCATTATCCCGATCGTACAAATAGATATCGGCAGTCGCGCCGTTAAAATCAGGTACGATTAGGCTTGTCTTAGTTGATACAAATGCAACAAATCTGCCATCCGGGCTAATACTAGCGGATGTACTCTCTCCACCATAAGCCTCAGCGGTACCAGCTAAGCTTACTCTCTCAACTAATCCTGTTTCCAAGTTACTAACAAAAATATCCGGGACTGAGTTGCTGTCGGAAGTCACTAGGTTATATGCTGCCGAAGAGAAGGCAATATTCTTGCCGTCGAGACTAAGGCTAGGTCGCTGACTAGTAGCATTCCCACCAGAGCCAGAAGAATTTACACTCACCTGAGTGGGAGCGGCCAGAACAGTTAAGGTTAGAATCACGAAAGGTAACAAAGTAAACAAAAAAGTCAACGGCGGGGCATACAGTTTCATCGCACTTTACCTACTTACAATTTTTGATGTTAATACTTTGAACCTCGTTATGGGGCGTAACGTAACATCTGGGGCGGTAGGGTGTCCAGCTAAAAATCGAATCAGACAAAGAAAAGGCGTATTTCCGTCTTAATGTCTACTAAAATGAACACGATTTTTGGATGGTGTTTTATATATCATACGCAGTTTCGTCAATTAGAATAGATTGGCCAAAGCAATTAACCCGTCATTATAGCCTGATGTTTGCTTTAAAGTAGAGCGAAATAGTTAACATTCACATTGAGCATTTCTCCCCAGAAAAATCAGAATAAAGCCGCAACCCCCCTCTCCCAAGGTGTTTGACTACTGTGGGGCCAACTTTGTTCATCCCACTTAGCACCACTAACAACAGAATCGGAGCAGAAAACACTGATACAGGGATTGGCATTCCAAAAGATCAAATAGAAAACATCTTTAAATCCTTTACCCAAGCAAGTTAAGGCATTAATCGTAAGTATGGTGGAACAGATTTGGGATTGAGTATCAGTCAGAAGTTTTTGAGGTAATGGGTGGAAATTTTTCCGCCGCTTGCTGATCATCGAAGCAAAGATCTTCCAGATGAACTTCATCTGCTCTCATGCGAACCCGTACCAGATTGCTCTTTAGCCCGATTCAACCATTCTCGTGTATCACTCAGGTAAAACTGATTTTTCATAGATGGCTTTGCCCGATTGAAGTGCTGAATGAATCACCAGATACGGATCTTGCCAGTAGATTTCAACATCTTCTGGTGTTGCAAAAATGACATCGATAGCCTGTTTGATACCAAGCATACTCATATAAATGTCTTCCGCTTCCTGAATTAAGTCGGTTGACGGAGAATAATTACTCATGACATTTACAAACTCTTGCTCGTTTATACTAGATGGTCGTAAAGAGAATCGTCAATTTGCATCGTTAAAATCTTCCTTCAATATCACCGCGATGCTTTTTTTTCAGATCGTTGTAACACAAGATCAGCGACAATTATGTCCTCAGATCGCGCTAGTCTAAGGACTGGGTTTATCAAGCAAATATTTCTGTTCATGAATTTTTTCGGCCATTTTTGGTTGTCTGCTAAGCATAGCGAAGAATCCCTGCCACGCAAGATAGATCCTTGACTCGGTTCAGGGGATGACAGGGTAGGTGCTAACCTTTGTAAAGGGTCCTCTGGTTTGTAAAGGTCAGGATTTTAGGTGCTGTTTCTTTGGCCATGTATCGAATGTTTCTTTCATCTTAGTCGTATTTACCGGCCACTTTCAGTTCCTTCATTGTGACTTGGGGTTAATGTATTGGCTGTAATATGACGTAATCCCACTCCTGCTGGGAAAAGAGGTGTCGCAGAAAGCAACGGAACCGCTACCCAGAGGGGTAAGTGGGAGTAGAGGATAGTTCTTTGCAACGATTTCCAGTTCATTGATAACGCTCAGACGCTGATACTGTCCGTTTTGTCCTGCTACCGGCTGCCAGCCAACCCGGTTGGGGATATATTGTCACAGCTTAACCGGCTTACGGACGGGGAGTAGTTGTTCCCAGTTGTTCTGAAGTTAATCGCTTGAAGTAATTTAACTCCCCTATGTCATTAATAGGAGCTTTTAGAAACATGATTTTGCAACCATGCTAACAGGATGCCCTTGTCCATTTTTCCGCTGGCCAGCGTTTGAAGTTATAGCCACTCTGTCGCACAAATTTCTTAGTGGGCAANCACCGATATTGCTAAAGGCTAGGGGCAGTGCTGAAATTGAAGCGAGAGATGGCTNAAGATCCTGTCCATCGGATGGTGAAACTTGGCTTTCCCGAGGACACAGCCTCCTGAGTTGCCTTCTCTCCATACACGTATATTTCATGTAGCATTAACCTGACACCTCTCCTTGAATTTCCGGTAATTGAAGTGTTGATGTCCAAAAACGGTATCAAAATGTTGCTCAGTCTGAATCTTTGGGTGATATTCCTTCATCTATCACAACTTTACGTTCTATTTTTGGCTGGCACTTTGTCCAGCTGGAAGGCGGCATAAACCAATAGAGACAAACGGTACAACTGCATTCTCACCATCTGTTGTGGCAAAAAGTTGACAACGAACAGGAACTAGCTTAATATAGGCTTTAATCTGAACTTACCGGTGGCAATTGGAATGAGGATTCCCTACCCTTTACCCTTGGCAGCTTCAGACTTTCTCGATTCAAAATAGACGGAAACCATATTAATGAATGAATTTAGTCTGAGTAATCTGACCCATATCAAAGAAGCCTATGACCGTGATGGTTATGTCGTTGTTCGCAATGTACTGGATGCNGATCTGGTTAGAGAACTAGACCAGCACATCGACTGGTTAATAGAGCGCCATCCAGATCTGCGCCCAGAAAGGCTGGGCCACTGGTTAGTGGCCCAGGATCCATTCTGGGTTCGTTTCATCAGNGATCCTAACTTGTTGGAAGTGGCCGCTNCGCTGGTAGGACCNGACATCGCTTTTTTCGCTGCCGACTATATTGCTAAACCGCCCCGGGACGGCCAAGCCATAGCCTGGCATCAGGACANCAACTACTGGGGTTTAGAACCGATGGAGGTGATCACCATTTGGTTTGCTGTCACCTCGTCGACGATAGAAAATGGATGCGTTCAGGTGATTCCAGGTTCCCATCGACTGGGTCCAATAGATCATCGCTCAAAAACAGATACCGTTAATCTGCTGAATTCCGAAGTGGACCCGGCTGTGGTGGACGAGGAGCAAGCGGTAAACGTGGAGCTCAATGCGAGCGATGTTTCGGTGCACCATCCGTTAGTTTTGCATGGGTCAGAAGCCAATACCAGCGATCAGTGGCGACGCGGTGGTTCTCTTCAGTATATGCCGGTGACTACCCGAATCACAGCTAACAATTGGCCCTGTGCCTTTCTGCTGCAGGGAGAGGATGCAGCAGGTGTCAACNACTACCAGCCAAAACCCAAGTATATTGCGGGCCAACACATGCCGTTCCAGGGGTGCGAAGACGTTTGATGCGTAGTAAGTAAACTAGGATGNCTNGATTCGTAAGGGAAAACGTCTNCTGANCAGGAGCATATGACCAGGAGAACTGAGCAGCTTTCGGTCAACCCAGAAAAGCTACCGAAGTGGGTAGTTACCGAGATGCAGGTTTGGGGAACACTGTTTGGAAAGCCGCGATGATACCAACGATCTGGTTATGTGGCTTAACACGGAGGCCATGCTTGTCTCCACTGCTGAGCATGTGCGTTGCCAGGGACACATCAACTTCATGTCCTGTCTGAATTTTGGAATTATCCATTTGAGAAGAGTTGTAAAAAGGAAATCAGTCAGAAAATNTTTTGCCCCTTTCAAGTCTACGTTTTTGTTCCCAAACCCAAACCCAAACACAGATTCACTATAAACCCAACAAAGGACGAGATAATGCAAGAGTACGATGAGNCCAAAGGTNCCAACGTGCCGATGCTGACATCAACCCCCGTTGATATTCCACAACCCACAGGTGTTTTTAACCAACCTTGGTCATTCCAGAAGTTGATTGCATTGATGGCTGTCTTTGGGCCTGCTGCTATCGTTGCCTCAGTCAGTATTGGTGCCGGTGAAACTATTGTGGTTGTCCGGACTGGTGCCTGGGCAGGTTATGGATTGCTGTGGTTNGTGCTGCTTAGTTGTGTGGTCAAGGGCATTTTTGTTACCTACTTCCTCGGTCGTTACACCGCCGTTAGCGGGGAATACATCGGTCATCGACTGGTACGGTTACCGGGNCCACGCGGGTGGTTGCTACTGGCCATCGTGGCTATGGAGATGATCGGGGCNCCATTGGCTTGGGTGCCGATTGCTAAACCGTGTGGCGATCTATTTCACTATTTGTTAAGAGATGTTTTACCCAANGCGGCGGCTGAGACTGTGTGGGAAAATGGNATTACCTCTTTATTTATCGCCTTAGCCCTACTGTTTGGTCTGCGGTTGTCATTTGAAAAACTGGAAAAACAGCAAATCATCATCTGTTGCATTCTGGTTACAGGCACGATCATCGGCACACTTATGGTTCGGCCGGATTTCGGTCAAGCCCTAGTTGGGAGTTTGAGCCTAGGTCGATTGCCTGAATTTCCNGCCTGGGCACCAGCAGACGCGCAGCAGAATCCTCTGCTGACAATGGCTACAGCATTTGCCTATGTCGGGGGTTCAGTAATGGGTTATATCGTCTACGCCAATTGGATAGGTATCCACCGTTGGGGCATGACCGGACATGAAAAAATTGACGCTATCCGGTCACATGCCTTTCGAAACGACCAAATCGATTACCTGCCCGATGACCCGTCACAGGTCAAGCAGATGCGAAAAATAATCGCTCCGCTGCGTTGGGATGTTAGTATCGGCGCGCTAGTATTANTCATTGTCACCGGCGCCTTTATGTTGTCAGGGGCAGCCGTCCTCTATCCGTTAAAAACTGAATTTAAAGGATGGAGCCTACTGACCGAGCAAGCTCACGTTTGGAGTACCATCCACGTTTATCTGCGTTGGGTGTANTATATTTGTATCATTGCGGCCTTGTGGGGCACACTCCAGGCCTTACCAGAAATTTACGCCCGGGTGATGCAAGAATTCTTTCAAGCCATTTGGCCGCATCGAGAGTGGAGCTACCATACCATTCGACTTCGCGTGTCGCTCTATATTTTTGTTACCACAACGGTCATTGTTTGGTTGAACATCCCTTTCGATATTTTGACCCAAATCGCTGGATTTATCCTGTCTAATTTGGCTATTGCCTTGATGATGATTGCTGCTATTTACCTCAATTTCAAACTCCCATCCGCTTACCAAACTCGACCGCCTATGTTGATCGGAGGNATTGTCTCAGCTGTAATTCTGGTCGTTTTTGCCAGCATTAGTGGTTGGAGCTTATTACCCAAAGTGATTGGCTTCTTCACTAAAGTAGGTGAAGTGGCGTCACTGGCATTGCTGTTCTCGGGTTGAATCTACCGACATCTCCGGGCTTATCTCCTTTTAGTCGGAACGGCTCCAGCAAACTCGTTTCCATCGCCTCCATGACTGAAGACTGGGGCAACTGACAAGTGTCAATTCGGCATGTAACCTGTCTATGATGCCGATCCATACCAAATCGTCTTTTGTCCAAGTCACCAAGGCTGAAGCCGTTACCTGGCGGGCACTCACGATTGCGCTACTTCTCCTTCCTCTGAATTCATACTGGATTGTGCGATGCGAGACTGGCGGTGGAATTTTNTATTCCACTACCTCTTCGCTATTTTGCAACGTAGTGTTTTTGATTTTTGTATTGAGCCTGTTGAACTCAGGAATCAGGCGCTACTGGCCCAGATCGGCGCTGACCCAGGGCGAGTTGCTGATCATTTATTCAACTCTCTCTGTATCCTCAGCCTTATCTGGAGAGAGTGTTGGACAACAGTTGGTGCGTCTTATAAGCACTCCTTTCTGGTTGGCAACACCAGAAAACGAATGGGCCTCTCTCTTTCACCGTCATCTTCCTAGATGGCTTGTCATTNACCATCGCCGGGTTTTACAGGCTTTTTTCGAAAATACCGATGGTCGGTACGCTCCATTGGACANCCTGACACCTATTGATGCGTGGTTACGTCCACTGATAATGTGGTCTGCCTTTACTGCTGTTCTTGTCTTTCTTATGATATGTGCCAATGTCATCTTACGAAAACAGTGGGTTGAAGATGAGAAATTGGCCTATCCAGTCATCCAGTTGCCCTTGGCCATTACCATCGACAANNGCCGCTCTTTTCTGCATGGCCGAATATGGATCGGTTTTGGTCTGGGGGCTGGTATCACCCTGATCAACGGATTGCATCATCTCAATCCGATGGTGCCCGGTATTCGGAATATTTATAACTTCAGCCATCTGTTCGTGGCTAAACCTTGGAGCAGCATCAATCCGGTGGTCCTCGCTTTCTACCCATGCGCCGTTGGCTTGGCCTATTTCATACCTTTAGACCTGGCTTTTTCCACCTGGTTTTTCTTCCTTTTCTGGAAAGCGNAGTTGGTCAGCGGAGCCATTTTTGGTTTTGTCAGCATTCCGGGCTTTCCCTACGCCAAGTGGCAGCAAACAGGTGCTTACCTGTCGATAGGTATATTAGCCCTCTGGGTGAGTCGACAGCAAATTTTTCATGTCTTCTCCTCAGCATTTAAAATGGATGGGAAGTACTCAAAATCCTTGTTTGTCAACACCGATTCGGCAGAACCTATGTCTTACCGCATGGCGGGGATAGGCTTAATATTTGCATTTATCCTGATTATTACCTTTGGGGTTCAGGCCGGAATGTCAGTGTGGGTAGCTTCTTTTTTTTCGGCATCTATCTGGTGCTTTCGCTAACCGTTACTCGTCTGCGTGCGGAGTTGGGACCACTTGTACATGAACTGTACTACAGCAACACCGGTCAGGTGATGACCGCCGTTTTGGGGACAAGTCGGCTATCGTCTGGGAATCTTACTGGCATGTCTCTGTTTTGGTGGCTCACCCGAAGTCAAAATTCCCATGTTATGCCACACCAATTGGAAGCGTTTAAACTAGCTCGGCAGACCAATACCCCAACGCGCTGGTGGTGGGTAGTAATGTTGCTGGCTGCCGTTTTGGGGCTTTTATCCTGCTCTTACGCTGTGTTGGATCTCGGTTCTTCACATGGGGACAACGCCGGCTTTGCTCCAGAGGCCTATCGCCGTCTTCAATCTTGGATATCCCATCCGCAACCGCCGCATCTTGCCGCCAGTGCCTTCATGGTCTTCGGCTTTTTATTTGCCTTGTTCTTGCTATGGATGAAACGGCATTTTCTCTGGTGGCCTTTCCATCCTCTCGGATACGCGGTGACTCAGGGGGATTGGGCGATTACTTACATTTGGTTTTCCATTTTTGTCAGTTGGTCAATCAAAGTGATTCTTTTGAACTATGGTGGCCTCCGCAGCCATCGCCAGGCCACGCCAATTTTTATGGGACTGATCCTCGGCGACTTTATCATGGGGGTGATATGGGGATTGATCGGCTTAAGTACCGGTATGACTACCTACCAGTTTAAAAATTGGTGAACAAAGAGATCGGGCTTGGTAGGCAGGAAATGGTGGTTTGGCGAGGGAAGTTCGTTATGGAAAAATCTCGTCTTGATTCGCCCAAATGGGTTGAGATTCGATTTGAGAAAATCCCCTTGTTTTCTTTAGACTTGAAGTCTGTGGGGGGCGGTCTAGATGTTGCAGACAAAATCGCTTTGGTGTAGAATACGGTGTTTTCTCACCTTGAGGTGATCCATATGAGCCTGCACCAACCTTTTACCGAGGAAGAATTGACCCCAATCCTGGAGGATTTCTTTCTCAATGGGGCCACTATCATCAGAAACGTGTTGCCTGCTGACGAGTGTGAACGAATGTGCAGACGCATTGACCAAGTCTTTGATGAACCGTATTTCGCCGAGATGCGAAACGTGAAAACCAAACCCGAGGGATCAAAGCCAATTGTGGTTCACAGGTTGTTCGAATGCGACCGAATGTTTCGCGATTTACTGATTCGTGAGCCGATTATCTCCATCGCCGAAACCGTATTGGGTCCTCAATGCCACAGCATTGCCCAAGGGTGTATCCTCAACCGGCGAGATCACGGCATTAATCGGTTTCACGTCGACGATGGGCTGGAGTTTCCCATCCAAAATGAATCTGTCAAACGGCACGATCCGCGTCTTCGCATGCCGGTACTGCGCATCTCGGTACAAATCGCGTTGACCGATCAGGATGAGGATCGATTTGGCCCCAGTCAGTTTGTTCCGGGTAGCCACTACGCTGGTCGGCCGCCCAACGATCCGGAGCATCCTATCTTTGAAGGTCAAAGGCCGGTCTCGCTACATATGAAAGCCGGTGATCTGTATCTACTCAACGGCCAGAGCTGGCATCGAGGCGTGCCAAACACCTCGGATCGGGTGCGTTACCTCTTTCATCAGGTCTATGGCCAGCGCTTTGTGTCTCAGCGTTTCTGGCCTTACCTCAACTACCACATACCCGACTACGTCCTCGAGGGAGCAGATGAAAGGCTGCTCCGCGTTTTGGGCAAACATCCCGAAATGGCCTATGGCTGAAGCGAGAGCAGTGCTGTTCGTCAGCCCCCCTGTCGATTGGAGGTGAACAGACTTGATCCAACCTACTATCTCTAGATACACGCTTTCTTGGATATTTAATTCATTTCAAGAGACTTTTGGCGCAACGGCTTAGGTAGTATATAGCTGATGGTGTTCACGTTGGCTTTGGATATTCCAACAGCAATTTGGTGAACCCGTAGTAGTCAAATTTCACACCAGAAAGCCGAAAAATATGGGATCTGTTTCAGGATCTACAAGCCAACAAACAACATTTAGCCATCGTGGTTGACGAATATGGCGGAACTGCTGGAATTGTAACACTGGAAGATATCATCGAAGAAATTGTGGGAGAAATTCAAGATGAATATGATACTGACGACGAGGTTG